>JAKOOG010000014.1 GCA_022701545.1 Weeksellaceae bacterium | reverse complement strand
CGTTTCAGGCTATTGTTGCCCAATATCATACTGCCGTGATTGTCCACAATATGAATTTTACCGGAGCTTCCAAAATGGAGCTGATAAAAAGCATCTTTAAAAAAGACAGGATCTACCGCCTGAAGCTTTTGTGGAAAGAAGATTTATTAAGATCCCGGGAAGTATACCGGGAGGCTGGACATTTACTGGTGTTGGATGAAGAATTAAGTTCTGAAGTACTCAGGTTCCTGCCACTTTTCTATACCAAGCCTGTAAATAAACCGGAAAATAAAGTTCTCACCATTGTGATTCCCGGAGGCGTATCTCAAAAAAGAAGGGATTATACAAAAGTTATTTCGACGATCAAGACGATTGAAAACCTTATCAGAAATTCTGTTATCGATCATAAATCAATTGAATTTGTCTTTTTAGGACGCGCCAAAAATGAAGAATTGAAAAACATTGTCGATTTAGAACGTTCCTTGCAATATGTAAACATTACTTATTTTTCAGAAAGAGTTTCTCCTTCAGCTTTTGATGATTGGATGCAGAAAGCCGATGTCCTCTGGTGCCCGATTCAGCAGGAAACGGAATTTTTCAGTCAGCAGGAAGTCTACGGCAAAACCAAAATGACGGGAAACCTCGGCGACGCCATAAAGTTCGGGAAATGGGCCATATTCCCCGCAAATTATCAATCCAAATTAGATTTTATCGTCCAGGAACAGAAAGATATCATCAGTCAGTTTGAAAGCCTTAAAAATACCTCAATAGATTTTCATAAAGATTACAGTAAACAGGTTGTTCAGCGAAAACTTGAAAAGCTTTTAAATGAGTTGATCGTTGTTTGATATAGATCTTATTAACTTTCAATAGTTTAATTAATTAAAATAATAAAAAGTGAGTGAAATGTTGACGTGAAAAGTTTACTTCCAGCATCCAGCTCCCAGCCTATTCTACTATACGGCTATTTAAATTTAAAAATACTCTTTATAAAATTCCTGTTCAGGTAATCTTCAACCGGAAAGATTTTGGTAAAATAATTCCCGACAAAAATCAATAGAAGAACCACGGCCGGCTTGTACATCAGGTTAATGAAATTATTGCTGAAATTCGGCAGGACAATTGCTACCGTAATCGCCAGTGTACAGATAATGGAAACAAAAATCATTTCGATCGTTAACGGCGATACTTTAAACATGAAATAATTGAAGACAATTTTCACTACATTATAGGTAGTCAGGGAAATTGCCGTAGAAAGGGCAATTCCGATCAGCTTCAGGTCTGTATTTTTAAGGAAATAGAAGTTCAGCGCAATGGTAAGCCCGGCCAGCAGCAGCATTACCAGGATATTGAATTTGTAATACCTGGAAAGGGAAATGATATTCCCGTTAAAACCCGTTGCCAGATCTACCAGGACGGCAGAACCCCAGATCCACACCACCGGTTCGTACTCGCGGAGCATCATTCCGTTTTTTGGCATAAAGTGCGTAAGGTAGGGGAACCCGACCATAATGCAGGAAAATAAAACGGCACCCAGAAAATATAAGGAAAGCGAGGTTTTCTTATGAAAACGGTCCAGGCCTTCCATGTCCCTGTCCGCAAGGTATTTACTGATGATCGGTGCAGAGATATTAAACAGCCCGAGCTGCGGAATGGAAATTAAGGAAATCAGGGCATACAGGGTCGAATAAATCCCGTTTTCCTCCATTCCCATATATTCGCCGATCATAAAGCTGTTGATGGCCAGGTAATTTCCGAAAGTTCCTAAAAAACCGAAAAAGCTGTAGTTGGCAAACTCTTTCCAGAAGTTGTCTTTTTTAAAGTAATCCGTATTGAAATCCAGGTTGATCTTTTCCAGCTTATTCGTGTAATAAATATATCCGAAAAGCATCAGGGTAAAGATTCCGAAGAAAAATGACAGGGCCACCTGCTGCGACATCGCAAAATAAAAAAACAGGCAGAATGCCCCCAGGTTGGCTATTTTAGGAAAAAGATTATCGAAAATATTGGAAACCACAATCCGTTTATAATTGGAGGTGTATTTGTTGAAGATCGCACAGAGAGCAAGTACCAGAATCAGCGGCAGAATAATCCCTTTGATATTCCAGGCCTGTGTTTTCAGGAACTTCGGATAAAGATAGGGGAGGATAAAGAAAATCCCGCAGAAAATCAGGAAATTGATGACGACCGTAAGCAGCGACAAAGACAGCATGTTCTGGTTTTTACCGTCTTTCTGCACGCTGTGGAAAAATTTCACATTCGCATACGAAATACCGAATACCACAAAAGGCACCAGCATTTCTGCCGTCTGCATGCTGTACCGCAGCTTGCCGTAAAATTCGAAATCGTTCGGAAAAATAAAAATTGCTGAAACCGTGCCCAGCAGAAAACCGATATAGCCAATAATAGAATATTTAAACCCCTGTCTCGCTACTACACTCATGTTTTATTGGCTTTTGGGAATAAAAATAATATTGTTGATGTATTCCGTTTTGTTTTTTTCGTCGCCTGTGTTTTTCAGAAGGGTTTCCTCCGTCAGTTTTTCAAGCTCAAAATGATGTCTGTTCAAATAGTGGGCGCCGTAACCCCAGGATTCCACCTCGGAAATCTTGTTCCAGATCGGCGTTTCATGATGCCTTTGCTCCATTTCCACCATCATCGTCGGCGCAAACCGGCGGATGATCTCCCTGGCTCCGAAAAGTGTTTTCATCTCATTGCCTTCAACATCGATCTTAATGAAATCCAGCCGGTGAAAATGCTCGATGGCAGCCCAGTCATCCAGCCTGATCACTTTCACCTTTTCGGTATAGCTTTTCTCTTCGCCCTTTTCCTTGTAGCCGGTGTTAAGCGTTCCTCTGGAAGCGACCATTTTTCCTTTGATCACCGGAACTTTAAATTCGGCGATTTTATTTTCATCGGAAAGTGCCAGCGGAAATACCCTCATCGTCGGGAAAATCCTTTTCAGGCGGCGGTATAGTTTTTTGTTGGGTTCAAAAGCATAAATGGCTTCATGATCCAGTTTGTCTTCCAGCTGGTACAGGAAAGTTCCGACGTTGGCCCCGATATCCAGAATCACTGCATTCTTCGGTAAAAAATCCTTAATCCACACCAGCTCCGGCTCTACATTCCGGGCAGAAAAATTATCTTTCGTCAGATGGTGTAAGCTTTTGAAATACCGTTTTTTATAAAAATCCGGACTGATATATTGAAGCTTCTCGGCAATCTTTTGATACAGGGACATGGCAGGCTATTTGACTAATCAGCAAATATAAGCAAAAATGTTAAATTATTGTTAAAAATAGCGAAATATAACTGATTGATAGTCAGTGATTAATTTGTTTTTGAAAAAAATACGACATGATCTTGTCGTATATTATAATGGTTTGAAATTTAGCTGTAAAGATATCCCGTCAACAGTTGTTGATTTAGATTTTAATTGAGGTCGGAATGTCATTAAGACTTCAACTGCAGTACAAAATTCACCATTCACCCTTGCAGGAGCGGTGCATTAAGGAAATCGTTCAGCGGCTTCATCAGCTGAAAGATTGCTGTAAGGTTTTTCACTGCATTTTCATCAAAAACTTCTTCATCTTTCAGGTCGTACACCACAATGAAATTTTTAAGCTTGAGGTATTCGGCCATCGGATTATCGTTTTCAAACCCCTGCGGGATCTTTTTCAGCCGGTCGTCCTGATCCAGTTCCGGAAAATGCTTTTTAAATTCCTTCTGATTAATGATGGCAAGAAAATCTGCGGCGTATAATGAGATTTCTTTTCTCAGTTCTTTCAGCACGGATGGCTCAGGTCTATAGATGCCTCCGGCAATGAAGGACTTTCCGGGCTCCAGGTGAAGGTAATAGCCTCCTTTCTGGCTGCCCTTTCCCATCCCCAGCGATGCGCCGAAATTGGTTTTGTAAGGGATTTTATCTTTGGAAAACCTCGTGTCGCGGTAAATCCTGAACAACGATTTTTTCGCATCGATTTTGGCCAGCTCTTCATCAAACCCAGCCATTTCTTTAATCAGGTCTTCCAGAAACGCAATGGTGTTCTGCTGCGATTCAACATACTGGTTTTTATGTTCCGTAAACCATTCGCGGTTGTTGTTTCGGGTAAGATTTTTAAGAAATTCGAAAACTTCGGGAGAAAGTGTTGCCGGCATGTGATTTTGTTTTATTTGACGGTTATGGGCTGATTCTCGAATGGCAGGTAACTAAAAGCAACGGGTATCAGCCTAAGTTCTTTCAAAATTACAAAAACTATTTTAACCTGATTTCTGAAAATTCATGAATAGCCCGAAAAAGATTAATCCAATTTAATAAAAAAAAATAATGGTTAACATTTTTTTAACATGAGGTATCTTTTTTTGCGGTATATTTTTTAAAAATTAACAAAACGATACAGGATTCTGAATTTAAGTTTGTATATTTCGTAATTAATTCAAAAACAAATCAATATTTATTGTATCTTTGCAGAAATTTTATAATATTTAATGAATTTATTTACGGAGACCAATTTAAGTCCTGATATTCTTAAGGCAATTGGCGAACTGGGCTACGAAAGCCCGACAGAAATCCAAAAACAGACTATCCCTTTCATTCTTTCAGATATTCGCGATTTGATCGCACTTGCGCAGACGGGGACAGGCAAAACAGCAGCATTTTCGCTTCCGATTTTGGATATGATTGACGAAACGAGTCGCAAAATCCAGCTATTGGTGCTTTGTCCGACACGGGAATTATGTCTTCAGATTGCTAAAGACATAAAAAACTATTCCAAGTACATGAAAGACATCAAAACGACAGCCGTTTATGGTGGAAGCAGTATTATGGACCAAATGAGATCCCTTAAGGATAAGCCGCAGATTATTGTGGGAACACCGGGCAGGGTAATCGACCTGATCAACAGAAAAGCACTGGATTTTTCTGCCATTCACTGGTTGGTATTGGATGAGGCTGACGAAATGCTTTCCATGGGCTTTAAAGACGAACTGGAAACCATCCTCAGCGAAACACCTGAAACAAAACAGACTTTCCTGTTCTCTGCAACCATGAGCAAAGAAGTGGAAAGGATCTCCAAAAATTACCTTACCAAGCCTCACCGGATTTCCGTGGGTTCTATTAACGAAGTTAAGAAGAACATCAAGCACGAATATTATGTGGCAGGGTACCGTCAGAAAAAGGAGGCTCTGAAGAGACTGATCGATTCAAACCCCAACCAATATTCCATTATTTTCTGCAGAACAAGGATGGAAACCCAGGAAGTTGCTGATTTCCTGATGCAGAACGGCTATGCAGCCGATGCGCTTCACGGTGATCTGTCGCAGGCACAAAGGGATACGGTAATGAAGAAATTCAGATTGAAAAACATCGATATCCTGGTTGCAACGGACGTTGCGGCAAGAGGACTGGATGTAAATTCTCTGACGCACGTGATCCATTATTCTCTTCCTGATGATCCGGAAGTATTCGTTCACCGAAGCGGAAGAACGGGTAGAGCAGGGAAAGACGGTATCTCGATTTCTTTGATCAAGCCGGAAGAAAGCAGAAAATTAAAGCAGATAAAGTCGGTTACCAAAATCGAAATTAATGAAGCTAGAATCCCTACAGGAGAAGACATTATCAAAGCTCAGGTAGGCGGTGTTTTCGAAAGCCTTTTCGAAATCCACGAAGATTTCTTTGAATTCGATGACTCCCTGATTCCCGATTTATCAGCCTTCACGAAAGAAGAGCTTGCCCACAAGCTGCTTCAGTTCCAGTTGAAAGACCTGGCGCTTTACTATAAAGACAGGCATGATCTTATGGAGCAGAAACTGAGCAGCAGAGATGATGACAGGGGAGGATCCAGAAGAGACCGCGAAAGAGGTGGCAGAGACCGCGACAGAGGAGAAAGAAGCGAGAGAAGCGACCGTGGTGAGAGAAGAGAACGCGGTGGAAAACCAAGAAAAAAGAATGAAGATATGGTAAGATTCTTTTTCAACCTCGGTAAAAAAGACCAGCTGAAAAAGCTTGACGTACTGGATATCATCAATAAAGCGACATCCAACGGCAAAACCAAAAAAAGAGCAGAAATCGGCGATATCGAAATCTTAGAGAAATTCTCTTTCTTTGAAATCGAAAAGTCGTTTAAAGGAGACCTACTGAGCAATATTTCTACAATGAAATTCAGAGGTAAGGAAATGAGGGCTGAAGAGGCGAATTAATTTCTTCCGAAATACAGTAAAAACCGGCATTATCGCCGGTTTTTTTATTTGATAATCAGGCATTAAGCGAATGTTAACAAAACTTAATGTCGTATTGTTTCAGGTAAGGGGGTTTTTTAGGAAATTTGCACACAAATTATAAAAACTTTACAATGGGAATTGGTAATATTTTCCACGCTTTTCAACCGAAAGATAAAATCTTCTTTGTGCTTTTCGAAAAAGTAACAGAAAACCTTGTGGCCATGTCTGAGGAGTTCAACCACGGAATCAAAGACTTCGATCTGAATGATGACGCCATGCTGAAAAAAATGAGCGATTTCGAACACAAAAATGATGAGCTTACACACGAGATCTTCGTAGAATTGGGGAAAAACTTCATCACGCCGTTCGACAGGGAAGATATCCATACTTTGGCTACCGGACTGGATGATATCGCAGATTATATCTATGCATCCACAAAATATATTTTCCTGTACAAATCGCCTGAAATGAAGGCTTATTCGGATTTCTCATTATTGATCCACAAAGCTTGTCTTGAAATCCAGAATGCCATGAAAAACCTGAAAGGGTTCAAGAATATGGAGCAGGTGAAAGAAGCATGCATCAAAGTAAATTCAATTGAAAACATCGCGGACGATCTGCTGTCCAACTCGATGGTGGAATTATTTGAAACCAACGATGCGATCAACATTATCAAAGTTTCATCCGTACTTAATTATCTTGAAATAGTAACTGACAAAGCCGAAGATGTTGCCAATACGATTGAGAACATCATGATCAAATACGCTTAATTAATAATTATAATTAAACAATGGAATTTCCGATTTTACTTATAGTTATTATTGCATTGGCTTTAGTATTCGACTACATCAATGGTTTCCATGATGCCGCCAACTCAATTGCGACTATTGTTTCTACAAAAGTTTTAACTCCGTTCCAGGCCGTTCTTTGGGCTGCCCTCTGGAATTTTGCGGCTTTCTTTATTGCAGCTTATATCATCGGAGAATTTAAAATTGGTAATACAATTGCCAAAACGGTCAACGAAAATTTTATTACCCTTGAGGTTATTTTTTCAGGTCTTGTTGCGGCTATTGCCTGGAATCTTTTAACCTGGTGGTTTGGTATTCCTTCATCCTCTTCCCATACACTGATCGGAGGGTTCTTAGGAGCTGCTTTAACGCACGCTTTCATGATGGATTATCATGCCATTGCAACAGCACAGCCGGGCCTCGGAATATGGGACACCACAAAAGAAGCTTTTACGCAGGTAACCCACCAGAGTGTCGTGAAATTTGATAAGGTAATCCCGATTTTCCTTTTCATCTTTATGGCACCGATTATCGGGATGATCATTTCAATCATTATCACCCTGATTATCGTTCACCTGTATAAAAAATCGAATCCTCATAAAGCCGATCAGTCATTTAAGAAGTTACAGCTGGCTTCTTCTGCATTATTCAGTTTGGGGCACGGTCTTAATGACGCGCAGAAAGTAATGGGGATTATCGGGGCGGCCGTAATTTATTACCATGTGAATATGCTGCAGGATACTCAGTATCTCAATATCCCGTCTGCAGACCGTTTCGATTATTTCGCTCAGCATTATATCTGGGTTCCTCTGGTTTCCTTTATTGCAATTGCTTTAGGGACCATGAGCGGAGGCTGGAAGATCATCAAAACGATGGGAACCAAAATTACCAAAGTAACCTCTCTGGAAGGGGTAAGTGCTGAAACCGCAGGAGCGATTACCTTATTCATTACGGATCACTTCGGGATTCCGGTATCTACTACACACACGATTACAGGTTCCATCATCGGGGTAGGCTTAACGAAGCGGGTTTCTGCCGTACGTTGGGGGATTACCGTAAGCCTGCTTTGGGCATGGGTGCTTACCATTCCTATTTCAGCCATCGTTGCAGGGCTTACCTACCTGGCTGTGGTATTTTTATCTTGATAACACATTTTTTATATACCAAAAAAACTTTGCTCGGAAGGGCAAAGTTTTTTTGGTTTAATCAATGTCCTTTCCACTTTTCTGTTGACGGGATATTTTTAGTATAATTTTAATATTTTAAAGTTATAATTAATTATATATTATCATAATATTAATATAGATGTTATTTTATTAAATTTTATGACATTTTATCTCTTTTTGTTGATTTAATTTATATATTTGCCTACGAAAACAAAATGCAGGAAGAACAGGTAGCGATTGCTCTATCTGAGGTGATTGATAGGTCTTATCTAATGCTGCATCATCATTATTCTTCCATTTTCTTGAATTCCACCGATCACGGAAATTAATAGGTAGACTTTTTTAAGTGTATTGCATTACCTAATAAATAAACATAAAAGGAACATGACAAATTTTAAAAAAGGGCAGAAAAGCATTGCTTTAACTGCTATGCTGGCTTTTGGAACACTGTCTTACGCTCAGGTAGGCATTAATACAGCAAATCCGAGAGCAATTCTTCACGTCGACGGAGCGAAAGATAATCCTGCTACAGGTACACCTTCGGCCGCACAGCAGGGTAATGATTTTGTTGTAACAGCTGATGGAAATGTCGGGATCGGTACCAATACACCTGCAGGAGCACTGGATGTACAGAGTGCTACCGGTGGATTTATCCCGCCGAGAATGACGACGACCCAGCGCCAGAACATTTCTTCACCGCCAGCCGGAACAATGGTATACGATACCACGCTGAGTCAGTTTTATTACTATTCAGGTGCTCAGTGGGAATCGCTGGTACCGGTAGCGCCGAGTGCGAGGATCTTCCAGATTGTCCGCAAGAATGCCAACCAGACGATTCCTACTACCGACACTTCAGGTGATATCACATTCGATACGACGTCTGGCCAGGGCACAGGCGTATCGGTGAACAATTCAGTAATTACCCTGCCTGCCGGGAAAACATTCCTGGTTACAGGCTATCTGGCGATCGGGACTTCCTCAAACAACACCCAGAGCTGGGCCAGATATGAAATTGTAGATGCTGTACTCAATAATTCATCAACCTGTATCGTGGCTTCAAGAGGGTACAGTGAGCCTTCCACCGAGACCAATAACGACTCTTCGGGAGGACCTGCGCTGTGTGTAATCAATACGGGAAATTCTGCGAAAAACATCAAACTCCGTATTACAGCAAAAAGAAATGATGCCAATGTGGTAACAACATCGATTGCAGACCCTTTTGCGGAAACAGCGGTACTTATTCAGGAACTTTAATTTCTACGCTAAAAAATTTAAATAAACCGGGCGGTTATCCCGTTAACGAAAGCATTCTTCAAAGGATGCTTTTATTTTTTAAATGTGGCACAGAGTTGTTTTACATCCTTCAAAAAATTGTATTTTTGTTTAAACGATTAGAATTTATGGAATTTTTAGACCGATACCAGCAGATTGTTGCGGACGCCATTGCCCGATACACCTTCAAAGACAAACCGGCAGAATTATATGAACCGATGAACTACATTATTTCCCACGGCGGAAAGCGGCTTCGTCCGATTATGGTTCTTATGGCATGCGATTTATTCGGCGGGGATCTGAAGGAAGCCATAAAGCCTGCGCTGGCGATCGAATTCTTCCATAATTTTACCCTGATCCATGATGATATTATGGATGAAGCACCTTTGAGAAGAAACAAACCGACGATTCATACCCTGCACGGGATCAATGTAGGAATTCTTTCCGGTGACGGGCTGATGCTGAAAGCCTATAAGTTTTTCGAGGATCTCGAACCTGAAATTTTTAAAGCCTGTATCAGGATTTTTACCCATACCGGACTTCTTCTTTGTGAAGGCCAGCAGTATGACATCAATTTTGAAACCCAGGAAGATGTAACTTTCGATGACTACATCAGGATGATTACTTATAAAACAGGGGTTTTGAGCGCATCTTCGTTCGAAATCGGCGCCCTGATCGCAAAAGCAAATTTCAAGGATGCCAAAGCCATTTTCAACTTTGGAAAACATATCGGGATTGCCTTCCAGATCATGGATGATTATCTTGACGTATTCGGAGATCAGGCACAGTTCGGAAAGAAGCATGCCGGGGATATTTATGAAAATAAAAAGACTGTCCTTTACCTGATGGCAAGAGAACACGCCACGGAGGAAGAACGAAAAGAGCTCGATTACTGGTATTCTAAAAAAACGGATAATATTGATAAAGTATACGGCGTAGAAAAGATTTTCAGGAGGACAAAAGTAGACGAGAAGGCTTTACGGCTTATCGAAAAGCATAATGAAATAGGCCAGAGCTACCTTCAGAAGATCGATATTCCGGAAGAAAAGAAAAAGCCGTTTGCAGAACTGGCCAACTACTTACTGAGAAGAGAAAGCTAACCGAATACTTTGAAATAAAGCAGTAATCGGCGATCTCATTTCAAATTTAAATTTCCAAATTCGTATGATGAAGTTCCGGACAGAAGTTGATATTAAAGAATCTGAGAAGAAGATTGGGGTTGAAGATAAGATATTTTCAATAGGATCTTGTTTTGCTTCAGAAATGTCCGATCTCTTGAAGCAGGGGCAGCTGCAGGCCGTTAACAACCCTTTCGGGACGATTTTTAATCCGTATTCAATCAGCAATTCGATAAAAAAACTTCATGATTCTCAATTTTATGAAGAGGAAGATCTGATTGCTTTTGATGAAGAATTTATCTCGCTGGATCATCATACCAGTTTCGATACCCGCTACATCCATCAGACACTGGATAAGATCAATGCGGGGATCACAGAAGGAAATCAGTTTCTTCAGGAGAGCAATTGGGTAATCATCACTTACGGAACTTCTTTTATTTATGAATTCAGTCCGAAAAAGAAACTGGTGGCCAACTGTCACCGGATTCCCCGGAAATTCTTTGAAAAGAGACTACTGACGCACCAGGAGCTTACGGACTCTATTTACGATACCATTTTAAACCTGAAAGATATCTGTAAGGAGGATGTACAGATTTTATTCACCGTTTCGCCCGTCCGCCATACAAAAGACGGGATGATCGAAAATCAGCTGAGCAAGTCCAAACTGATCACGGCTGTTCATGAAATGACCGAAGAACTGGACTACTGTCATTATCTTCCCGTTTATGAAATATTAATGGATGACCTCCGCGATTACCGCTTCTATAAAGAAGACATGATCCATCCCACGGAACAGGCGGTTAATTATATTTTCGAAAAGTTCGGCAACGCTTACTTCTCTGATGAAACCAAAGATTTTATTAAAGAGAATTTTAAAATTTCCAAGGCGCTGGAACACCGGAGCAGTGATGAAAAAGATCCCAAGTACATTCAGTTTAAGGAGAAACTCAACGAAAGGATAGAGTCTCAGAGAGGAAAAGTAAAGCACCAAATATTTCCGGATGATTGATTTAACAACAATTGATTATCTGAAAAGCGGAAATGAAAAACAAAGAAGTGCATACGAGGTTCTTTCCCAACACCGGATTTTTGAAAAACTAAAAGCATATTCTCCGATTCTGGCAGGAACCATTCCCGTAGAAATTGATATTGAAGAGAGTGACCTGGATATTATCTGTGAAGTAAACGACAAGGCTGGTTTTGAGAGGTTTTTAAGGGACATTTTTTCGGAATTTAATATAAAGGCCGAAAGCCTCGAAATAAACGGAGAAGAAGCGGTGATCGGTAATTTTGTGCTGGAAGGATTTCTTATTGAAATTTTCGGCCAGAATAAGCCTGTCACCGAACAGAATGCTTACCGGCACCTGATGGCTGAATACAGAATATTACAGGAAAAAGGAGAAGATTTTAAAAACGAAATAATTGCATTAAAAAAACAGGGCATCAAGACAGAACCTGCTTTCGGAATCCTGCTTGGACTTGAAAACCCTTATGAAGATCTATTAAAACTTTAAAGAAATGATTGATACCCATACCCATTTATACGCAGAAGAATTTGATGAAGACCGGAAGGAAGCCATTCAGAGAGCCATAGATAAAGGAGTTACTGCATTTTATCTGCCTGCCATCGATTCAGAGTCTCACGCAAAAATGCTTCAGCTGGAAGCGGAATACCCCGATCAGGTTTTCTCCATGATGGGGCTGCACCCTTGCTATGTAAAACCCGAAACCTGGGAAAAAGAACTGGAAATTGTAAAAGGTTACCTTGATCAGAGAGCATTTCCGGCAGTCGGAGAGATCGGAATCGATCTGTATTGGGATCAATCGACCCTGGATATTCAGGTGAAAGCATTCGAACAGCAGATCGACTGGGCCATCGAAAAAGACCTGCCAATCGTTATCCACACCCGGGAAAGTTTTGACGAAACGTTTGAAGTGCTGGAAAGAAAGAAACATCCTAAGCTCCGCGGAATTTTTCACTGCTTTTCAGGAAATCCCGAACAGGCCCGACATGCTGTTGATCTGAATTTTATTCTGGGCATCGGTGGGGTAGTGACCTTTAAAAACGGAAAAATCGATCAGTTTTTACACGAAATTCCATTGGATCGCATTGTTCTGGAAACCGATTCTCCTTATCTGGCACCCGTTCCGCACAGAGGAAAACGGAACGAAAGCTCCTATCTCGACCTGGTGGCAGGAAAGCTGGTAGATATTTATAAAACTGATTTTTCGGAGATCGACAGGATAACCACAGAAAATGCCAGGAAATTATTTAAATACTGACACTCATAGAAACGGGCTTTAGCTCGTTTTTAAATTGAATGGCCATTGATTTTGGTGAACCAAATAAGAAAGCCTTCCGATCCGGAAGGCTTTCACTTTATTTCTTTCGTGTAAAATTCTTATTCTTCGGCTTTTTAAAACCAACCGCTGCTGATGCTCCGTCCGGCTTGTTTTTATTCTGGTTAGGCCTTGCACTGTTCGGCCTCGAAGATTTTGCTCTTTCGCCACCGCCCTGAAACGGTTTGTTGTTGGAATCCCTTTTCTGGGCTACCAGGTCGTCCGTATGGAACGGATGGTCCTTAACAATCGGAATTTTCATCCCGATCAGCTTTTCCGTATTTTTCAGATTCAGTAAATCCAGGCCGTCTACAAAGGAAATGGAAGTTCCTTCCGCGCCGGCTCTTCCCGTTCTTCCGATCCGGTGGACATAGGTTTCCGAAACGTCGGAAAGCTCGAAATTAACGACGTATTTCAGTTCGTCGATATCAATTCCTCTGGCCGCGATATCGGTAGCTACCAATACCCTTGTTTTTCCGGATTTGAAATTACTCAGCGCATTCTGTCGCGCGTTCTGCGATTTGTTTCCGTGGATCGCTTCCGTGGTGATGTTATCTTTCTGAAGTTTCCGGGCAATTTTATCCGCTCCGTGTTTTGTTCTTGAAAATACCAGTACCGAATCGGAGATATCGTTCTTCAGAATATGCGTTAAAAGGTCAAGTTTATTATCTTTTTCCACAAAGTATACCGACTGCTTTATGGTCTCTGCCGTTGAAGAAACAGGTGTTACTTCTACTTTTACCGGATTGTTCAGGATAGAATCTGCCAGTTTCTGGATTTCTGCAGGCATTGTAGCAGAGAAAAACAAGGTCTGTCTCTTTGGAGGCAGAAGCTTGATGACTCTCTTCACGTCATGTACAAAGCCCATATCCAGCATCCTGTCGGCTTCATCCAGTACAAAAATTTCAATATTTTTCAGGCTGATGATTCCCTGAGCGATAAAATCCAGAAGTCTTCCCGGCGTCGCAACCAGAATATCCACTCCTTTTTTCAGGGCAGCTTCCTGGTTTCCCTGCTTTACCCCTCCGAAAATCACCAGGTGTTTCAAAGGCAGGTATTTTCCGTACGCTTTGATATTTTCCTCGATCTGGATCGCCAATTCCCTGGTCGGCGTCAAGATCAGGGCTTTAATATGGTTGTTCTGAAATTTATTCTTTGAAAGATTCTGAAGAATAGGAATGGCAAAAGCTGCCGTTTTTCCTGTTCCTGTCTGTGCACACCCCAAAAAGTCTTTGCCTTTTGTAATTTCGGGAATCGATTTTTCCTGAATAGGCGTAGGGTTCGTATATCCTTGTTCCTGAATTGCCTTTGCAATAGGTTCTATTAAATGTAAGTCTGTAAAATTCAAATGAATCGTTTTTATAATTAAAACAAAATTCCCTCAAAATGAAGGAATTTTGTTTTGCAAAGGTAGTTTAAATATTTTTAATGGATCAATTCACTTTTTTCCATTCTTGGTTATGTCTCAGGTCTTCAAAGAATTTGTACAATTCGGCGAGTTTTTCAGTGCCTCTTTTCCCGTAATCTTCAATGTGTTTTGAAGTTCCGTCTGCAAAATTTATTCTCAGATGGGAGGTCGGAAGATCAGTCACGTTTCTTTCACCATATTTTTCATTGAGGCTCTTTACATTTAGATTGTCCAGTAATGCAACAAGAGCATTGTAATCCGCTTCTTTAATGGTGCCTCTGAATGTTCCTTCCCGCGGCTTATCGAATTCGCTTTTTGAAAAACCTTTGGAAAAGTTGAAATGTTCCGCTTCCAGTACGGCAGTACGGTCCGGATTGATGGTTATTTTGAAAATAGGGCAGGATCCGAAGCATGCTCCGGCTTCATACTCAATTTTGGAATACTTGGAATTGGCTTTTTGTGAACTGCATGAAAACATGAAGATAATCGCACAAAGGCCCAGAATATATTTCATAGCTTATATTTTCCCCGTATCGCTCAATAATTGTTCCAAAGTCTCTGTTTGAGATTATATCAATCCGATTAAAAGACGGGATTTTAAGCCGGTTGTTCAGGATAAAATTAAATTTTGAAAAATACTTCAGATAAATTTTTGTTATTTTGACGGAAGAAAATGATGCATGTATACTTTCCTTAAATCCGTTGTTAAAAATATCATTCCTGAAGAAACTCTGATCCGCCATGAGGATCGGTTCAGAAAATTTCTGAAACCTTTTTATCAGGGGGAAAATCATGAATGTAAGATCTGCGGTACAAAGCTTAAGAAATTTGCACAGCTGGAAAACGGGCAGCTGATATGCCCCGTCTGCGGAAGCTTGCCCAGAACAAGGCGCCTGGATACGCTTCTGGAAAAGGAATTTCTGAAACCGGGTTTCGCTTTTCTGGATTTTTCCCCATCCAGGATGCTGTACAAAAAATGGAAGAAAAGAAAAGACCTGTCCTATTATCCTACCGATTTCGAAAACGAATTCCTTTCCGATTACCACTATGATATTACCGGTATAGATGCGGAGGACGACAAGTTTGATCTGATTGTCTGTTACCATATTTTAGAACATATTACGGAAGATCAGAAAGCCATGCGCGAGCTGTACCGGGTACTGAAAAAAGGTGGTAATGCTCTAATTCAAACTCCTTTTAAAGAAGGGGAGATCTATGAAGACGACTCGATAACAACCCACCAAGAACGGCTGAAGCATTTCGGGCAGGAGGATCATGTACGGATTTATTCCGTTAAAGGCCTGGAGTCCCGTCTGAAGGATGCCGGTTTTCAGGTAACGGTGCGGACTTTTTCGGAGGATGCGTATCATGGGTATTCCGGGAATGAAAAAGTGCTGATCTGCAGGAAATAATCTTTTTTTAATAAAATTTGAACAGCAATCCGGTTTATCGGATTTACAGTTCTTATAAAATAATCAGCCTCAGAATTTATTCTGAGGCTGATTATTTTATAAATATAAAGCTTAATGAAGCTTTCTAATTAAATAAGAAAAATCCCTTATCCATGCAGCTGTTTCCAGATGGCATCTTTCAGTTCCATAAGCCCTTCTCCCGTAACGCCGGAGAAAAACAGCGGCTGTTTGTTTTCAGGGAATTCCGCAGCGATTTCCTTTTTCAGCTCGTCATCCAGAAGATCGGATTTTGAAACCGAAATAATGAAATCTTTATCCAGCAGTTCCGGGTTGTATTCCTTCAATTCATTTTCCAGGATTTTAAACTCCTGAAAATGATCTTCCGAATCGGCAGGAATTAAAAACAGCAGGATCGAATTTCTTTCGATATGCCGTAAAAAACGGTGTCCCAGACCTTTACCTTCGGCAGCCCCTTCGATGATTCCAGGAATATCGGCCATCACAAAAGATTTGTAATTCCGGTAATCCACAATTCCTAGATTGGGTGTTAACGTCGTAAACGCATAATTCGCAATTTTCGGCTTGGCCGCAGAAACAGAAGCCAGAAGTGTTGATTTTCCGGCATTTGGGAATCCCACCAATCCTACATCGGCCAGGATTTTAAGCTCGAAAACCACATAGCCTTCCTGCCCATCCATTCCAGATTGTGCAAATCTCGGGGTCTGGTTGGTGGAAGATTTGAAATGTTCGTTTCCTTTTCCGCCCATTCCGCCTTCCATCAGGATGATTTCCTGCCCGTCTTCCATAATTTCCCCGATGATTTCGCCGTCTTCATTTTTGGCAATCGTCCCGATCGGAACTTCAATATATACATCCGCTCCGTAAGCTCCGGTAAGCTGGTTTTTTCCTCCGTTTTCCCCGCGCTCCGCCTTTACGTGACGGGTATACCGAAGGGGAAGTAAAGTCCATTCATTGGCATTCCCTTTCATGATGACGTGGCCTCCACGGCCCCCGTCACCCCCGTCAGGTCCACCCTTGGGAATGTATTTTTCACGGCGGAGATGCGCAGAACCTGCCCCTCCGTGCCCGCTTTTACAATGAATCTTTACGTAATCTACAAAATTTGACATTTCTTATAATTATGAGTTATGAGTTATGAAGCATGAGTTATGAATTGTAAGAACTTATAACTCATCACTCATAACTTTTAACTATTTTACTTTTTCTACTTCAGCGAAAAGCTTTTCGGAGATTTCATTGATGTCTCCGACACCGTTGATCTCCACGTATTTGCCCTGCTGCTTGTACAGTTCGGCCACTTCTGCTGTTTTTGCGTAGTATTCTTTGATCCTGTTGCGGATAATTTCCACATTGCTGTCGTCTGATCTTCCGCTGATTTCTCCTCTTTTTAGCAGCCTTTCCTCCAGAATGGAATCCTCAACCACCAAAGAAAGGCAAACGTCGATCTCGTCATTCAGTTCTTCCTTGACTATCTTTTCCAGGGCTTCCGTCTGAACCGCCGTTCTCGGATAGCCGTCGAAAATAAAGCCTGCGGCATCGGTCGGCTTTCTGATCTCGTCGATCAGCATATCGGTTGTTACCTGATCCGGAACCAGTTCTCCTTTATCGATGTACGATTTGGCCAGTTTCCCAAGCTCGGTTTCATTTTTCATGTTGAATCTGAAAAGGTCACCCGTTGAGATCTGCTTCAAATTGAATTTCTCAATTAAGTTTTGCGCTTGCGTACCTTTTCCGCTTCCCGGAGGACCGAACAGAACAATGTTTATCATAATGGTTTAGGGCTTCCGGCGACTGGCTTCTGGCTTCTGGCTTTTACCGTCAGCGTATTTGCTTTTGCCTTTAGCATTTTTAAGTTATTATTAAATTTATTTCTTTATTTTACTTTTTAAGCTAAAAGCTATCAGCCAATAGCCAACAGCCTTTTAATGGTTGATCTGTCCGTCTTCCAGCTGGTACAGGTTCGGCAGGTTTCTTCCCAGTTCATCATAATCCAGCCCGTAGCCCAGCACAAATTTGTTCGGGATCTCTTTTCCGATATAATCCAGCTTGAAATCTTTCTTGTAAACTTCCGGTTTCAACAGGAATGAAGCAATCTTCACAGATTTCGGACGCTGGGTCTCGTTAAAATATTTGAAAAGGCTTTCTACTGTATTCCCGGTATCCACGATGTCTTCCACAAGAATGATGTGGCGGTCTTTTACGTCTTTCGTCAGCTCCATTTTCTGGTAAACGATTCCTGTGGATTCCGTTCCTGCGTAAGAGCTCATCTGGATGAAAGCAATCTCGCAAGGTCCGGGATAGTGCTTTAGAAGGTCTGAGAAGAACATGATCACCCCGTTCAGAACCCCGATGAAAACAGGAACATCATCCTTATAGTCTTCATAAATCTTTAAAGCCGTAGCTTTTACAATCTCCTGAATCTCGGCGTCTTCCAGATAAGGAACAAAAGTTTTGTCGTGAACTTTAATACTTTCCATAAAAATTTTAGTAGGCGGCAAAGTTAAGGATTTTTGATGAAACTTTCGATGAGCCGGAAGCAAGAGTGGTGAATGGTGAATTTTACCTGACAGGTGAATGGTGAATTCATAAATCCAAAGGTGTTGGAAAAACGCAGAACCGTAAGATATTTTGGAATGCGTGATGTCGTAAAACGCAAGGGTTTTATCTCTGATAAAATTGTGGACCGCTTATTTCCAAGGTATAAAATTTCAGAAATTAGTATTAACAATATGAAAATTTGACAGCGACAAGTTCTTTACGTTTTAAAGCGGTATCATTTTAAAGAAAAATGGCGCCTTTGGGCTTTCCAACCCAATTAAAAGTCTAACGGACCTACCGTCACTGCAATTCTCCTTCGAAAGTTGGAGAGGTTTCGAAAATTAAGAATTTTTGATGGGGTGGTTTATAGATGAATAGCAAATTTTCCTTTAAGATTAAATAGCGAATGGTTAATTTTATACTTGCTCTTAAAGATTTGAAATAAATAAAAATTCCTAACTTTGTTGTTTGCCAACCAAAAATACCAGCATGTAGAATTTAATTTCTTTCCGATATAATCGACAATAACCGGATGCGTTGTTGCAGTTTTAACTTTTTAAAGAAAGAAATCATGATTTTTCTACACC
>JAKOOG010000005.1 GCA_022701545.1 Weeksellaceae bacterium | reverse complement strand
TGTGTAAATCCCGAAGTTTATTCTTGATTTTCCTGAAATCTTGGAATTATTTTTGTTTAGTTTAACCAACACTAAAAAACAACAGTATGATATCCGAAAACAGCGAACAAGAACAGGAAAGAAGACTGGAGCAGAGAGATTATCTGCCCAATGAAGATATTTTCAATCAGGAAGAGCATATTCCTCTGGACGGTAACGGCAAACCGGTCTACAATGAAAAAGAGGAAACTGAAGAGGATAAGATCGATAAAGGCCTTGATATTCCCGGTATCGAAGAAGATGATGCAATGGAAGAAATCGGCAGCGAAGACGAAGAAAACAACTATTGGAGCATGAGTGATAACGACGACGATCATGAAGAACAGAATGACGATGTCTTAACATAAGATCTCCATTCCGACAATAATGTTAACCTTACTTTAAAAAGTAAGGTTTTTTTATGCAGGATCTGTAATTTAAATTATTGAAATACAATTTTATACGTATTTATGATATTAATTTAATATAAATAAATGGTTATGATTGAAAATTGTGTCATAAAAAGTATTAATTTTATCTCTAAAAGGGGAAAACAATTATACAGTTATGGGGAAAATTTTACGTTTTTTATTCGTACTTATCAGTGCTTACGGATTTTCACAGGTGCCTGCAGGTGTTAAAGTAAAAGACAATGCAGGGAATGAGAGTTTCAATGTCACCTGTACCAATGGGCTGGATGCCAACGGCTGCATCACGCTTCATGCAGAATATCCGGTTATTAAGCAGACTACCGGATATGAGGTGTCTTCTGAAGCTTACAGTCCGCCGATCCCGATGAATCAGGGGACCTCACTAAATGCCAATTATGATGATCTTTTTGCAGTAAAGCTGGACATGCCCTTCAAGTTCTGTTTCTACGACCAGTATTTCCAGTCGCTGGTGGTCGGCTCGAACGGAATGGTAACTTTTGATCTCAGCCAGCTGGGAAACATTAATTATCCGAATATCCAATGGCAGAATCCAAATGCCAATTTACCGAAAAATTCAATCTTCGGGGTGTATCACGATATGGTGTTTTCGGCAAATGATCCTTCGGAAATTTATTATACAACCATCGGCACGGCGCCTTTCAGAAAATTTGTCATCAGTTTTTACGAAGGCAGAGTAGCGGGATGTACCGAACGTTCTTCGTCACAGATCGTCCTTCACGAAACCACGAATGTAATCGAAGTATTTGTAGATAAAAAGCTTACGCCATGCCCGACAAGGAAATTTCCGAATGCCTTGATCGGGGTAATTAACAGTGACGGTAGCCAGGGTGTTTCTCCGGCCAACCGGAATACAGGTACCTGGCAGGCTCTGCAGGAAGCCTGGAAGTTCAATCCGCTTGGAAATGTAATCCAGCCGCAGGTAACCTGGACGAATTCAGCCGGGCAGACGGTAGGAACCGGTGTTGAGACCACGATATGTCCGACGCAGAGTGATGTTTTTACGGCAAATGTTACTTTCAACAGCTGCGGAACGAACAACCTTACCCTAACGGATGATTTTCCGCTGACTTTTGATTCTACCTATCCGGCAGCTAAGAACTATACCCAGAATTTCTGCGGAAATGCACCGGTAAACCTTACGCTGAACAGTTTTCAGGCCAATGTAACGACGCAGAACCCGGCCAGCTTTACTTTCAGCTTCCATACCAGCTTGCAGAATGCACAGAATAATGTGGGTGCGTTACCGAACAATTATACCTTAACGGCCAATACGGTATTGTATGTAAGAATCCAGAATCCGGGTATACCTTCCTGTTACAGGGTTGCTGTTCTTACGTTAAATTTACTCACCAGAAACCTGCTGAAAAATACCGTGGAGATCTGCGATACCAATAATGACGGAGTAGAAGCCAATTACAATTTAAATTTACTGAACACTGAACTCTTTGCACCGGGAACCGCAGGGATTACCTATTTTGCTTCACAGTCGAATGCACAGAATAACACCAATCCTATTACAACGGCAAATATCACGGCCAATACCCAGGTTTGGGTAAGGCTGGTGGATGGAACCTGTACCTATATCTTGGGACCGGTAAATTTCCAGTTCAGGCCGGGTGTGAATATCAACTCGCCGCTTAATTTTCCGTATTCGGTTTGCGATATCAACGCAGACAATCAGGAACCTTTTGATTTTCCGTTAACGATCGGTCCATTGATCACAACACAGCAGGGTGCCACTTTTGCGGCCTATGGTACCTATGATGAAGCTTTTAACGGAACGGGCACCGTTTTAAATTCCGTAAAAGAAGGAGCCTACACTGTTTACATCAGGGTTCAGATTCCAAACGGCTGTTTTGCAGTGGCTACAGTAAATATGAACGTCACCTTCACAAAAATCCAGGCTAATGAAAAAACGGAATACATCTGCTTCAACGGAACGGATGACATCAGCGTTAATTTAAGTACCCTTTCCAACGGTATGCTGATTTCACCAACGACTGTACAGACAACCGAGTTTTATTATACCTTTGTCAGTGCGACCTTAGGAAACAGTCCGGTCAGCCCGAACCAGACCATCACGACGGACGGAAATTTTGTAACGCAGACGTATTATGTGCGTTTCGAGAATTCCGATGACTGTTATACGATACGTCCCATCAATGTAAATCTGGTCCATCCGGTTATCGTCCAGTCCAGCTTTACGGTGTGTGACTTTAACAATGACAACGCGGAAAATATTCAGTTGTCCCAGTTCTCATCAGCGATTATCGGCAATCAGAATGCAACGACCACTTTCTATCTTACGGCTGCCGATGCGGCAAGCGGTACGAATCCGGTAAATGCCTATACGCTGAACGGAACCAAGCAGTTTTTTGTTAAAATCAATTCTTACAACTGCCAGCAGGTATATCCGTTTACGGTAAGTTTAACTTCAACTCCGGTAGTCAATTCTCCGGTAAATATTAATTTAACCAATATCTGCGATAATAATAATGATGGCGTTGAGATCTATAATCTTACCAGCGCGCAGAACCAGATTACTTCGAGCCCGAATGTAAGCTTTACGTATTATTTAAATTATAATGCTGCCAGCCAGACTTTTTCCAATGAAATTACAAACCCGACCCAGTTTGCCGTATCCGGAGGAAGTGCAACGGTTTTTGTAAAGGTTAAATTTAATAACAATGAATGCTTTTCGGTATCTAAACTGAATATCACCATGACCTTTTTACCTGTAGTTGTGCTGAATAATGCGACTTTAAACAGGTGTGATGAAGATTTCAACCTGAGCGAGACCTTCCAGCTGAATGATGCCATCCCGCAGCTATTTGTTGCATCGCAGAATACGTATGCGCTGTCTAATATGACCATTACGTATTACAATACAGCGGCAGAGGCCAACGCAGGAAATCCTTCTAACCAGATTGGGAATACCGTTACGACCAATGTGTCTACGGTTCAGGTCTGGGCAAGGTTCCAGTCGAAAACAACCGGCTGTTATTCGGTGGCACCGATTCAGCTGAATACTTATTTCCCTCCGAAAGCAATCAATTCAACCGTCACGGTGTGTGATGAAAATCTGGACGGAAGCTATGAAGTCAATCTGCTGAACTTTACCGGTCAGATGGTGGATCTTCCGAATCCGGCAAACGTATTCACTTTCTATTTAACACAGCAGGACGCACAGAACAATGTAAACCCGATTGCGAACCCTTCCAATTTTACAGCAAACCCTTTCCCTACACAGATCTGGGTAAAAGTCCAGAATCTTCCGGGATGCCAGGATATTGCGACGGTCAGCTTTGTGCTTGGAAATAAGCTTACTTTACAGAATAGCGGACCTTTCCAGCTTGCAGCCTGCGATACCGGAAACAACGGAACGGAGAATGTAGATCTTACGCAGTTCCAGAATCAGATTTATACCGGGGCTAATGCTACCTTTACCTATTATCCGTCTTTGGCAGACCTCAATGCAGGAACCAATGCGATTGCTGCACCTGCCAACTATACGTATACCCAAGGCTCGGGTTCTTCTTCGGTATATGTAAAAGTAAGCGTTCCCGGCTCGTGCTCAAATGCTGCGGAAATAAAACTTTCATTAAAAGATACCCCGGTATTTGATATTCCGACCCTATATTTCTGTCCGGAAGGTACTCTGGATTATACCGTTAAGGTGGAAGGGTATACAATTGTAAGCTACACCTGGACAAGTCCTTCGGGGCAGGTGATCTCTACTACCGATACCCTTACGGGAATCAAGGTCGTAGGAACATATACCCTTACGGTTACGGCAAGCAACGGATGTTCTTATACGGATACTTTTGAAGTGAAGCACTACGAAGTTCCGGTGATCGAAAATCTGGAATTTAACGGCAATAATGTGACGGTGCACGCCACCGGAACAAAGCCGATCGAATATTCGATCGACGGGATCACCTGGCAGGCCTCAAATATGTTTTATAATCTGCCAACAGGCATTACCACATTCTATGTAAGATATACGGGCAGCGACTGTATTGTAAAACAACAGGGTGTTGTTCTGGATATAAAAAATGCCATTACGCCGAACGGAGACGGAATGAATGACCAATGGATCGTTAAGAACCTTCAGGTCTTCGGAAACAGAATGTCGAATGTGAAAATATTTGACCGCTACCAGATGTTAATTTTTGAACAGAGCTCCAATACCCAGTTCTACTGGGACGGAACCTTAAAAGGCAGAGCGATCCCTACGTCCAGTTACTGGTACGTGATTACCCTTCCGGACGGAAGAACCTTCACCGGCTGGATCCTGGTTAAAAACAATAATTAAATCTGATACAGCAGAACTTCACAAAACCCCATTGAATTTTCAATGGGGTTTTTTATTTTGAAAAAAGCAATCGCATTCAAAGCAAAGTTTACTTTTCAAAAAACAGAACATTCCCTGTTTCCGGCGCTTTTCCTATCCTTAATCAAAATTTCTCTCCTCTGGAGGGTTGGCTCCGGCCGAAGGCCGGAGCCGGGGTGGTTCTCAAGAAACAATAAAAGGTTAATCGAGGCATCACTGCAAAACTACACCGTCAAAAATTCAAAGAATTTTTGCCAACCCTACGTATCGGAGGGTAATGTTGGTCATGTCGATTTCTTTAGTTAATCCTATTGGTCTTTTTAGTACTTAGCTGTTATTCTCTTTCCGGATTGAAGATAACTTGGCAACGTTGTAAATTTTACACAGGAGTTGCACGGATTTTCTAATTTGAATATCTTTAAAACCACAAAAATTCATCAAGCATAAACAACGATCAAAACGATATGACATTCCAGGAACAGATACAGCAGGGCATCCCAAGCCGGTTACCGCAGCCGAAACCTTATGAAACACAGATCAATCACGCGCCGAAGCGGAAGGAGATTTTAGGCGAAGAAGAGAAAAAATTAGCGTTAAAGAATGCGCTGCGTTATTTCGAACCTCAGTTTCATGCGGAACTGCTGCCGGAATTCAGGGAAGAGCTGGAACAATACGGAAGGATCTACATGTACCGTTTCCGTCCGGATTATGAGATGAAGGCACGGCCGATTTCAGAATATCCGGGAAAATCCGAGCAGGCCAAAGCCATTATGCTGATGATCCAGAACAACCTGGATTATGCGGTGGCGCAGCATCCCCACGAGCTGATTACTTACGGTGGAAACGGCGCGGTGTTCTCCAACTGGGCGCAGTATCTTCTGACGATGAAATACCTGTCGGAAATGACGGATGAGCAGACGCTTGTGATGTATTCCGGCCACCCGATGGGGTTGTTCCCGTCGCATAAGGACGCACCGAGGGTCGTGGTCACCAACGGAATGATGATTCCTAATTATTCGAAACCGGATGACTGGGAAAAATTCAATGCTCTGGGCGTAACGCAATATGGGCAGATGACGGCAGGAAGTTATATGTACATTGGGCCGCAGGGCATTGTACACGGAACAACGATTACCGTCCTGAATGCCTTCAGGAAAATCAATAAAGAACCGAAAGGCGGATTGTTCGTTACTTCAGGATTGGGGGGAATGTCCGGTGCTCAGCCGAAAGCCGGGAATATTGCCGGTTGCGTAACGGTTTGTGCAGAAGTGAATCCGAAAATCACCAGAATCCGCCACGAACAGAAATGGGTGAATGAAATCCACGAAAACCTGGATGAACTGGTGGTCCGCGTAAAAACCGCGCAGGAAAACAAAGAAACGGTTTCCCTGGCGTATCTCGGAAATATCGTTGAGGTCTGGGAAAAATTCGATCAGGAACATTTAAGAATCGACATTGGCTCGGATCAGACTTCGCTGCACAACCCCTGGGCGGGAGGCTATTATCCAGCCGGGCAGAGCTTTGAGGAATCCAACCGGATGATGGCGGAAGATCCGGAACTGTTTAAGGATAAGGTTCAGGAAACGCTGAGAAGACATGCTGAAGCGATCAATAAACATACGGAAAAAGGAACTTATTTCTTCGACTACGGAAATGCCTTCTTACTGGAAGCTTCCCGCGCCGGGGCTGATGTAATGGCCGATCATCCGACGCT
>JAKOOG010000386.1 GCA_022701545.1 Weeksellaceae bacterium | reverse complement strand
TCGATAGGATAAATTCCCGGCTCTACGTTATCGCCCACCAAACGAAGCTCTCTCACACGAATTTTATCGTTGATCAAGTGTAAGTCCTCCTGTACAGGACGTCTTTGTGGGCCCCTGTTGTTAAATCTTTGTGCTATTGTATTATAATTTTATTGGTTAATTCTAATTTAAATAATATTCAGAACTGAATCATCAGATAATCTTTAATTCCGAATCTTTAATCTTTGATTTTAAATCGCAGATTCTTTTTTGAAGTAGGAAACAAAATCCTCAAGATTCATTACGCCTAAATCTCCTTCACCACGTCTACGTACAGAAATTGTGCCATCCTTTTCTTCATTTTCACCGACTACCAGCATGAATGGAATTTTATTTAACTCTGCATCGCGGATCTTTTTTCCGGTCTTTTCATTTCGGTCGTCAATCTGGCCGCTAATATCGTGATTTTCTAAAAATTCTGAAACTTTTTTAGCATAATCTACATATTTTTCACTGATCGGTAGAATAATAAACTGATCCGGGCTCAGCCACAACGGGAAATCTCCGGCGGTATTCTCAAGCAGAATAGCGATGAAACGTTCCATTGAACCGAACGGTGCTCTGTGGATCATTACCGGTCTGTGCTTCTCGTTATCGTTTCCGATATAATGAAGATCGAATCTTTCCGGTAAGTTATAATCTACCTGGATGGTTCCCAGCTGCCATTTTCTACCTAAGGCATCTTTTACCATAAAATCCAGCTTCGGTCCATAAAAGGCGGCTTCACCATATTCCACAACTGTTTTCAGTCCTTTGTTTTTGGCAGCGGTGATGATGGCATTTTCCGCTTTCTCCCAGTTCTCATCAGACCCGATGTATTTTTCCCTGTTATCAGGATCCCGTAAGGAAACCTGAGTAAGGAAATCTTCAAAGCCCAAAGATTTGAAAACATACAATACCAGATCAATTACGGCTTCAAACTCTCCCAACAATTGGTCCGGAGTACAGAAAAGGTGGGCGTCATCCTGGGTAAATCCGCGGACCCTTGTCAATCCGTGAAGTTCTCCTGACTGCTCATAACGGTAAACCGTTCCGAACTCGGCGTATCTTTTCGGCAGATCCCTGTAGCTCCATTGCGAAGTCTTATAGATTTCACAGTGGTGCGGGCAGTTCATCGGCTTCAGCATAAATTCTTCCCCTTCATTCGGCGTTTTGATCGGCTGGAAGCTGTCAGCTCCGTATTTATCCCAGTGTCCTGAGGTTACGTAAAGTTCTTTAGACCCGATATGCGGAGTCATAACGAACTCATAACCTCCTTTTTTCTGAGCGGCAGAAAGGAAGTTTTCCAATTTTCTTCTTAAAGCGGTTCCTTTGGGCAGCCATAACGGCAACCCGGCACCTACTTTTTCAGAGAATGCGAAAATTCCCAGTTCCTTGCCTAATTTCCGGTGGTCTCTTCTTTTCGCTTCTTCAAGCCTTTCAAGGTATTCGGTCAATTCCTTCTGTTTAGGGAAAGAGACACCGTACACCCTTGTCAGCTGAGGGTTTTTTTCATTTCCTCTCCAGTATGCTCCGGCAGCATTTAAAATCTTTACCGCTTTTACGATACTTGTATTCGGAATATGTCCTCCACGGCAAAGATCCGTGAAGTTATCATGGGTTACAAAAGTAATTTCGCCATCGTTAAGATTAGAGATCAGCTCTACTTTGTACGGATTATCGGCATACGTTTTCAATGCCTCTTCTTTGGAGACAGGGTATAAGGAAAATGTCGAACCTTTTTTTGCATTTTCCAATACCTTTTTCTCAATTTTCTCAAAATCCTTTTCCGATAAACTTTCGTCGCCGAAATCTACGTCATAATAAAATCCGCTCTCAATGGCAGGACCGATGGTAAGCTTAGCATCAGGATAAAACTCAAGGATGGCCTGCGCCAGAAGGTGGGCAGAAGAATGCCAGAAGGCTTTCTTTCCAAGATCATCGTTCCAGGTCAGCAGTTGTACCGCAGAATCCGTGGTGATAGGCGTGGTCGTCTCTACTTGTTTGTCATTAACGACTGCGGAAATGGTATTTCTAGCCAATCCCTCGCTTATAGATTTTGCCACATCTAGCGGAGTAACTCCCGCCTCGAATTCTTTGACGCTGTTGTCTGGAAGTGTAATTTTTATCATTGTTTACTAAGAAATTTTAAGAGGCAAAAATACGAAAATTTTACTTAGTATGCTATTTTCACGGGGATTTGTAAACGATAGGGGCTAAATTTATTCCGGCAGTTTAGGATTATTCAAATAAAACTTCATTGCCTTTATGATTGGTTGGATATAATTACAATACTTAAATAACTTATATTAAATTATTTAAGCTTAAATTTCATCAAATTGGGACCTCTGTAAAGTTTTGAAATCAGCTCCGCCTTTTATACCTCACTTTTTCCTTGATAATCTCAATCACATCCACGTTCCGCACTTTAGATGTTACCCATCCGTGGATGTCAATGTATAAAAGCGATCTTCTGTAGTATTCGTTGCCGGCAAAGAGCTCCAGCTTAGCATCGAATTTTTTGAAGGATTCAATTTGCCGGTCAGGCGTTACCTCATTAAGGTTTTTAAAAAAGGCCACGCTTTCAAAATGGAACTCATCCGGTTTTTTCATCTTTTTGACAAACTTTGACGTTGCTTTAATAAAGTCATCATAATCTTCATCATTCCCTGATTCATATTTAGCCATTAAGATCAGTATCC
>JAKOOG010000384.1 GCA_022701545.1 Weeksellaceae bacterium | reverse complement strand
ATTTGTCATTCCCGCAGGAAATCTCAGCATCGTATCAGAGAGGTTCACGAAAGATTTACGTTTGAATTACTACAGTTAGCAGTAATCCTGACATAAAAGACTTACAGCATCCGGTTTCCTTCTTCCTGCCTGTTAACCTCATTTATACTTATTTTTTAAGCAAAACAATTTCAACCCGTCTGTTTTTGCTGAAATCTTCTTCGGTGCGTTCGGGATAAACAACAGGATTAAGATGTCCCTGGCCGGTCGCTTTGATCCGCGAGGAATTGATTCCCTGCAGTTCAAGAAATTCTTTGATGGCATTTGCCCTGGTGAAGGACAGGTTGAATGTTTTCAGGTCGAGATCTTCACCATCAAAATGATCATAATCACAACAGATATGTCCCTGAAGCTCCACTTCCAGAGACGGATTGCCTTTTAAAATATCCGCCAGCCGGACCAGAACCTTATTTCCTTTGGGAAGCCAGATGTGTCGTCCTCCCACGAAGTTGACGTCCGGAAGGGAGAAGGTATCTTTCACTTTCATTTCGGAAATTTTTCTGCTGAAGAAACTGGCAAATGTTTTTCCGGCCCTGATTTCTCCCGGAGCCATCACCCGGTCAATAAACACATCCACCCTTCTGTTTTTCCTGCGCAGCTCTTCCGTGCTGTTGTCGTTGATCTGTTTTTCTTTTCCCAGGCCGGTTACGCTCTGCAATTCAATATTACGGCCGATCTTTTTCTGCAGATAGGCACTCACTGCCCGGGCCCGGTTTTCAGAAAGCATTTTATTATAATCCGATGTTCCGGACACGTCACAGTTTCCGAATATCCTGAATTTCAATGTAGTGTTCAAACGGCTCAGACTGTCCAGCTTTTTTTCTGAATCGCGGCTGAGTTCAGCACTGTTGTAATCGAAATACACGGAAGTCAGCATCTGCGCTTTCGAAAATGTACAAAGGAAAAGCAATATGATAAGAATTTTCATCTTATTTGTTTTTTACCGAACGGAAAAAAGCGGAAAATAGTTTATCCGCTTTTTTCAAAATTCCGGTTGAGAATTTCCGGTTATCCAAATTTTCCGGGCTGAATTAAATTTACATCAATACTTTTTAAGTCTGGGAAAATGAAATCGTTCTACGGACTTTTCACTGGATCCGCTGATTATAGCCTTTTTTATTTGATGATTTATTTAGAAGACGGAAGTTTCAACAAATTTATATCCGGGATCCGCTACATTCTTCGGAGAACTGCCTTAAACGATCCTGAGGTTAAAAAATTCCGGCAAAAGCAAAGCCTCCGCCGGAACTGAAAAATAAACTTTTAACCTAACTATAAATACTGAATATTCCGGATGAAAAAATAGACAGTCCGTTCTATCAGTTTTTAATTACTTTTTTTGAAACCGTTTTCCCGGATGCCATCCGGATCTTTATAAAATAAGTCCCTTTTAAAAGTGATGATGTATTAAAGCTTATCCCTTTTCCCTTTATGATAATCCTTCCGTTTATATCCGTAATTTCAACTTCTTTTACAGGTTCGTCCGCATAGACCGAAAGTTCATCCCTGAAGGGATTGGTAACACGGATATTCAGGTTTTTACCAGATAATTCATTTGTGGAAAGAACCTGTTGCTGGATCACAAACCTTGAAATATTATTGTCGTGGATTACATAAATATAATTGTCCTTAATAAAAACGAATCGAAGGGATGAAAATGAAGTTCCGGCAAGCGGATAAAAAGCATTATTGTTGATGGTAACATTATTCCCGTTGAGAGCATAACAGGCAATCCCCAGTTCCTGTGCTGCGTTTTCTGTCGGAACAAAGATGAGATTATTGTAAGCCAGAGGCTGGGCATCTGCAGAATAGGCCGTTCCGTTATAGGTAAAGGATTTGTTTCCTGTAATTACGCCGTTGTTTCCTACGGAAGTGTCTAAATTTCCCTGAGTATTGGTTTTCGTAAAGTATGCATTATTGCTGTCGGTAAACCTATTGATAAACGAGCCGTCATTCTGTGAAGCCTGACTACTGTAATCATGTGATGCTGCAGAAGGAATGCCCGAATTCTTTACCTGCGCGTACCCGCCCTGCCCATAAGATGCATCCAGATTTCCGGTATTGATATCGACTTTCCGGATATTGGACTGTCCTGGTGAAGGATCGATAAATTCGTACAATGCCTGGTCTTTATTGAAAAACAATTCATATATACTGTTTCCATTAGGATCACCTGCTATAGCAGCATGGATTGCCATCGAACCGTTGGTGCCGTAAGAAGAATCGACTGTTCCGTTGGGCAGAAATTTATAGAAGCCTGCATCATCACGGAAGAAAATCTTCCCGTCGGAAAGTACGATTTTATAATTCCAGTCGGTTGCCTGCATGGTTAAATCTGAAAAACTGCCGTCCGGCTGACCGTTTGAAAGATATTTCTTATTTCCGTTAGTCAGGAAAAAATTATTGTCGGCGTAAAAATAATAAGATTCAAAATAAGGAATCAGTACATTCCCATTGCTTCCGAAACCGGCATCAGGGGAACCGTCGCTGTTCAGTCTGGCAAACTGAGTAAAAGAGCCGGCGTCTGAAGGATAGCTCACAAAAATTTTATTTCCCTGGAAAGTAGAATGGATATTGGGAATCAGCAGCATATAGTTATTAGACGAGTTTACTCCTGAAACGGTAACCGTGCCGTTGGTTCCGAATGAATTGTCTTTTGTAATCGTGATCTGTGCATTGGCCATCGTACATGCCAACCCCAGGAAGGTAATAATCTGTTTCATAAAACGTGTTTTTTAATAGTACAAAGATATAACTTTTTTAATCCCATCATATACATGTCCGGACATTTTGACCCGGATCTTTACCTATCCTACGGATGTTACCGGATTATCGATACGCTTAGATGGTTTGTCCGCTTCATCAGTATTTCAGAAATAAAAAACCCTGGACTAAGCCCAAGGTCTGTATCTCATGAACTTAAAAGATTACAGCTTCATCCCTTTTTTGGAAATTACCCTGTCTGTTTGAGTGGTAATTTTAATGATATAAACATCTTTTTGAAGACCCGAAGTATTGATGTTTTTTGAAGATCTGCTTTCCATGATCAGCCTTCCGCTTTTATCGAAAATTTCCACAGACTTTATTTCTTCATTGGTGATCAGGTTCAGCTCGTTTTGAAATGGGTTGGCAAACTGAACGTTTATCGCCTTATTATTTTCTTTTGCTGTAAGAACAGCACCTGAAATGACATACCTCTTAATAGTTCTGGGGCTGATCATCAGATACAGATAATCATCTTTTACTGAAATGGAAATTTTGTCATCGGGATTGATTATCTGTGTTGTAATACCTGTATCTAAAAGAGGCTGCCCGTTGATCGTACCCAAATTATTACCGTTTGTACTCAGAAGAAGCAGTTTACGGGGATAACTGTTATCTAAAACCGGTATAACCACGTGATTGTTTACCATTGTAAAATCCTGGACATATAGGAGATTCATTCCGTTAAGGCTACCCGGAAGATCTATCCTTCCGTTGGAACCAAATGAAGTATCGAGCATACCGGTAGACAAAGTTTTTGTAAGAAATTTTACCGCCGAATCATCATCAAAGAGATAATTAACGAATGAATTGTCATTCATCATGCAAAATTTTATAATTGTCGAGGAAGATCCCGTCTGGTATTGCGCATTTCCGTTAACACCAAAGCTGGTGTCATAATTTCCTGTGGTGTAATTCATCTTTCGGAGCGACGAGTTGTTTGATTCGTATTCCATAACAGAACTGCCGGCATGTAAGGCTACGAATTTTTCATGGCTACTGAAAATAGCGTTGTTGGAATTGGATAAAGTACTGTTGCATGCCATTGTTCCGTTAATACCAAAAGCGGAATCAGGCTGTCCTGACGGATTGAGCTGATACATACTGTTTGCCGTCCTGATCAGCAGATTTCCATTCGGCAGAACCTTCCGGTAAATCTCGTTGGCAAAGACTTCGGTTTGTCCGGCCGTTCCGTAAGTAAGATCTAAAGTTCCGTTGTAGTGGAATTTTTTGCCTGAAAACATCATCACGTCGGCAGTGCCGGAATTATGAACGAAATCTTCGAGGCCTGCCGTACCATAGGCCAGGGGACAGCTAAATGAGCCTGCTGTCCCGAAAGATGAGTCCATACTCCCATCTGTACCGAGCATGGTAATTCTGGAATCCGTAAGATTGGAAGTTGACATATCAAGGTTCTGGACGATAATTTTGTTATTCACAAAATGGTAAGACAGAAATCCGCTGAGACCGGGGTCCAGATTTACGACACTGTTGTTACCGAAACTAGAATCGGGGATAAGGCTAAGTTGAGCGTTGGCCAATGAAGCCACCAACGCTAACGCGGGGATAAATGATGTTCTCATAATATTTTGTTTAATAGGTGTTTACCAAAATTAGTTAATTTTTTTCATACAAAAATGAAAAAGCAGGCAATAAATGCCTGCTTCTATATATCTGTGGTACATAAAGTTACTAAACCAGTCTCATCAAAATATTTTCATCTGTTTTCTCTACTTTCACGATGTTATTCTTCGTCAAAGTCTTGGAAGCCTTATCCCACTTTTTACCCGAAAGCTGGCTTCTTTCTTTTACCTCAGCCAATGAAAACGGCTCTTCACGGGAGTTTAGGATTTCGAGAATAACCTTTTCATCTTCTCCAAGCTCGATCTGCGGCACTGCTTTTTCAGGCCTCATCTGAGGGAAGAACAACACTTCCTGGATGGAGGCATTATTGGTAAGGAACATAATCAGCCTGTCCATCCCGATTCCCAGCCCTGAAGTCGGCGGCATTCCGTATTCCAATGCTCTCAGGAAATCTTCGTCGATAAACTGCCCGGCTTCATCATCGCCTTTTTCAGCTAATTTCAGCTGGTCTTCGAAACGCTCTCTCTGGTCGATCGGGTCGTTAAGCTCAGAATAAGCATTGGCAATTTCCTTTCCGCAGACCATTAATTCGAAACGTTCGGTAAGCCCTTCTTTGTTTCTGTGCTTTTTCGTCAGTGGTGACATTTCGATCGGGTAATCGGTAATGAAAGTCGGCTGGATGAAGTTTCCTTCACATTTCTCACCGAAAATTTCATCGATTAATTTTCCTTTCCCCATGGTTTCATTCACCTCGATGCCGATTGATTTGGCAAAGTCGAATAATTCCTGTTCCGTTTTACCGGTAATATCGAAACCTGTGAATTTCAGGATCGCATCCGTCATCGAAACCCTTTCGTAAGGGGCTTTAAAATCTACCTCATAATCACCGAAAGTCGCTTTGGTGGTTCCGTTTACCTGAACGGCACAGAATTCCAGTAATTTCTCGGTGAAATCCATCATCCAGTTGTAATCCTTATAGGCTACATAAATTTCCATAGCAGTAAATTCCGGATTGTGGGTACGGTCCATCCCTTCATTCCTGAAGTTTTTAGAGAATTCATATACCCCGTCGAATCCGCCCACAATCAGCCTTTTCAGGTACAGTTCATTGGCAATTCGTAAATACAACGGAATATCCAAAGCATTGTGGTGGGTAATAAAAGGCCTTGCAGCCGCTCCACCGGGAATCGACTGTAAGATCGGCGTCTCCACTTCGAAATATCCGGCATCGTTAAAGAACGTCCTCATCGCATTGAAAAGTTTTGTTCTTTTAACAAAAACTTCCTTTACCTGAGGATTGACAGTTAAATCTACGTAACGCTGTCTGTATCTCATCTCCGGATCGTTGAAAGCATCGTATACCACGCCGTTTTCATCGGTTCTCGGCTGCGGGAGAGGTCTCAGAGATTTGGTAAGAAGTGTAAAATTCTTTACCAGGACGGTTTTCTCACCTACCTGCGTCGTAAAAAGCTCTCCTTCTACCCCAATGATATCGCCTATATCCAACAGGTGCTTGTAGACTTCGTTGTATAATGCTTTGTCCTCACCCGTACAGATCTCGTCCCTGTTGAAATATACCTGAATACGCCCCGTAGAATCCTGCAACTCAGCAAAAGAAGCTTTCCCCTGAATTCTCCTGGACATTAATCTTCCAGCAATCTTCACCTGTTTACTTTCTGCGAATTCCTGTTTTATGGATTCAGTAGTATCCGTAATAACGTATTCATCCGCCGGGAATGCGTTGATCCCCATTTCAACAAGCTTGTTCAGCTTTTCTCTTCTAATGATTTCCTGTTCTGATAATTGCATTTCTTATTTTTCTAAAAGCGTACAAATTTAGTGATTATTTATAAAATTAAGTTTAAAAGTTATATCAAATATTATATCCATAAAATTATCAATATTTAAGTAAATAATCAATCTCATACTACTCAATGATGAAAATTTTAAATAAAATTAAAAATATCACTTAATAATGAATTAAAAACAATTGAAATTTGTTATCTTTGGATTACACCGTAATCAAAAATAAATAAAGTATGAAAAATTAACGACTTTGTTTCACCGGATTTAAATGAAACCGGATCCAACTGCCGGAACAAATTAATACGCGCAGGTTATTGTGAAGAATATCTCTGAACAGAAACCTGATTTTCAGTATGATTCTAGAAACACAATCCTTAGCACCTTACGATCGGTAAGGTGTTTATTTTTGATTGAAATCCGGCCAGTCCTTCTGCTTATGCTGCGGAACGAATGTCCAGGCCAGCATCCGGCTTATTTTCTGTCCCTGTGCCATTTCGATCACTCGAAAATCGGCAACTTTTTCTTTCTTCAGAAGAGAGGTGAGTTTAAAGAGATGGTCTTTTTTGGAAACCAGGCAGGTAAACCACAGCACCTGTAAAGGATACAGCGCACTTTCCAGGATCATTTTCGTAATAAATGCCAGCTCGCCCCCTTCGCACCACAGTTCAGACTGCTGGCCGCCAAAATTCAGGACAGGCTTATGAACTTTCGACTTGCTGAGATTTTTTGTTTTTCTCAGGTTTCCTTTTAAAGCGCTGGCTTCAGAATCATGGAACGGCGGGTTGCACATGGAAAAGGCAAACCGGTCCTCAGGTTCAATGATATTTTTAAAGATATAATCCGCTTCCGGCTGTTTCTTCAGACGGATGGCCGGCAACAGATCCGGATTCTGATTTAAAATCTGTGCTGCGTTGCGTAAAGAGTCTTCATTGATATCGGTTCCGAGCATGGTCCAGCCGTATGATCGGTGCGCAATTAAAGGATACACCAGGTTGGCCCCTGTTCCGATATCGATCCCGTGTAGCTGTTGGCCTTCCGGAAGCTGACCGCAAGATTCCTCCAGCAAATCGGCTAGGTAATGAATATAATCTGCCCTGCCGGGAATCGGCGGACAGAGATTGGTATCGGGAATATCCCAGTGCTGAACCTTATAAAAGTGTAACAACAAAGCTTTGTTCAGCAGCTTGACAGCTTTTGGAAGGCTGAAATTGATCGTTACACTTTGATAAGCGTTCACAAAAACATAATGTTTTAATTCCGGTACACCGGCAATCAGCTGATCGAAATCGTATGGATCCCGGTGGAGATTCCTGGGATGCAGATTGGACTTTTCAGCCATGCTTTATTTTTTCAGGCTTAAAATATACTGCACCATTTTTTTGGCATCTTCTTTAGACACCTGAGGATGAGGGGACATGGGTACCCCGCCCCAGACGCCGCTGCCGCCTTCAATGATTTTGGAAGCCAGCAGCTCCGTATCCTTTTCAGAATATTTATCGGCAATCTGCTGATACGAAGGACCGATCATCTTTTCATTCACGGCGTGGCATCCGGAACAGTCCAGCGTCTGAATAATCTGATCTCCGGAAAGATTATTTTTTACCGGCTCAGAAGCCGATGCATTCCCTGAACCCGGCTCTGTAGAAGAGGTTTCTTTTTTTGAACAGGAAAACATCAGCATGGCCATACATCCTGCTAAAAACAGATTTCTCATGATCCCGTAATTATTTTTTGGAAGCCGTAGCCGTATCTGCTTTTACCTGGCTGGCCGGTAAAGATTCCGCTGCATTTACCTGGGAATTCTCTGTTTTTCTGGCAGTAGAATCCACTACGGTTGGGGCATCCGGCTCAGGCAACATCGTGTTGCTGTCCTGTAAGTCATGATTTGGCTTCTTTGAGCAGCTTGCTGCTATTAAACCTCCGATAAACGCGATTGCTAATACTTTTTTCATTATTTTTTCCTATAAAAATTTAGACAAAAATATAAAAATAAACCTTCAAACTCATGATAAATATCCATTTTAAAGATATTTTACGGAAGATTGAATTCAGAAATGATTATATTTAAGAATCATTTTGTAAATTATAGCATGGTTTTCATTTCAAAAATTCTCTTTTTCACGAGCCACCATGGTTTTCTGACGGTGATCGTTTTATTTATAATTTTCGGGGCGTTATCTGCTCTTACCAAAAAATGGCTGCTGCTCATCATCGCCTTTATCCTGGCTATCGGAAATGTCATCGGAGGGCAGTTCCTGAACGCCTGGTTTTTAAATGCCTACGGTACGGAAAGCACGGCCATCATTACTTCCGATGTGGAGACCAATTCTACCCTTAATGAACAGTACATCCACGATTATGAAGCCATTGTAAAGAAACAGGACGGCACTTATGTCAACACTTTCTTTTCCACGACAACGGCAGCCCTCTACCCTATTGAAAATGCCATCCGGATTCCGCAGAAAGAAAAGCCGTTCCCCGTCAAATTCATTCCCGGCTATGAAAAAAATATCGTGATTCTTTACAACCAATCTGAGGAAGGAAAAATGCTGATGAAATATGAAAAACGTTCTCCCGTTGAAAAAGCAAGGATACAATACGAAGCCGATCCTGAAAATCCTGAATTCATCAATGAATACCGCTCTGCCCTCCAAAGCTATCTGAAAGAATACAATGATCCCGAATATTCCGCAAAGCTCAGACAATTGGGAACCAAATAATTTTCAAATTAAATACGGAACGGAACAGGATTTGTTATACGTTTTGAGATTTATTTGATCATTTTATTTTTCCATATCAAAAAAATATATACATTTGTACCATGTTTAGTAACAGCAATAATATTTGGTGGTGGCTTTCAAACTCTTCGTCGGGTCTGAGGCTGTTGTCGTGCTGTTAATCCATTTTAACGCATCAATAATAAAACAATATACAAAGAGACTTTGACGGATACCGTTGAAGTCTTTTTTATTTAACCCTATTTAAAAATAAACTGCAGATGTTCAGTAAAAAAATAAAAGTAAAAACCGTTTCAAGAAAAACCCTGGGCGATCTTCGGACGCCAATGACCATTTATCTCCAGATCCGTGATCAGTTCAGGGACACCATCCTGCTGGAAAGCTCGGATTCCAAAAATATCGATAACAATTTTTCCTTCATTGCCATTAATGCCATTGCCGGAATCGAAATCAAAACCCTGACGGAATTTGAGGTAAAGCTTCCCGGCCAGGAACCGGTGAAACAATCCATCGGCGGACAGAAGATCACCGGAATCCTACAGGATTTTGCCCATGTATTCGAATGTGAAAGCACTAGTGACCCAATTGAAAAAACGGCACAAAGCCTCTTCGGATACACCAGTTTTGAAGCCGTACAGTCTTTTGAAAACCTGAGCTTCAAACCCCAAAGTCCCGAGGTGGAAATCCCAATCCTCCGGTACCGGCTGTATCAGTATGTGATTGCCATCAACCATTACAATGATGAAATGCACATCATTGAAAACCAGATGGAAGGCATAAAACCTGAACTTTATGTACTGGAAAGCTTGATTAAAAACCACAATTCCGTTATCTACCCTTTTGAAAAAAACGGCGGAGAAACTTCCAATATCACCGATGAGGAGTACATCGATCTGGTAAAGACCGCACAGAAGCACTGTATGCGGGGCGATGTTTTCCAGTTGGTTTTAAGCAGAAGATTTGAGCAAAAATTCAGAGGGGATGAATTTAATGTGTACCGCGCTCTGAGAAATATCAATCCTTCACCTTACCTTTTCTACTTCGATTACGGAAATTACAAACTCTTCGGCTCCAGCCCGGAAAGCCAGCTGATCATTAAAAACAACAAGGCCGTCATCCACCCTATTGCCGGGACTTTCAAAAGAACCGGGCATCTCGAAACCGATCTTCAATCCATCGAAGCCCTGAAAAATGATGAAAAGGAAAATGCCGAACATACAATGCTGGTGGACCTGGCCAGGAACGATCTGGGGAAACTCGGAAAAAACATTATGGTAACGAAACTGAAGGAAATCCAGCTTTTTTCCCATGTCATCCACATGGTAAGCGAAGTAACAGCCGATCTGGCGGAGCAGACCAATCCTTTCGAAATGGTAGCAACCACCTTCCCTCAGGGAACACTAAGCGGAGCTCCTAAGCATAAAGCCTTACAACTGATCGACAAATATGAGAAGGATTCCCGGGGCTATTACGGCGGCTGCATCGGAATGATCGGGCTGGACGGCGAATGCAACCAGGCCATTATGATCCGTACTTTTTTAAGTAAAAACAACACCTTGTATTACCAGGCCGGAGCCGGAATTGTTGCCAAATCCGATCCTGAAAGCGAATTGCAGGAAGTAAATAACAAGCTTAATGCACTGAAAAAAGCGGTGGAGAAAGCAGAGAAGCTGGTTGATAGTTGATAGTTGATAGAAGTTAGTTATTAGTTAAAATATTCATTAAAAAATTATAAAACACAAATTATGGAGTACACAAATTTAGATGTATGGTTTGAGTCAAGAAAGCTTACTAATAGTATATACGATTCAACTAAAAATTATCCGAAAGAAGAAATATTCGGTTTAACCAATCAGATCAGAAGAGCAGCTGTATCTGTTCCTTCCAATATAGCTGAAGGATGCGGAAGAAATACAGCGAAAGCAACAATACAATTTCTGTTTATTGCAAGAGGTTCATTGTATGAGTTGGAGACCCAGCTATATTTATCTTATGATCAAAGGTATCTAAATGAAAAGGAATTTACAGATTGTTAAATCAGACGATTCTCTGCAAAAAATTATTGAACGGATTTATTAATTATTACAGAAAAAAATAAAATGAAACACATAGAATTATCAACAATCAGCCACAACCCATCAACCACCAACCATAACCCATCAGCCACAACCCATCAACCATCTTCCAAAATCCTGGTGTTCGATAATTACGACAGCTTTACCTATAACCTTGTCCAGATGATCGAAAGAATCCTTGATACCAAAGTGGATGTGGTAAAGAATGACCAAATTACACTGGCTGACATTGATCAATACGACAAAATCGTGCTGTCTCCCGGCCCAGGAATTCCTGAAGAAGCGGGAATTTTGCTGGACTTGATCAGAGCGTATGCACCTACCAAAAGCATCCTGGGCGTGTGTCTCGGCCAACAGGCGATTGCAGAAGCTTTCGGCGGGAGCCTGATCAATCTTACGGAAATTTATCATGGGGTTGCCACGCCGGCAGAGGTAGTAAAAGATGATACGAAAATCTTCAGGAACCTTTCCAGCGGAATTGAAGTCGGAAGGTACCACAGCTGGGTGGTGAACCGTGAGGATTTACCCGACGTACTGGAAATCACCGCTGTGGACAAAGATGGCATGATCATGGCCCTGCAGCATAAAACCTACGATGTACACGGGGTTCAGTTTCATCCTGAAAGCATCCTGACGCCGGAAGGTGAAGTCATTATCCGAAATTTTCTATTGGCTTAAAAAAAATTTATGAAAGAAATTCTTCAATACCTTTTCAATCATCATACGCTTTCCAAATCACAGGCAAAGGCGATCATGATTGAAATTGCACAAAATAAATTCAATGCAACGGAAGTAACTGCCTTTGTTACCGTTTTCCTGATGCGGAATATTACCCTTCTCGAACTGGAAGGTTTCCGCGAAGCTCTTCTGCAAATGGCCGTTCCGGTAGATATTAAGGCAGAAGATGCCCTTGATATCGTAGGAACCGGCGGTGACGGAAAAAACACCATCAACATATCTACCCTGGCAAGCTTTGTGGTGGCCGGCGCCGGACAGAAGGTAACAAAACACGGCAATTACGGAGCTTCCACCATTACCGGATCCTCCAATGTACTGGAAGCATTGGGTTATGAATTTAAAAACAGTCCGGAACAGCTTCAGGAGGAGCTGGATAAAGCCAATATCTGTTTTTTACACGCCCCGTATTTTCATCCGGCTCTGCAATCCGTCGGCGCACTGAGAAAATCATTGGGACTGAGAACTTTTTTCAATCTTCTCGGCCCGCTGGTGAATCCTGTAAAGCCGCAGTTTTCGGTGATCGGCGTTTATAACCTTGAAATTGCACGGATTTACCAATACCTTTTACAAAAGGACAACCGTCAGTTTACCCTCGTTCACGGAATGGACGGCTATGATGAGATCAGCCTGACGGGTGACAGCAAAATCATCAGTAAAAAGGGTGAAGCGGTTTATACTACCGAAGAGCTGGGCTTTACAGCCGTAACATCAGAAAGCATTCAGGCCGCCGCTACCCCGGAAGAAACGGCGAAAATTTTCAGGAATATTCTTGAAGGAAAAGGAACAGACGAGCAGAATTCCGTGGTGTTGGCCAATGCCGCAGTTGCGTTATTTTATACCGGTAAATTCGGAAGCTATGAAGAATGCCTTTCCATGGCAAAAGACAGTTTATACAGCGGAAAAGCTTTGCAAAGCCTGAAATTATTGTTGAATGAATAAATGACCGGTTATGACTATTTTAGATAAAATCATCCATCGAAAAAAAGAGGAACTGGCTTTCTCAAAATCAAAAGTTTCCGTCGAGCAGCTTAAAGATTCGGAATATTTCGGGAGAAAAGGTTTTTCATTAAAGGAGACCTTAAAAACCAAAAGCGGAATTATTGCTGAATTTAAAAGGCAATCTCCGTCCAAAGGAATCATTAATGACAAAGTTTCGCCGTTGGAAGTGGTTTCAGCCTATGAACATTCCGGAGCCAGCGCAGTTTCCATTCTGACGGACCGGGATTTCTTCGGCGGAAGTTCAAAGGATATTGTAAGCATCAGGAATCACATCCACATTCCTGTTCTGAGAAAGGATTTTATGGTAGACGAATACCAGTTTTATGAAGCCAAATCCATCGGCGCCGATGTTATTCTACTCATTGCCGCCTGTCTTTCCCCTCAACAGGTTCAGGAATTTACAGTACTTTCCCATGAACTTGGACTGGAAGTTTTGCTAGAAATCCATTCGGAAGAAGAACTGAAGCATATAAATCCGGATATTGATTTTGCCGGCATCAACAACAGGAACCTGAAAGATTTCAAAGTAGACCTCCAGCATTCCATAGATCTTAAAAACAGGCTGCCCGAAGGAATTTTGTCCGTAGCCGAAAGCGGTATTTACAGCGAAGAAGATTTTAGATACTTAAAAGAAAAAGGCTTTGACGGATTTTTAATGGGTGAATATTTTATGAAAGACGAAAACCCGGGAAATAAATTCAAAGAATTTATTTCCAATGTAACAATATAACAATTTATCACTATAACAATGATAGAAAGCCAGAAGCCATTTGCCAAAAACCAGCAGCCGAAGCTCAAAGTTTGCGGATTGACCCGGATTGAACAGATTCAGGAACTGATTTTGATGGAAACAGATTTCCTTGGTTTCATTTTCTATGAAAAATCGCCGCGGTACGTGCTGAATCATCTGACGTTGGAAGAAATTTCAATGATCGGGCATCGGGCAAAAGTAGGGGTTTTTGTAAACGAAAGTCTGGACAAAATAACAGAAACAGCGGATCAGGCAAAACTGGATTTTATCCAGCTGCATGGCGATGAGGACGGAAATTTTATTGATGAAATAAGAAAAACAATAAATCCGGAAACCGGAATTATCAAAGTTATACGAATAGGGAATCAGAGCCCGGAGAAATTACAGAAAATAATCAGCGATAATGGAGCAATGGCCAATTACCTGCTCTTTGACACCGATTCCAAAGCATTCGGCGGAACCGGCAAAACATTTGACTGGAATCTTCTGAACAAATTGGAAATTCCCATTCCCTACTTTTTAAGCGGCGGGATTTCTGAAGCGCATATTGAACTTATGGGAATATTACATCAGAAACCCTTTGCTCTGGATATCAATTCTAAATTTGAAATTGAACCGGGTATTAAGGAAATCGAAAAAATAAAAAATTTTAAAAATAAAATCCAATAAAGAAAGTCCCGCAGGGACGGCTTACAACAGAATTGAAGTAATCCGATTTAATTGTTATTAAAAATATAAAAGATACCACAATCATCAGTCAAAATTATGTGCATCTTGTATTTATTGCAAAAGCGGAGAAGATTGTATTTGTGAAAACATACAGCAAAAAATAAAATGGATGATGATGAAAAATATATGGGAATTAATAGATGGGCACGTATACCGGTGAAAATCGGACTAGCATCCGATTCTAGATTAAGTCGTCCCTTCGGGACTTTGCAAATGATAGATTCTTTTAAAAACTTAATTAAAAAATATAACGTAAAATCTCTATTATCAATAATGAATCAGAAAAAATAATACATTTAAAACAAGATCCGATAAAAAAAGTCCCGAAGGGACGGCTTATGATAGAATCGGATGAAGTCCGATTTATATTAAATAAGAAAGGCAAATGATGTTATAATCACTAGTCAAAAATATTGTTCACAAAACCGGAAAGATAAAAAGATGAGGACTAATGATGATAGATATCGGACTACATCCGATTCTGAACTAAATCATCCCTTTAAGAGTTGGAGCTTACCTAATTTTAATAAAATAAATCTTAGAACTCTCATGAAAAGAACATTACCAAAAATTGAAGAGAAGCAATCAACAATACAAAATATTAAATAACAAAATTTAAAGGTAAACAAGAATTTCCGAAGGGACGGCTTACAATAGAATCGATAAAATCCGATTTACGTCATCAATATAAAAAAAACACAAAAAACACACAAAGATGTCACAATCATTAGTCAAAAATTATGTCCATATTGTTTTCAGTACCAAGAACCGGGAAGATTTTATTGATGAAAACATAGAACATGAGCTATTTACTTATATTGCAACCCTATGCAAAGATTTTGGTAGCATTGCTTTACAGATCGGAGGAACAGATAACCACATCCATATTCTCTGTTTGCTATCAAGGAAAATGGCTTTAATGAAACTGGTACAGGAGATTAAAGCCCACTCGTCAAAATGGATCAAGAACAAGGGTAAAAAATACGAAAACTTCTTCTGGCAGGACGGCTATGGTGCTTTTTCGGTAAGTGAAGAAAATGTGTATGCGGTTACTCGTTATATTAAAAACCA
>JAKOOG010000377.1 GCA_022701545.1 Weeksellaceae bacterium | reverse complement strand
TTTTGTCCCTTTTTTGGTTTGTGAACTGATTATCGTATTTGAATTTATCCCGCGCCCGGTACCTCTGTCGGATGTCCGGATCGCATCGATCCTTATCGGAACTTTAGTCATAACCATGCCTTTGCTGCTTATTGTCGGCAAATGGTGGTTCAGGATGTTTTACGGAAAGTACATCCGGCAGATCCAACATCTTGTACGGGAGCTTGAACGGTAGGTTTGGGCGGGCCAAAGGCCCGCCCAAACCTACCGGGTATAATAAGCTGGAAATTCCCTGAGCAGGGCATACAGGTCCCGCCATTCAAAATAATCCGGGCTGACCGAGCTTACTTTCTGAAATCCTCTATCCCTGAACAGTTTTTTGATCCGGGTCACATGGAAATACTGAGAAACGGCAATGATGCTGTTGAAATGATACCGGGAGCTTAACTGTAAAGTATTTTCAACGGTTTTCCGGGTGTTGTCGCCTTTGTTGTCAACCATAATTACAGAATCGGGAATCCCTTTTGAGAGAAGGAATTCTTTCATCTTATCGCCTTCATAGAAACCTTCCTTTCCCAGGCCGCCGCTGACGAGGATTTTCCGGATACGCCGGTTTTTATACAGCTGAATCCCGCTTTCCAGACGCTTTTCGAGCCTCATGGATAAGGTGCCGTCCCTGTTCACCGTATTGCCCAAAATTACGGCAACGTCTGCCTGCTTCCCTTCATCGGATATACCGTCTGTGATCACATAAACCGAATGGGCAATCAACCATAAGAACAGAAGGGCACTGAGGATGACAAAACCCCTAAAAATCTTTTTGTTCATACGACAATGCTGCTACTTTTGGTTTTTCTCTTTTGCAATTTCTTTCTGGATCCAGTTCATTTCGGGATCCTGCCTGCTGAGGAGATCCTGCATCGTTTCGGGCAGGGTGATGTCCGGAAACACTCCTTTTTTTGTTCCGGTAAAATTAATGTTGGGCTGAACCAAAAGAACGCCGATGGGCAGATCGATTTTTGAGTTCGGAAGCATCTGGTAAGAGTAAAATCCGGCTACAGTCCCGTCATTGGCTCCTCCGGTTTCTTCGCCTACCAGAACTGCTCTTTTGTCATTTTTCAGCTTGGCTGCCAGGATGGAAGAGGCGGAAAAGCTGCCGCCGTTGATCAGCACAAAAACCTTTCCCGTAAAAACATTTTTGTTGGGTTTGGATAGCTTGTCTGCTTTATTTTTATAGTAAAACTGACCGTCTTTCTTATAGGTGCTGAAAGTCTGGCCAAAGAAAAAGGCAGGATAGGTGAGGGTCTTCACAATATACTGCAACAGGCCGGTCTTTCTGAAGTAATTTGTTTTTACAGGGGCGGTTGCCGAAGTCACCTGCGAAGGTTTGATCAGCGTATAAGGTTCCGGGCTCAGGTAAGAATACAGATTGTTGATTTCTTCCAGGGAACCTCCGTAGTTATTTCGGATATCGATAATAAGATAAGATGAATCCGCTTTCCTGATTTTGCTGAAAGTTTCTTTGTAAAATTTTGCTGAATAATCACTCGAAAAGCTCTTCACCTTAATATAAGCGATCGTGCTGTCCTGATCCAGGAATCTGAAGCTCCTGTTGTAGGAATTGTTGAAAGCGATATAATCATTCACCTTTTTTTCCTGGGTTCTTTTTTTATTTTCCTTTTCCTGCTGCAAATCGGATTCGGATTTGGTTTCCCTTGTGAGCAGATATGTTTTTTTCTGTCCCTGGTATAGGGTTTCAATGGTTGCCCGGTCTTCATAACCTTTCTCCGCTACATAATAATTAAAGAATACATCCTTCAGGTAATATGGATGAAACGTCGTATTGAAACCGTCGCTGCTGATCAGTTTCCGGTATCTTCCGATGTAATCCGAAACCGGAACCTTATCAATAGACAGGATTTCGGTGCCCGGCGCTATATTCTGGATAGAATCTTTATTTTCGATGATGAAAAGCCGGTCGCCTTCAACATAATATCCGAAACGGCTGAACATCCCTTTTTTGCTTTCCAGATTCTTAATTTCTTTCTTGGTAATCCTTTTCGACGGAATTCTAAGGGAAAGATGGCCCTCGCGGATGCCTGCAATTACGGGCTGCAGTTTAAAATAAAACTGAAGCGGGGTAAGGGGCTGCTTAAGGGTTTGCTTAAGGCTGTCAAATTTATAATCAAGATCCTTTTTCGAGATATACCAATACAGCTGAGGATGGGTTTCTTTCAGTCTGGAATAGGCAAAGTCCACATCTTCCTTCAGTTTTTCGGGAGGAATGCATACTTTTTGCTGCTCATTATATTTCTTTACCGAAATACAGGAGCTCAAGGCAAAGACAAGCAAAAGAATAATATAATTTTTTAAATGCACTTTAAATTTTTTTCGGAAGCTAATTTAATAGTTTACAGCATTTAATGAATGCGGTTCCGGATAAATTTATGAAATCCGTTGAAAAATTTTCATTAAAATAAAGGTTTTCGTTTTCTGAACCGTCAAAGGAATATAAACTTACCCATTAGAGTATTAAAAATGATATATATAATTATCGCAGTCCTCGTTTTAGTCATTCTTCTCTATTTTGCTATTACGGGACAGGAAGTTTTCGGTTCCGATGCAAAAGGGGAGCGGCTGAAGAGGATGCTGCAGTCTGAGCATTATAATAATCATCAGTTTCAGAATCTCAGCGATACGCCTTCCCTGGCCGAAGGATATTCCATGCCTAAAGTGATGTACGACTTCTTTTTCAAAAAGAAAAACCCGCTGCTGAAGCCGTTGAAAAATATTCCGTCCGTTCACACCGATTTAAAGTCCGTTTCTAAGGATCAGGATGTTTTCGTATGGTTGGGGCATTCTTCATATTATATTCAGACGGATGGGGTTTCATTTCTGATCGATCCGGTTTTAAGTGCTTACGGCTCGCCGTTTAAATTTTTTAACAAAGCATTTGCCGGGGCCGATGTATTTAAGCCCGAAGATATCCCTGAGCTGGATTACCTGGTGATTACCCACGACCACTATGACCATCTGGATTATCCGACGGTAAAAGCGATTAAAGATAAAGTTTCGAAAGTTATTCTGCCTTTGGGTGTCGGGGCGCATCTGGAACGATGGGGCTACCGGCCGGAACAGCTGATCGAAGAAGACTGGGGCGGTGAAGCAGGATTAATAAATAATCTCAGGATCATCTTTACGCCTGCCCGGCATTTTTCGGGACGGAAAGTGAAAAGGAATGTCACCCTCTGGACTTCTTATGTCCTGGAAACTCCGACAAAGAAATTGTTTTTAGGCGGAGACAGCGGCTATGATACCCATTTCAGGATGATCGGGGAAAAATACGGACCCTTCGATTATGCTATTATTGAGAACGGACAATACAACGAAGCATGGAAGTACATTCATGCCCTGCCGGAAGACGTGGTACAGGCCAGCATCGATGTGAATGCAAAAAACATCATTCCGGTTCACTCTTCAAAATTTGCCCTGGCGCTTCATGCGTGGAATGAACCCCTGCAAAAAGTAACGGCACTCGGAAAGGCGAAAAACCTGAATATATTAACCCCCATGATCGGGGAACCCGTAAATTTAAATCAACCGGATCTTCAGTTTAAAAGCTGGTGGGAAGATTAAACTAGGCGTGCCAGATCTCTTTGTATCTTGCCGGATGATTTTCAAACTGCTGTCTTACAAAGTCGCATTCGGGGTCAATCATCATGTCTTTCTCTTCGGCATACCGCACCAGTTCGTCAAGGAGCATTTTGGCATAGCCCTGCCCTTCGAGTTCTTCGTCAAGTTTGGTGTAGTAGACAATTAATACTCTTCCGTCTATTTCGATAGACATATACCCTGCTTTTTTTTCATCAATCAATATCTGCAGTTCATCCTGATAAGGAGATACTTTAAATTTTATATTTTCCATTGTAGTAAGATTTTCGTTGATTAAAAAAATGATCCGGAGCTTTTCTTAAAATTACAAATTAAAAATGAAAATGTTACAGTTTTCACGTAAATTTTGACGGATCGTTATTTCGCTCTTAATACATCAGACAAAAAATATTTATCAGATTAAAATATTTTAGAACACATCAGAAAAAAAACAAAGATTTAAATGAACAGGCCTGATTTCCCACAGATGGCGCCGGTTTTCACCGATGATTACTGAATGACATTTAAAATACCAGATTTCATTCTTATGAATTTTCTCTTTTAAAGTTTTGGTAACAGGAGACTAAATTTCATTAAAGTCCGTATACTTTGAATTTTTTATCCAATAATCACCTAGGGTTATTTTTATTATGAAATTTTTAACAAAAAATTTGTATTGTTTAAAATAACATGGCATTTTAATTGAAAATATTAGAATGTTTAAATTTGATGATTATGAAAAAATTAATAATAGCAGCAATGCTGATCGGAACATTCGGATTGTCCAATGCACAGACCGACTATTATAATGATTACCAAAGAAGCATTAGCGATGTCAACTGGCAAAATGTGATTTCGGATCTGGTTTTATCTTCGACCCAGGCTAACCAGATTTATGCGTTAAATGACCGGTATCGCGACCACAACACCTGGGACAGGACCTATACCAATGATCCGGACCGATGGCGGACCGACCGCTATGGTGAAATGGAAAGGATTATGGGCCGTGAAAAATACACGAAGTTCAAAAACAAGTATTACAAAGGCCAAAACCCTGTAGCGGTATACAACCGGAATAAAAACAAAGACAAACGTTATAAACACATGGATAAAAAAATGAAAATGCAGAAGCCCAAACATGAAAAGGGGCATCATTAAAAGAAATATTTGATATAAGTGCAAACCCATGAACGGCTGATCTTCTGATCAGCCGTTTTTATTTTAAGCTTTTCCGGGATCAGTATTTTTTATTCTGTTTGATTTTTATAATTTTGACTCATGGAATCCAATGAAACAGTAAAAGATTTTTACCAGCGTGTCGGCCTGGAGTGCATCAAAACACCGGGGATCGGGCATTTCAATGTTTTTTCCCGGGAGACCTGTTCCTTGGTTACGCCGTACAGCAGGAGGGATTATTATAAAATCTCACTGATTATCGGTAAAGGAAAGCTGCATTATGCGGATAAATGGATTTATGTAGACCGGCCTGCACTCTTATTCTCCAATCCCGTTGTGCCTTATTCGTGGGAAGCGGAGAACAGCAATCAGAAGGGGTTTTTCTGTCTTTTTACCGATCAGTTTGTTCACGAAGGAAACCGCCTGGGCAACCTTCAGGATTCGCAGCTTTTTAAAATCGGCGGAACACCGGTTTTCTTTGTAACCGAAGAACAGCAGGATACCGTCTCCGGTATTTTTATGAAAATGATGACCGAAATTCAGTCGGATTACCTGCACAAATACGATATGCTCCGGGCGTACCTGCACCTGCTGATCCACGAAACGGTGAAAATGCAGCCCGCGGAAACTTTTGAGCCTTATCAGAATGCTTCCCAGAGAATCGCCTCTCTGTTCACGGAACTGTTGGAAAGGCAGTTCCCGATTGACAGTCCGGAAAGATTTTTAAGACTGAAAAGCCCGGTGGATTATGCGGAAAGCCTTTCCATTCATGTCAATTCGCTCAACCGCTCCGTAAAGGAAATCACCGGGAAGACCACCAGCCAGCAGATTGCCGCAAGGATTATTCATGAAGCCCGGGCACTGCTGAAGCATACCGACTGGAGCATTTCTGAAATTGCTTACGGACTGGGCTTCGACGAACCGGCTTATTTTACCAATTATTTTAAAAAACAGACCGGAATGACACCGAATGCTGTGCGAATCGCTGTTGTTTGAATTTTATAATTTTTTGTTTGAATTCTATATTGAAACTGATTGACAGCTGTTCTAATTTTGTACCATCAATTTAAAATCACAGATTATCATGAAATTTAGAACATTAGGAAAAACAGGAAAACAGTTATCCGCTATCGGATTAGGCTGTATGGGGATGAGTTTTGCGTACGGTCCGACCGATGAGCAGGAAAGCATCAGGACATTACATAAGGCGCTGGATTTAGGCGTTAATTTCTGGGATACGGCAGATATGTATGCCAACGGAGAAAACGAAAAGCTGATTTCGAAGGTATTGGTTCCGAACCGTGATAAAATTTTCATCGCTACCAAATTCGGATTCAGGTTTAAAGACGGGAAAGCCGGCCACAGTGGTGCTCCGGGAACTTATTTCGACGGCTCGCCGGAATGGATCAAAAAGGCCGTTGACCTCAGCCTGCAACGGTTGAATATCGATGAAATCGACTTATATTATGCCCACAGGGTAGACCCTAATATTCCGGTGGAAGAAACAGTCGGTGCCATGGCGGATCTGGTAACAGCCGGAAAAGTAAAATATCTCGGATTGTCGGAAGCCTCTGCAGAATCCATCCGCAAAGCGAATAAAATTCACCCGATTACCGCATTGCAGTCGGAATATTCCTTACTGACGAGAGATGTTGAAAAGGAGGTCCTTCCGGTGATCAGAGAGTTGGGTATTACCCTTGTTCCTTATTCCCCGCTGGCAAGAGGGCTGTTCTCCAACATCAATGAGGCGCAGAACTTTACGGATGAGGATTTCCGTAAATCGCTGCCGCGCTATCAGGAAGCATATCTGGAAAACAACAGGAATCTTGCGAAAGAAATTAACGAATTTGCCGCTTCCAAAGGGGTAAAAGGAACGCAGCTGGCCCTGGCCTGGGTGCTGAATCAGGGAGAAGACATCATTCCGATTCCGGGCACCAAGCGCATTCAGTACCTGGAAGAAAATATAGCAGCGGCGAATATCGAGCTTTCTCCATCTGATCTGGAAACCATCGATGCCATCCTGAAGAAGTACCCGAATGTAGGAGAGCGGTACAGTGAAGGTTCTATGAAATTAGTGAATAATTAAAATAATACATCCTGATTCCCGGATCATTTTCCGGGAATCAGCATTTCCAAGAAAATTTTCAGCAACAGCAATGGTTACCCTTAAAGAAAAAAATAAATTTATTGCAACGATCCTGGCCTTCGCCGTGATTCCGATGTCTGGACTGGCCACTGATATTTACCTGCCTTCCATGCCGAGTATGGCTACGGAACTTCATCAGCCGGAAAGCAATATCCAGCTTACGTTATCGATCTTTCTGATCAGTTACGGGTTGACGCAGTTTTTTGCAGGAAGCATCGTCGATTCCTTCGGAAGATACCGGATTTCGATGGTTTCCCTGGCTTTGTTTGTCGCGTCGTTCCTGATTACGGCAACCACACAGAATATTTTTGTGATCTATGCCATGCGGGTACTGCAGGGGATTTTATCGGGTTTTGCCGTAGTGGCCAAAAGGGCTTTTTTCGTGGATGTTTATGAAGGGGAGGAGCGGAAGCATTACCTGAGCATCATGACGATCGTCTGGTCGGTAGGGCCGATCATTGCGCCGTTTATCGGAGGCTATCTGCAGAAGAGCTTCGGATGGCAGTCGAATTTTTATGTATTGGCCGGATACAGTCTGCTGCTTTTGATTTTAGAACTTCTTTTTTCAGGTGAAACACTGAAAAAGCGGAATCCTTTTCATTTTGAATTTCTGATCAAAGAATACAGTTCCATGTTCAAAGCCAAAGACTTTTTCTATGGAATGATCATGTGCGGGCTGAGCTACTCGATGATTATGTTCTTTAATTTATGCGGGTCCTTTATTATCGAGCATAAAATGGGCTATTCCGAAGTGGTGGCGGGCTATGTATCGCTGATCCTGGGGTTTGCCTGGATGACGGGCGGGTTTTTAGGGAAGGCATTAATCAATAAACCTTTTATACCGAAAATCCGTAAAGCGAATTTTATCCAGCTGCTTCTGATCGTTATTATGTTTACAGCATCTTATTTTTCCAATAACATCTACAGCCTGGTGGCATTTGCCTTTTTAATCCACGTGACTGCCGGCTTTATTTTTAATAATTATTTTTCTTACTGTATCGGAAGGTTCCCGAATTCTGCCGGGATCGCCGGCGGTCTTACCGGAGGGGTTGCTTTTATCATCACTTCTGCCATAAGCTATGGAATTGTCGCGGTCATCAGACCTCAGATTCAGCTGCAGGTAGCAGAAGGCTACTTTGTTCTGGGATTATTAGGACTGTTTATTTTAAGCATGATTAAATGGAGAAAGGCCCATGCCTGAAATAATAATCAAATTTAAGCCTAATAACAAATATTAAATACTTAAATTTTCTACCTCATAATTTCAATAATAAATCCTCCCGTTACGGGAGGATTTATTGCTACATAAGTAATTGAAAAGTTGATATTTGTTCTTATCGAGACGGATGTGATTTGTTTTTACTTTAATCAGCGT
>JAKOOG010000376.1 GCA_022701545.1 Weeksellaceae bacterium | reverse complement strand
TTTAATTTCCGGTTAAAGATTTCGAGCATCTCATCCTGATTTTCTACATGCTCGAAAACATGCCATAGCGTAATCGCATTCAGACTATGATCTTGAATTAAGCTGAGATCACTCAAAATTACCGCTTTTGAAATTTTATTTTGAGCAGCTTTTCTGGCATCGGTATCCGGTTCAAACCCGAAGGTTTCGAAATCGTTTTCAATATATTTTACAAATTCTCCTGCACCGCAGCCATAATCCAGGACTTTTGATCCTTTAGGAATGCGATCAAGAAGGATGGTTTTTTTATATTGTAAATTAAATGACTGTAAAAATTTATAGAGCTTTTCTTTTAAACTTCCTGAATCCTGATGATGGGAAATATAATCCTCACTTTCGTAATACTTTGAAATGTTCGATGGAATAGGGGAGGTCTTGAAAACCCCTCGTGTATCTGTTTCCTTTATTTCAAAAATTTCCTGGGAAAGAAAATGATCTTTTATTTTCATTTGATGGTTTTCTTTTATATTAAAAAATTAAGATATTCAGAGCTCGTGACAAGCTCATAAATACCTTAATTCCGGTCTTTAATTTTAAAATGTTTCACGTGAAACATTTTTATTTTAACGGCCTAAATAGACCAGTAAAACGTTAATATCTGCAGGTGATACCCCGCTGATCCTTCCGGCCTGGGCTATGGTCTTCGGCCTTACATTGGTCATTTTCTGTTTCGCTTCCGCTGAAAGACTGGAAATTTTGATATAATCGAAATCTTCAGGGATTTTGATGTTTTCAAGACGGTTCAGCTTGGCTACATTTTCTTTTTCCTTTTCGATGTACCCTCTGTATTTAATATTGACTTCAGCCTGTTCTCTTACTTCTGCATCAAATTTAGAAGAAACTTCGTTGATAAAGTCGATCTGATCCAGCTTTTCCAGTGTCATATTCGGCCTGGTTAAAATCTGAGCGGCCCGGTACGCCTGATCAACAGGGCTGCTTTCAATGGTTTCCAATATAGGATTGATCACTCCCGGCTTTAAAGAAGTTTCCCGAAGAAAGGCTTCAAGTTCTTCACCTTTAGCTACTTTCTCCTGAACTCTTTTTAACCGTTCTTCTTTTGCCAATCCCAGATCATATGCCTTCTGGGTTAATCGGATATCGGCGTTATCCTGTCTTAGCAAAAGTCTGTATTCCGCTCTGGAAGTAAACATCCGGTAAGGTTCCTCCGTTCCTTTTGTGATCAGGTCATCAATCAGAACACCGATATAAGCTTCGTCACGGTTAAGGATAAATTCTCCTTTTTCCTTTACTTTATTGTGGGCATTGATCCCGGCAATCAGACCCTGTCCGGCTGCTTCTTCATAACCGGTTGTCCCGTTAATCTGGCCTGCAAAAAATAAATTTCCGATCAGTTTCGTCTCCAAGGTATGCTTGAGCTGGGTAGGAGGGAAGTAGTCGTACTCAATGGCATAGCCCGGACGAAAAACTTTTACATTTGCAAATCCCGGAATGTGTTTCATAGCCTTGATCTGTACATCTTCCGGAAGCGAAGAGCTGAATCCGTTCACATAGATTTCCACGGTTTTCCATCCTTCCGGTTCTACGAACAGCTGATGCCTGTTCCGTTCAGCAAAGCGGTTGATCTTATCCTCAATACTTGGGCAGTATCTTGGTCCTAAACTTTGAATGGTTCCGTTGAACATCGGGCTTCTGTCGAAACCTTCGCGTAAAATATCGTGAACCGTCTCGTTGGTATACACGATATGGCAGCTGAGCTGTTTCGTTAATTTAGGGGTATCCAGATAGCTGAACTTTTGCGGATTTTCATCGCCTTTCTGTTCTTCCATTTTAGAATAATCCAGGCTTCTTCCATCTACTCTCGGTGGAGTACCGGTCTTCATTCGGCCTGCTTCGAAGCCTAAAGAAACCAACTGTTCGGTAATTCCGAAAGCACGGGGTTCACCCATTCTTCCGCCTCCCAGTTGTTTGTCGCCGACGTGGATCAGGCCATTAAGGAAAGTACCATTGGTAAGAACCACAGAATGTCCTTTAATTTCGATTCCTAAGGAGGTAACCACTCCGGTTACTTTATTATTTTCAACAATTAGCTGTTTCACCATATCCTGGAAGAAATCAAGGTTCGGCGTATTTTCCAACGCCAGACGCCATTCTTCGGCGAAAAGCATCCGGTCGTTCTGCGTTCTTGGAGACCACATGGCAGGACCTTTGGAAAGATTCAGCATTTTGAACTGGATGGCAGATTTATCTGCTACAATTCCCGAATATCCGCCCATAGCATCGATTTCCCGTACGATCTGGCCTTTGGCAATTCCGCCCATGGCAGGGTTACAGCTCATCTGCCCGATGGTCTGCATGTTCATGGTAATAAGCAGGGTCTTCGAACCTAAATTCGCAGCGGCAGCGGCAGCTTCACATCCTGCATGCCCTGCACCTACTACAATTACGTCATATATTTCTGAAATCATTTTTTCTTGCTTGTTTTAAGCCTTATATTTTAATCTTTTTCACAAATGTTTCACGTGAAACATTATCTGTTTTTACAGTTTTAAATCGCCTGTATGGTGCTATTATTTAGCCCCGATCGCAGCATTTGTCTGAGCTCGTTTTCTTTTTTGAAAAGAAAACAGCGAGTGCGGAGAGCGGGATGAGCTTCTGAAAATATTCAGGAGATTAAAGGTACTTTGCTAAATAATGATCTTCTTTTCCCCGCATCTGCCTTTCCTCTTCTTCAGTTTTATCCTTGTATCCGCAAAGGTGAAGAATACCGTGGGCCAATACCCTTCTGAGTTCTTCTTCGTAATTTTTGGATAGGGTAGAGGCGTTATCGGAAATGCGCTGCAAAGATACAAAAATCTCCCCGCTTATAGTCCTGCCTTTTACATAGTCAAAGGTAATAATATCCGTATAGTAATCATGCTGAAGATAATCCTGGTTCACTTTTAGCAGATAGTCGTCATCACAGAAAATATAATTAATATCGCCCGGCTTTTTTTCTTCTGAAAGAATAATTTCTTCCAGCCATGCCATATAATCCGTATTTACAGATTCCGGTAAGTTTTCGTAAAAGAATTGTATCATTGTAATTAAAACCAGTGCCCTAAGATAACACTGAATATGCCTTTTTGGTTGTTTTTAAGAGAGTGACTGAAGTTCACTTTGATCTGTCCGAAAGGAGATTTATATCCTGCCGTAAGTCCTACGGAACTATAGTTTAATTTTACCGCATCTTCAAAAGAAATGTCATTTGAAAGATTGGCAAAGGAAAAGTTTCCGGTCAGGAAATAATTTTTGTTGAATTTGAACTGAAGATCGTTTGAAGCCAGAATCACATTATTGGTATTCAGCTGGGCAAAATAAAACCCGGAGAAGCTTCTGAAGTTGACGATATTCTGTTCAAAAATTCCGCCTAATCTGTATTTATAAAATTCCGGCAGGTTTTCCCCCAGGGTGATTCCTCCGTAAAGGTTCAGCCTATAGGCAAACTGTTTGGAAAGGGGAATGTTTATCCTGATGTCTGCTTTGATCTGAACCAGCCTCCGGTCGACTTCAGATTTAAGCAAATCAATCACTTTTCCTTCGGCATTGATGTAAATCCCGCGGGTAGGGAAGTCCCTGTCATTCTGGGTATCGCTTTTCAGAAATACGTAAGGATTCAGGAAGCGGTTGTATCTTTTATTGTCACCGTTGAATTCCGCTTCGAAATAATCATGGCTGATCCCGCCGCCGACCGCAAATTTATCCTTCCAGATGGACTGCAGGTAAACCTCATTCCGGAGCCATTCCCATTTATCAAATTCGTTGTTGCCGGTATCCCTGAGACTAAAGCTCATTCCGGAAGAATAGATTCCGAAACCCGGAATATATCCGTTGTCAATAAAATAATTTAAATAGTATCTGGGTTTGTCTCCTACGATAACATCCAGGGAAAGGTTGGAATTCCGGAATAAAAGACGCTTTGCCGAATAATTAACGAGCAGTCCGGTTTTAAAGATTTCGTCGTAATGTAATCCGAATTTCAGGAAATGCCTTGCATCATCTTCGGTGACGTAAAGCTTGAGATAATTCGCCCTGTTGTCGGAAATAATATCATAGTTGATGAATTTATAATTATTCGTAGCAACAAGTTTATCAATTCTTTTATTGATGCTTCCGTAAGTCTGCATGGATGGAAGCCGCAGCCCCATTTTTCCGAGAACATAGTTTTTACCGTAAATCCGGTTCCCTTCAATAGCAACACTGTCGATCTTATACACGTTGGAATAAATAGGGCTCATTTGCTGCCTGATGCGGTCAAACGGGCGCTTGGGAAGCCGGTCCAGAACATCCGCGTATTTCAAGCCTTCTGCAAAGCCGCTGTCGAGTATTTTTTTCTTATCATCATAACTTGTGGCCGTCATGCCCTGTAAATTCGGCTTGATGTTGATGTCGGTATACTTATATTGTCGCTCGGTATCTTTTTTTATTCCGAAATCGATCACCTGGTTCAGAATGGCAATAATGCTGTTCAGGTCTTCTCTTTTGGAGAGATCCTGATTAAGGTCTACTCCGATTACGATATCGATGCCTTTATCCTTTAAAGGTTTCGATGGATAATTTACCGTCATGGCTCCGTCAATATAAATGCTGTCATTGATTTTTACCGGATCCATGAGCGAAGGAAATGCGGAACTTGCCATAATGGATTGTACCAAATCTCCCTTTTCAAAAATCTGCATATTTCCGCTTTCCAGATTGGTGGCCACACACATAAAAGGAATCGGAAGTTTTGAAAAATCGTCAATATTGGAAACGTTTTTGAAAAGCTCTTTCAGCAGGTAAACATTTTTTTGTCCGGAGCTGATCGAAGAGGGAAGGGTAATCTTTCCGTTTTTCAGCGGGATGGATAAAAGGTATTTGTCTACCGATTTATTGAAGAAGGTTGTTTCCTGGCGTTTGGCTTTCGGATCCGTAATCAGGGAATAGAAATCGGTATCCATAACGATCTTTTCAATTTCTTTCCCGGAATACCCGGAAGCGTAGAGTCCGCCGACAATTGCCCCCATACTGGTGCCGGCAATATAATCTACTTTTACCCCCAAAGAGTCCAGCACTTTAAGAACGCCCACATGAGAAAATCCTTTAGCTCCGCCGCCGGCCAGTGAAAGCCCGATCCTGGGATTTTTCGGGATCACCAGATCTTTTTTTACCTGGGAAGGGATGATGAGCAGTTGGAATGCAAATAAAATAATCAGGAACTTTCTCATAATTTTGTGGCTTAATCTTTTACATAAATCCGTTTTACACGGGGTGAAATAGAAGTCAGAACTTCGTAGGTTATGGTTTGGCAATAGGCTGCAAATTCTTTTAAGGTCGGCTTTGCATTGAATACTGTTACGGCATCACCTTCTTTTACATGGGGAATGTGATCGACATTAATCATCATCATATCCATACAGATGCTCCCGACAATAGGTGCGAGGGTCTTATTAATGCCTACGTTTCCGACCTCATTCCCGATCAGTCTCGGGATTCCGTCTGCATACCCTACGGGAATAGTGGCTATTTTTGCCTGATGGTTTGCTTTAAACTTGCGGCTGTAACCTACTGATTCTCCGCTTTGAACTACTGATATCTGGGAAATGACCGTTTTGAAACTTACTACCGGCTGCAGCTGTTTCTGTATTTCACTGTTTGGGGATTCACCTAACATTCCGATTCCGATTCTTACCATCTCAAACTGGTAATCGGTGTAAGAGGTAATTCCCGAAGAGTTCAGGATGTGCCGGATTGGGGTGTAGCCCAGCTTTTCGATGACAGATGATGAATTTCTTTCAAATGTTCTTAACTGGTTTAGGGTAAATTCTTTTTCTTCCGGTAGATCCGAAGAGGAGAGATGACTGAAAATACTCTGCACCCTAACGTTTATTGAATTTAAAGTACTGCTCAGCTGATCCAGTTCATCTTCTTTAAAACCAAGGCGGTGCATTCCGGTTTCCAGCTTAATGTGGATGGGATACTTTTTATCATATCCGGATTTCTGAACGGCATTATAAAATAATTCCAGGACACGGAAGCTGTAAATTTCCGGTTCCAGGTTGTAAGCAATTACGGTTTCGTAACTGTGCTGCTCAGGGTTCATCACAACGATCGGTACGGTGATCCCTTTTTTGCGGAGTTCCACCCCTTCATCTACAAAGGCAACCCCTAAATAATCAATATGATGGTGCTGAAGAAACTCGGAGATCTCGTAACTTCCCAACCCGTAAGCATTGGCTTTTACCATTGCCATCATTTTGGTAGAAGGCTGAAGCAGCGATTTGTGATAATTGATGTTGTGGAGGATGGCGTTTAAATTGATTTCCAGCACCGTATCATGCTTTCTCAATTCAAGAAGGTCCTTTAATTTCTCAATTTCAAATTTTCTAGCGCCTTTCAACAGGACAAGCTGATGTTCCAGTTCATTAAGATGTTTACTGTCAATGAGCTCCTGGGTACTGACGAAAGTAAAGGTTTTAGCTTTAAATAATTCACTGAATTTTGATATTTCCTCTCCGATCAGGAAAACCGAATCGAATTGCTGTTCATTAACCAGCTCAGAAACTTCTTCATACAGTTCTTTGGAATTGGAATTTACGCCCAGGATGTCGGTCAGCACCAGAGATCTTTTCGGCTTTTTGTATTCATTAAGAAATTGAAGGGCTGTTTTCAGGGAATCGAGATCAAGATTGAACGAATCATTGATGATGATATTGCCCCGCACGCCTTCGATGGCTTCAAGCCTCATTTCAACGGCCTTCAGCGCGTTGATTTTTTCGACGATCTCCCGGTTTCCGATATTCAGCTCCTTTAAGACGGTAATAAGCGCCAGAACATTGGTTAATGTCGCTTCGTCTCTCTGATGCACGGGAAATGAAATTTCTTCACCGAAATAAGACACGACAACGTCTTCATTTTTCTGAAGGTTGTTTTTATAATAAACCTGGCTGTTTTCTTTAAAGCCGTAAGCGATTAATTTCTTACCGGAATACTGTTCTTTGATTTTTTTCTCAACCAGAGGATGGTCTCCATTGTAAATAATCACCTCAGAGTTTATGAAGAGCTTAATCTTTTCGTCAATCAGTTCCTCTTCGGAGCTGAAGTTGGCCAGGTGGGCTGTACCGATATGGGTAAGCAGACCGATCTGCGGATGGAAAACAGATTCTGACGTCTCCATTTCTTCCGGCCGGGAAATCCCGACTTCAAAAATTCCCAGTTCGTGAGCATCGTTGATCTGAAGGAGCGAAAGCGGAAGCCCGATCTGCGAATTGAAACTTTTGGGGCTTTTCACGGTAGGAAACTCATTCCAGACACATTGATACAGCCATTCTTTTAAAATGGTTTTTCCGTTGCTGCCGGTAATTCCTATTGATTTCAAATGGGAATGTTCAAAATGATACCGGGCTAATTTCTGGAGGAAGACTACCGAATCCTTTACGATGATCCAGGTAATATTTTCAAACTGCGGATGATGATGTTCGGAAATAATGATGTTGATACCGCGGTCTATGGCCGCTTCAATAAATTTTTCGCCTGAATTTTTCGACGTGTTAATGGCAATAAAAGCGGTGTTTTTGGTAGAATAAATGATCCTGCTGTCAAAAGCGATGTTCCGGATGAGTAAACTCCCGTTTCCTATGATTTCTGCATCGGTGATCCTTGCAATGGCTTCTGCTGTATAATTCATTTATAAATCGTCTATAATAAATTTTTGTCTTCGTCCTGATAATTATTATACAAACGTAATATTTTCAGGGAGTCCGTTTCTAATTTGTGAATAAGGGTCGTTTGTTCCATAATTAATAGTTTATGATAATCAGGGAATTTTTCCAGCTTCTGAATCACTACTTTTCGGTCAAGAATCAATTTTATTTTATGGTTTAGAATACCCATAAAGCTCCGGTATTCTTTATAAGAAAACCTGGCCCCGATATAATCTTCAATCTGTTCCAGGTCCTGTAAGGCAAATTTAGACCACTTTATTTCCATATTTGTTTATAAAGCGTTCTTCGGAAATTTTCATGACTTCATCATCAAAATAGAAAATGCCGTTTTCGAAATCATTTTCAGCCTCTTCAAGAGACTGAAGAAGCGATTTTTCCGGTTCAATAATCTCCGCAATTTTCAGCAGCTCTTCCGGAAGAAATTTTTTCTCTTTCATTTTCCGGAAAAACGTAGGTTCGGAAATCCCGCTCTTTTCAATAATGTATTTCATTTTGAACGGCGAATTTTTCAGGATCTCATCAATGGAATTGCTGATTTTTATATAATTTTTGATTTCCAATATCATTTTCCGATAGTTTTTACTATTAAATTTTAAGCAAAAATACGAATAAATATGATATTAAATTAGTTTTTATCCAAAACTTCATCTACAAAAACCCTTCGGCTTACAGCTTCGTAAGCTTCTGTTTCTCCGAGTTCTACCAAGTCTTTTCCCTCGGATATTCTCATTGAGTAATTCGCCAGGTTTCCGGTTCTTCTGCAGATGGCATGAACCTTCGTAACGTATTCCGCAGTAGCCATCAGGTTGGGCATGGGTCCAAAGGGCCTTCCCAGGAAATCCATGTCCAGCCCGGCAATCACGACCCGGACGCCGCTGTTGGCAAGCTGGTTGGCAATATATACAATGCTTTCATCAAAAAACTGTGCTTCGTCTATTCCTACGACATCACAATTGGAAGCCAGCAAAAGGATTTCGCTGGGGTTTTCTACCGATGTGCTGCGGATCTTGTTCTGGTTATGGGAAACAACATCTTCATCCGAATACCGCGTATCCAGTTTCGGTTTAAAAATTTCCACATTCTGCCCCGCCATTTCGGCTCTTCTCAGCCTCCGGATCAGCTCTTCGGTTTTTCCGGAAAACATGGAGCCACAAATTACTTCCATCCAACCGCTTTGTTTGGAATGATTAATTGTATTTTCTAAAAACATTTGTTAAATTAGCCGTATATTTTCAAGATCAAAAGTAAGCAATTTTAACAAGATTCTTCTATGCAGAACATCCAAGATTTAAAGGAAAAGATATTTTTTGAATCCAGGAATATCATTGGTATTCTGGACAAAATAAGCCATGTCGACGAGCTTTCGTCCAAGCTGGATCTGGTAGAAGAGCTGGCCGAAAGAATTTCTTTCCTGCGTTTGCTGGAGAAGAATATAGCCTATTTTGGAAGTGAAAATTTTTCGCCGGTTCCGGAAAATAACGAAAATTTTTACCAATCCGCTGAAAGTGATGAAGTGACGGAAGAGGAAGCCATTTTCAACAACGAACTCAATGAAATTAATGAAAAGGAACCGGGAAATTATTCGGGTCAGGTGACTGAGGAAGAGGCGATTTTCAATAATCAGCTAAATGAAATTGTGGAAGGGGAACTTCACGAAACTTTAGTTAATTTTGCAGAGGAAAATTCGGAAGCAGATATTCAGGAGGGATTAAAAGAAAATTCGGATGTTTTTAACAGTCAGCTGAACGAAGCTGATAAGGCTGCAAGTTCTGATAACGGCAGAGATCCGATCAATTTTGTAGATGAAGAAAGAATCCTTGCTGATGCTGAGCCGGAAGAAGATGGTAATGAGGATGAAGGAATATTCAATGATCAGAAAACGGAGGAAGAAGCTATTTTCAACAATCAGTTGAATGAAATCGACGAATTTGAAAATGAAATTTCGGATAATGACGGGGATGTTTTAAATTCTTTTGAGGAAGAAGAACGAATCCTGAATAATTTTGAATCTGCTTCGGAAAAGGAAAAACACGGAACTGAAGAAACCAGCGACCCGTTAATTTCGTCCCATAAGATGATGGAACAGGGAGAAATGGCGACCGATACTTCCAGTGTGGAGAATGTTGTCAATGAAATTAAAAATGAAGCGGCAGAAGAAGAGAAGCAGGAGGAATCCGGTTTAGCGGAGATCAGTGACAAAAGGAAAATTGTAGAGATCGAAATGCCGGTTTCTGAAGAAAAAGAAAAACGAAAGTCGGATGAAAGTTTTGAAAGTCTAGAGGCGTTCGATGCTTACAACCACGATAAAAAAATAAAGCTGGCCAATATCAGAGGCCTGAAAGCCGTACAGTCTCTTTTTGATGATGACCATCTTGAAAGGGAACTACCGGCAGAAAAACCAGCCCCTGCAGAGAAAAAAGAAGAGACGGGAAGTATTTTAAAGACCAACATTCCGACCGATTTCATGGAGGCGGAAAAGAAAAAGCCTGAGTTTAAACTGGATTTGAATGACCGGATTGCCTTTTCCAAAACCCTGTTCGGAGGAAGCCAGTCTGAACTGAATGAGGTAGTAACCAATCTCAACAGCTTCAGAACCCTGGAAGAGGCAAAAGAATACCTGAGCGACCTCTACTATTCCAGAAAATGGAGCAAGGTGGATGAATATGCCCAAAGGCTTTGGATATTGGTAGAAAATAAATTTTTATAAACTTAATTTTGAGCGGAATCTTATATTTTGTTCCCACGCCGGTCGGGAACCTGGAAGATATGACCTTCAGAGCGGTAAATGTCCTGAAAGAGGTTGATTATATTTTATGCGAAGACACCCGAACTTCCGGAATTCTTTTAAAACATTTTGAGATTTCAAAACCTTTGAAGTCTTATCATCTGCACAACGAACATCAGGCAACCGAAAAGGTGATGACGGACCTTAAAAACGGGCAGAATATCGCCATTATTACCGATGCGGGAACTCCCGGAATTTCGGATCCCGGTTATCTGCTGGCCAAGGCAGGCTCGGACCACCACATTGAGATGATTTGCCTTCCCGGGGCCACAGCCTTCGTTCCGGCACTGGTTGTTTCAGGATTACCCAACAACGAATTTCTGTTTGCCGGATTCCTGCCCCAGAAAAAAGGCCGCCAGACCAAGCTCAAACAACTGGCAGAAGAAAAAAAGACCGTTGTGCTATACGAAAGCCCGCATAAGATCAATACCACCCTGGAACAGATCCGGGAATTCTTCGGTGAGGAAACCAAAGTGAGCCTGAGCCGTGAAATTTCCAAAAAATTTGAAGAAACCAAACGCGGAACAATTCTTGAACTCATTGAATTTTCAAAAAGCAAAACCTTAAAGGGCGAAATTGTCCTCATCGTAAATAATTCCATTTAATTGAAAAAATTAATTTTCGTGCTGTTTTCATCGGTCTGCCTTGGACAGACGGATCAGTACAAACAGATCCTGCTAACCAAAAAACTGGGCAAAGAAGTCCGTTCCTACTCCAAAGGATATGGGATATTTACTGATGCCAAAACCGGAAGAGCAGGAATTGTGGATTCGCTGGGGAATATCACGTTTAATTATCCTGCAAAAAGCGAAATTTCTCCGCTATGGAAAAACCGGTTTGTTCTGAAAGCGAAAGCCGGAAAAGCAAACGGGAAAACAGCCATTATTGATGCCGGAGGAAAAGAAGTAATCCCAATGAACCTGTTCAAATTCAGGACCTGGGAAAATAAAGACCGGCTGATCTATACCGGACAGGGGAAAGACATTGTCTATGATTTTAACGGACAGCAGATTATTCCGTTTTCTGAAAAAATCGTATTCGGAAGCGAGAACAGGTTTTTCGTAAAAAATAACGGAGTCTGGGTGATTTACGATTTCAATGGGAGAAAGGTTTCTGACCGGGAGTTTACAGATGATTTACGTTTCTATAAAGGAAGGACTTATCTTACCAAAGGAGAAAGATCCGGCGAAGTGGTTGATAACAACGGGATAACCATCAGTACGATTTCCAATCATAATGTAGACAATATCAATGCTTTTCCATACCTGATTACATTAGACGCTTCAAAAGAAAGATATGGGATTATTGATGAAAAAGAAAAAGTGATTGCTGATGAAATATACGACCAGGCTTTTGTAGGAAGAGAGTATATTTATCTTACCAAAGATGATAGAGTAAGCATCTTTTCAAAGAAAGAAGGGAAGCTGTATAATCTTGATTACCATTATGTAAACCCTCTTTTTAACGGACTTTTCAAAACATCGCAGGACCAGACAAATCCGAAGACGGCCGTTATAAGGCTGAATGGAGATACTGTTTTTCCAAAGGAATACGACAGGGTGGAAGGCCTCACCATTTCCGGTGAGAAATACCTGTATCTGAGAAAAGATGATGAGGAAAAGATTTTAAATAAAGATTTAAAAAATATCTTGAATAACGGATACGGCATCGAAAAAATATTTCCGAATGCCCTTATTCTGAATAGGGACGGCATCTATTACACGTTTTCTCCTAAAACCGGACTGTATAAAGAATTAAAAACCCTTAAAGAAGTCAGGGAATCGGAACTTTATCCTGCCCTTGTAGGAAAAAACAGCGATGACCTTTACGGAATGATGGATGAAAACGGCAATGAAATCGTTCCTTTTGTATATGATGACATTACGACTTTTCTTGGAGCGAATGAGTTTGTTGTAAAGAAAGGCAACAAATTCGGAGTTACCAACCCTCAGAATGAGCCCCTGACAGAAATCATATACGATAAATTTCTCCATGACAAAAAGGGCATCAGGCTCACGAAAGGAAAAGAATCCGAGTTTATTTATTTCACGGAACAGCAGGAGCGGAATTTTATCGATTGATCCACCGTCGTCTTTTCATGACAAAAAACAGCAGAAAAATTTTGCTAAAAGAGTGATTTGAAATGCAATGAACAACATTTTGTAATATCTTTGCGCCTGTTTTATTTCTGTAAACTAAATAATGTATATTAGCCAACTTTCGGGAGGCGAATAGATTATAAAGAAAATAATTGTCATATATATGAAACTATTAGAAGGAAAAGTAGCGCTAATAACGGGAGCTACACGGGGAATCGGTAAAGGAATTGCTGAAATGTATGCTCAGCAGGGAGCAAAAGTTGCATTCACCTATGCCGGATCTGTAGACAAAGCTAGGGAATTAGAAGCAGCTTTAAGTTCTGTAACGCAAATTAAAGGGTACCAGTCGGACGCATCGGATTTTGATGCCGCACAAACTTTGGTGGATGAAGTGATCGCTGAGTTTGGTAAAATTGATATCCTGATCAATAATGCCGGAATTACCAAAGACAACCTGCTGTTGAGAATGTCTAAAGAAGACTGGGACAAAGTAATCAACGTCAACCTGGATTCGGTATTCAACCTTACGAAAGCGGTAATTAAGCCGATGATGAAGGCAAAAGCAGGATCGATCATCAATATGACTTCGGTGGTCGGTATCAGCGGAAATGCAGGACAGGCCAATTATGCGGCTTCCAAAGCAGGAGTTATCGGCTTTACGAAGTCTGTAGCGTTGGAATTAGGTTCCCGAAATATCCGTTGCAACGCCATTGCTCCGGGATTTATCCAGACTGAAATGACGGATGCTCTGGACGACAAAGCCAAAGAAAAATGGAATGAATCCATCCCGATGAAAAAGCTTGGTCAGACCAGGGATGTTGCCAATGCCTGCGTATTTTTAGGAAGTGAAATGGCTTCTTATGTAACCGGACAGACGTTGAATGTAGACGGCGGTTTATTAACCTAGATTTTTTTCAGATAACATATAAATGAAAATCCGTCAGTACGACGGATTTTCTGTTTTCAGATGAACCGAAAATTAATTTTTTATTTAAAAAAAATCTTCCACCATCAGTCGTTAAATACCTGGTTTTCCTGCTCCTGAACCCTGATAAATGTTGTTCTCTTCGATAATTCCTTTAATTTTGAAGCCCCGACATAGGTACAGGTGGAACGGACGCCGCCCAGAATATCTTTTACCGTCCCGGAAACCGGACCTTTATAGGCTACTTTTACCGTTTTCCCTTCCGAGGAACGGTATTCGGCGACACCTCCGGAATGTTTATCCATGGCTGTTTTTGAGCTCATTCCGTAGAAAAGCCGGTATTTTTTGCCGTTTTCCTCTACCATTTCGCCTCCGCTTTCCTCATGGCCGGCAAACATGCCGCCCAGCATGACGAAATCGGCACCTCCGCCGAAAGCTTTGGCCACGTCACCCGGAACCTTGCAGCCGCCGTCTGCGATAATATGGCCTCCCAATCCATGAGCGGCGTCCGAGCATTCAATAATCGCCGAAAGCTGAGGATATCCCACTCCGGTTTTTACCCGCGTTGTGCAGACCGAGCCGGGGCCGATTCCGACTTTGATGATGTCGGCACCGACTAACAGAAGCTCTTCTACCATTTCACCGGTTACCACATTTCCGGCGATGATAATCTTGTCCGGAAAATTAGCCCTTGCCTTCTTCACAAACCCGGCAAAATGTTCGGAATAGCCATTGGCTACATCGATGCAGAGAAATTCGATTTTCGGGTGCAGGCCGAGGATTTTTCCGAGCTTTTCTTCATCCGCTTTTCCTGTTCCGGTGCTTAGGGCAATATATTGATAAATCTCTTCGGGCTGGCTGTTTAAAAATTCCGTCCATTCTTCCACCGAATAATGCTTGTGAACCGCAGTGATGATTTTTTCCTTTGCCAGTTCCACAGCCATTTCGAAAGTGCCCACCGTATCCATATTGGCTGCGATTACCGGGATCCCTTTCCATTTTTTCCGGGTATGCTTAAAGGTAAATTCTCTTTCCAGATCAACTTCCGAACGGGATTTCAAAGTAGAACGTTTCGGACGGAACATTACATCTTTGAATCCCAGTTTAATATCATATTCTATTCTCATATTTGGAAAATTATTTTACTTAAATGTATGAAAAACTTTGATTGAAACCTTTCGGATCAGAATTGAATTTTATAAAAAGCAGTTTTAGGTGCCTTAAAAAAGGCATTTGTACAAGCTTTGAGCCGCCCGGTACGGCAATCGTATATTCCTGCGAAAAATCCTTCCGGTAATATGATTCCGGTTTTAATTAAAAGCAATACTTTTGAAACCATGGATTTTCCCGTTACCTTTCACCTTTTTGGCAAAACCATACTCGCACATCCGCTTTTTGAAGCATTGGGGATGTTTATCGGGATGCGCTATTATTTTTATCTAAAAAGAAAATCCGGCGAGAAGGTTTCATTTAACATTTCAGCTGCGGTTCTAATCGGGGCAACAGCAGGCGCTCTATTCGGTTCTAAACTGATCGGGAATCTGGAAAATCCGTACAGGCTATTTGAACATTTCGACTTTAAGACGATCTGGACCAACAATACGATTGTCGGCGGACTGGCTTTCGGCTTGATAGGCGTGGAATTGGCCAAAAAAGCGGTCGGCCATAAAGAAAGCACCGGCGACCTGATGGTTTTCCCGTTGATGCTGGCCATGATCATCGGAAGGATCGGCTGTTTCCTCACCGGGATTTACGAAGAGACTTACGGCGTTCCCACCGATTTTGTTTTCGGAATGCATCTTGGGGATTCGTATTTAAGACATCCGGTTGCGCTCTATGAAATTGCTTTTCTAATCGTGCTCTGGGTTATTTTAAAAATGATCCAAAAGAGAAATACATTTCCTTCCGGCTTTGTTTTCCAGGTCTTTATGTTGAGCTACTTCACGTTCAGGTTCCTGCTGGACTTTATTAAGCCCAGGCTGGAAATTGTCGGAAATTTAGGAACCATTCAGATCGTATGTATTTGGGTAATTATTTATTACATTTATAAAATAAAAAATACGGTCTGCTCTAATCACTCTAAAAATCAAAACCTATGAATATTCTGACGCTTTTGGAAGTTGGCAACCTCGGAGGCCTGGTCCTGATGATTATCCTCATCATCCTGTTTGTGGCTTCTATTTTTTCTCTGATTGTTACTTTGATTGTCAAGGTGGTTTACGAATCAAAAGACAACCGGAAATTTTCCAGGAAACAGTTTATTCAGACGATGCTCATCTGCCTGTTGTTTTGCGGTTTGGTAAGCGGATTTATTTGCGGAGGAGGAATTTAAATTGAAATTATGCCGGTAAGAAATTATACCTATTACGATTACACCATCAGTTTGTGCCCCGAATGCCTGAAGAGGGTGGGTGCCAAAATTATTATAGAAGACGAGGCGGTTTTCATGACGAAAAGATGCCCGGATCACGGGTTTTTCAAAACCAAAATTGCTTCCGATGTCCATTATTACAAAAATATAAGGAATTACAATAAAGCTTCAGAAATGCCGGTGCATTTCGGGACGGAGGTAGAATATGGCTGCCCGTACGATTGCGGCTTATGCGTAGATCACGAGCAGCACAGCTGTCTTTCGATTGTGGAAGTGACCGACCGCTGCAATCTTACCTGCCCCACCTGCTACGCCATGTCTTCCCCGCATTACGGAAGCCACCGGACTCTGGAAGAAATTGAAGCGATGTTCGATATTATCGTAAAGAACGAGGGAGAACCTGATGTCGTCCAGATCAGTGGGGGAGAACCGACCATCCATCCTGAATTCTTTAAAATCATGGATATTGCCAAATCGAAGCCCATCAAGCATTTAATGCTGAACACCAATGGCGTAAGAATCGCCAATGATCCCGGATTTGCTGAAAAGCTGGCAACCTACGCACCGGAATTTGAGGTTTACCTTCAGTTTGATTCCTTTAAGCCGGAAGTATTGCAGGATTTCAGGGGGAGAGATCTTACCGAGGTCCGGATGAAAGCTTTGGAAAAATTAAATGCCCTGAATCTTTCAACCACGCTGGTTATTGTCCTGCAAAAAGACAAGAATATTGATGAAATCGGCAGGATCATCGAGTTTGCCTTAAAACAGAAATGTGTCCGCGGAATTACCTTCCAGCCGGTGGAAATTGCCGGGAGAAACCGGGAAGATTCGGCATACGAAAAAATAACGCTTACCGAAGTACGACAGGAAATACTAAACCAGTTTCCGCTGCTGAATTCGGATGACCTGATTCCGGTTCCATGCAATCCCGATGCGCTGGCCATGGGGTATATCCTGAAGCTGGAAGGAGAAATTATTCCTTTGACACGATACATCAATCCGGCTGATCTTTTGAACAATGAAACGCGGAATACCATCGTTTACGAACAGGATACCGGATTGCAGATGCAGCTGCTGGATATTTTCAGCACCGGGATTTCCGTAGATAAAGTACAGCCTAAAGTCAACCAGCTATTGTGCTGCCTTCCTGAAGTTTCCGCGCCTGATTTGGATTACGACAACCTGTTCAGGATCATCATCATGAACTTTATGGATGCCCATGATTTTGACGTGCGGGCAGTAAAGAAATCCTGCGTTCATATCGTCAATAAAGATCTGAAGCTCATTCCGTTTGAAACAATGAATCTTTTTTACCGCGATGATAAAATCAAATACCTGGAAGAACTGAGGAGAGAGGATAAGGTGTTGTTTTGATAAGTTTCGGCTAAAGCCGGTTATTGTACACGGTAAGGTAAATAGACTAAAGCCCGTGCCTATTAATGTCATATCTTTTTAGATAGAAAATACCAAGGAACGATCTGTAGAAATCTGTGTGATTCGTGGGAAAAAATTAAGGCGTAAAAAAATTTACGCCTTATCTATTTTATTTAATCAAATTTCATCACCTCATTCAGCGTATTTATATACTCATAAGCCGTAAGGTCGAACTTTACAGGGACAATGGAAATATATCCGTTGGCCAGAGCCGTTTCATCAGCATCCTCGGATTCATCCATGTTGTTGAAATAACCGGTCAGCCAGTAATATTTTTTACCGTGGGGATTTACCCTTTCGTCAAAGCTTTCTTCCCATTTGGCATGGGCCTGCTTGCAGACTTTGATACCTTTGATCTCTTCCTTGGCAAGTTTCGGAATGTTTACATTCAGAACAATCCCTTTCGGCATTGGGTTTTCCAGGGTTCTTCTGACGATATTCTGAATGTATTCCTTGGCTTGCGTAAAATCGGCTTCCCAGCTGAAATCCAGCAGCGAAAACCCGATCGCAGGAAGATTTTCTACCCCTGCTTCTACGGCAGCAGACATCGTCCCCGAATAGATGACATTAATAGATGAATTTGCCCCGTGATTAATTCCGGACACCACGATATCCGGCCTCCTCGGCAATATTTTATCTAATGCCATCTTCACACAGTCTACCGGTGTTCCGCTGCACGAAAAATCCGTCTGTGGCCCTTCCAGGTGAACTTCCTCATAGCTCAGGGTAGAATTGATGGTAATGGCATGGCCTTTACCGCTTTGCGGAGAATTCGGAGCCACCACCACCACGTCTCCGATTTCGTTCATAAAACTGACAAGATTTCTGATACCGGGTGCTGTAATTCCATCGTCATTGGTTACCAGAATAAGGGGTCTTTCCATATTAATTTTTTAATTTTAACAAATATACTATAAAAGCTTTTCTTTAAAAACCTTTGTATTTAAATATTATCTGAATATTCCATTGGTTTTGTGTAATCATTATTGATCAACTATAATTGGATATTCCGGTAAAACTTTTACCGGTCATATTTATTTTTATCATTCAAAATATCTGTCAGGAAAGCAGCAATCATAACTTTCTAATTTATCATTTATTCTTTTTATTCCGAATTTTAACAGTCTGAATTGATGAAAACCGCTATATTAATAAAATCTCTTAAAACTAATTGATAATTGCAAATAAGGTATTAAATTTGATAGTTTGTAACGGTGCCGGAAAAAGGACGACTTATCAAACAACTTTTTAAAAAATTAATAAAAATACATTACAGATTTATGTGGAAAAATTTTAAACTGAATAAATTTTTACTCCTAATTCCATTAACAAGTCTAATGTTTTGTTTCAATTCGCCTAAAAATGATGATGAAAAGATGCAGACGATAATGGTGAGCGTAAAAAATACACTTTCTTATTTACATTACAGCCCAAAACCGATCAATGATGCTTATTCCAAAGATGTTTACAAGCATTATTTTGAATTGGTAGATCCGGGCAAAAGATATTTCGTGCAGTCGGATATGGATGAGTTCGGAAAGCATGAAACCAAGCTGGACGATTACATCAATCAGGGCGATCTTACCTTCTATAAATTGACGATCGACCGATTGTACCAGCGGGTGGATGAAATCGACAAAATCACCCAGGATATTTTCAGCAAGCCGATCAATCTTGAAGAAGACGAAACGCTTGTTTTGGAGCCGAAAATGAAAAAGGTGCCTGCCAACAAGCAGGAGCAGTACAACGAGTGGAAGAAGTTCATCAAGTATAATATCCTTCAGGAAATTGAATCGATGAACAGCAAGGAAGAAGCTCAGAAAGAGAAAAAGGACTCCGTACAGAAATACAACCTGAAAGATACCATCAAATATCAGCCGCTTGCAGCCGATCAGAAGCTTAAAAAAGCAACGGATGAGGTAAAAGATCTTGTAAAAGAAACCTTTACAAGATTCAAAAAGAGAAAAAAAATGGATTGGTTTACGGTGTATATGAATGCCTATACTGAAGTTTTCGATCCGCATACCAACTATTATTCTCCAAAAGACAAAGAAGATTTTGACACTAATTTTACCGGAAAAGTAATCGGGATTGGTGCCATCATCCAGGAGAAAAAAGGAAATCTCTATCTGGGTGCTCTTACGATCGGAGCTCCCGCATGGAAATCCAAGCAGCTTTCCGAAGGGGATAAAATCCTGAAAGTAAAATCCAAGCCGAAAGAAGATGCTGTGAATGTAGTGGGAATGCTTTCCGACGAAGCGGTACGTTTAATCCGAGGAGAGAAAGGTACGCCGGTGACCCTTACGGTTCAGAAGAAAGACGGATCGATAAAAGACGTTACGATGATCCGTGAAGAAGTTGCTATTGAAGATACGTTCGCCAGAAGTATTGTGGTAAACTCTCCGAACGGTAAAAAATACGGATTCATCAACTTGCCGAGTTTCAATGCCGATTTTGAAAATCCGAACGGCCGAAATGCTTCTGATGATATCAAAAATGAAATTATTAAACTGAAAGCCCAGGGAATTCAGGGAATTATTCTGGATCTTAGAAATAACGGAGGAGGATCCTTGACGGAAGTAGGCGATATCATGGGACTGTTCATGCAGGCCGGACCTTATGTTCAGGTAAAAGACGGAAACGGGAAAATCCAGACACTAAAGAACAAAAACGAAACACCGGTATGGACAGGTCCGTTGGTGATTATGCAGAACGAATTGTCTGCTTCAGCATCGGAAATCTTAGCCGGGGTAATGCAGGATTACGGAAGAGCCATGATCATCGGATCGCCTCAGTCCTTTGGAAAGGGAACGGTACAGACTTTTGTGGACCTAAACCGATTCTTAAATACGGAAGACGACTTTGGATCTCTGAAACTTACCATCCAGAAATTCTACAGAATCACGGGAGAATCTACCCAAAGAAAAGGAATTGTTTCCGATATCCAGATGAAAGATTTCTTTACTTATGCTGAGGTTGGAGAAAGATACGACGATTACGCGCTTGCGTGGGATAAAATTCCTGCTACCAGCTTCCAGAAACTGAATTATTTCAATATTCAGGCCCTGGAGAAAGCCAGCAATGACAGAATGGCTAAAAACTCGAAATACCAGCTTTTACTGGAGTCAGCACAATGGAGAGAGAAACTGGATAAAGAGGAAACGATTACTTTGAACATTAATAAGTTCAACGAATTGATGAAGCAGAGAAAAGCGCAGATCGACAAATTCAAGTCGCTGACGAAATTTGAAAACGGGCTTCAGTTTACCCTGTACCAGAACGAAATCGAAAGGGAGAAGAAAGATGAAGCTTTCAAGAAGAAATCCGAGATCTGGATTAAAAACCTTAAGAAAGACCTTTACCTTCAGGAAGCAATGAACATTATTGCAGACATGAATGTAAAATCTTAAAATATGAAAAACCGCTGATCAACGTCAGCGGTTTTTTTATGTCTGATAATGATCAGTTTCAACGGTCAAGGAAATTTTGACAGGTTGAAAAAAGTTTAAAACCCTTTATCTGGCAAAGGTTATTTTTCAGATTATTTGTAAGAATCAGCGCAAGCGAAAAAACTGCTTTTACCAAAAACATAAAGCTGAGGACATTTTTATAAAGAATCTAATGATTTGCCATTAAAAAATAAAAAAACTGCTGATGAAAACCAGCAGTTTTTTTATTGAAAATAAGTAATTACTTGATCTCCACACAACCCACTCTTCCTCCGGCATTTCCCGTAGGCTGGGTATGGAAGTCGTCAGCTGCCGCATGAATGATCATGCCTTTTCCGATAATATTTTTGGAGGCATCGGCACATCCCAGGCACCATTTATCGGTCTTGAAGGTCAGCATTGCATTTCCGCTCTGATCGGCAGTAAGGTTTCCGATATCTCCCATGTGGAAGTGTTCGGCACCCCATTTTCCATGGTCGTCCTTGGCCGGGTTCCAGTGTCCGCCGGTAGAGGTTCCGTCTGCGGCCGAGCAGTCGCCTTTCTCATGGATGTGTACGGCGTGGATTCCCGGGGTAAGGTTCGTCACGGCAAGCTTCATGATCACCTCGTCTCCTTTCTGGGTAAATTTGGCTGTTCCTCCCGTTTGGGTGTTGCTTTTAGACAGCACCGGATAAGTGTTGGTGGTTCCGCAGGAAACCGCAAGAAGCGCGCAGCCTGCCAATAAGGATAATGTTGTACTTTTCATTGTTTAAATGTTTTAAAGTGATTGTAGGATAAATTTAATAAAGATTTGACGAAAAGTTTCACAATCAGAGGATTTTTTATAAAATAGCAATAAAAGACAAGTTCCTTTCTTCCGGACTTTATACATTTGCGTCAAATGCCTTAAAAGTGAAAGCGTACAAAAAGAGAATTGTAAAAGCCATCCGGTATATTGATGACCACCTGGATACCGACCTGTCTCTGCAGAAAATTGCTGAGATCGGCGCCTATTCGCCGTTCCATTTTCACCGGATTTTCAGGCTGGTTACCGGCGAAACGGTTCAGCAGTACATCAGCAGGAAAAGAACCGAGAGATCAGCGTTTTATCTGGCGCTGAGAAAGCAGGTAAGCCTGAAGGATATTTACCTTCAGTTTGGTTTTTCAAGCCACGCTGCTTTTACCAAAACTTTTAAAAATCATTACGGGCAATCCCCTTCGGCATTCAGGAAATCGGTACCGGAACATTTTCATCAGATCCGCTTACAGGAAAGCAAGAATGGACAAGCCGATGCGGTTTTCAGCACTTACCTTTGCAACATCGAAACCCTTTTAAACTGGACAAAAATGAATTTAAAAATTAATGTTGCCCATCTTCCCGAAATGAATCTGGCAGCCGTTATGAGCCTGGGAATTACCCATGTGGAATCTTCTTATTCTATCCTGATCGATTGGGCAATAAGGGAAAAATTGTTTCCCGGGGAAAATGTAAAGATGATTTCGGTGTATCACGACAGCTTTAAAGTTACGCCTGCAGATAAAGTAAGAATCCATGCCTGCATGCTTTTAGACAAAAAATTGGACAAGCAGGAGGGCGAAGTATTTGCCGAAACCATCGAGGCGGGAAAATTTATCGTAGGAACCGGGGAAGTCACCCTCCATGATTTTGAGAAAAGCTGGGTATCCCTGTTTCTGTGGATGAAAGAAAACAACTACTCCGTACGTAAAGCTTTGCCGTTTGAAATTTACCATACCAATTTCAAGGAACATCCCGAAGGAAAAATGATCGTGGATTTCTGCATTCCGGTTAATTAAAAGTGAATGGTCAGGTCAATCCGCTTTGCTCGTCAATTTTATTTAAGATCATGACTGAAATGGCAAATTCTGCTTATTAAAGCTTAACCCTAAATAATAAATCACGGATCATATTTTAATCTAAATTTCACTCCTTTGGAGGGTTGGCGAAATTCAAAGAATTTTTGACGGGGTGTTTAAAACGATCTATGATCCTAAAATTAATGTGAATTTGATAATATTGATTAATATTCATTTGGCTAAATCAATACAGAATAAAATCTTGGCATCCGGATTCCCTCTTCCATCCTCATTCCCTCATTTCTGCGCTAGGCTTATATTAAAATCTTTCCTTTACTTCCAATTTAATCTCTGCATCACAGGCAAAAAATCAATTCTTACCGTTCGGCTTGCAAAATCTACCGTTCAGTTACAAAAATTTATTCCTCCTGAAATTTCAGCCTACTTTTGAATCGAAATAAAACAGCAATGAA
>JAKOOG010000365.1 GCA_022701545.1 Weeksellaceae bacterium | reverse complement strand
TTCTTGTCCTGCATGACTGCGGTAATGTCAATAAATTTCGACCGCGGCTGCTTTTTCATGAAAGCGGCAATTTTCTTATTGGCTTCCCGCATCTGTGGCCACAGGTTTTCGCGGCTCGGGGAATACTTGATGGAAATATAATCCACTTCGATATTCGGGAATTTGGCTCTGATTTTTTTATAGAATGTCCTGAACCGATCAACCACGACATCAGCTTTAAGTTGGCTATTGTCTGCAAAATCGTTCTCACCGCAGTAGATAATGATCTGTTTGGGCTGGTAAGGATTCAGGAGATCATTCGCGTAATCATTGAGATCGGTAAGCCTTGAGCCTCCGAAACCTCTGTTGATAATGGTTTTGTCCGGGAAGTAGCTGGCGACATCTGTCCACTTGGTGAATGAGGAGCTTCCCAGTAGAAGGATGGCATTTTTTGCCGGCGGGTTTTCCTGATCCAGTTGTTTAAAATGTTGGATATCCTGCCAGAACATCGGTTTTTCCTGTGAAAAGAACAGGGCAAAAGTCAGCAGTAAAAATGCTGAAAACATCTTCTTCATTGTTTAATAATTTTAGGGTCTATTAAATTCTCTTTTTCATTTAATTAAAAAACTCCCGAAATTCCGGGAGTTTCTTTTTATCTTTTGTAGGTAATGTATTCTGCGTCTACGATCGTGTCTCCATTCTGATCGATGTTACCGGACATCTGCTTGATTCTCATTTCCGAGCTGGTTAGCACGACAATTCGGTAACTTACCGGACTGTTATTCTTGTAGGTAACCACCAGGTCTTTGGTTTCAGTATTGTAAGTGTAATTTCCTTCAAGTTTCGTAGCTACCTGGCAGTTGGTTCCTGTTCCGCCGTATGTGGTAAATGAAGTGTAGTAATCGGTCCTGAATTCTAAATTATCTTTAACACTGCATCCTGTAGGAACTTCTGTATTAATTGCGGTCTTATCGTCTTTCCCGGATATTACTTCTTTTTTACTAATCTTCCAATCGCCTTTCATCATATCCATTTCATAAGCTTGGATATCATCATCTTCACAGGAAGTAAGCGCTAGCGCTGAAAAGGCAAATAAAAGTAACGTTTTTTTCATTTTTACAAATTTAGAATATGCTAAAATATAAATAAATTTGAAATATATATAATGAAATTTAGGTTTTTTAAACGAATGTTTGCAGAAAAGGTAAATAAGATGGAAGCAGGGTGTCGGATGCTGGACGTTCATATCCGTAATTTACTATTTAAAGCTAATTAACAGGATGAAAGACAGACGCTGAAAATATTTGCCGTCGTTCTAACTTTCTTTACTGCTACTAAACTTCAAGCCTCCATCATCCTGCTTCCAGCCAATTAATAGCTCATCTCCACAATTTTATATGCATCCTGAGGAGTCAGTTTTTTATATTCACCCAAGCCCAGCCAGTTTCTTTCGGTAAACGCTTTCTCTACACGCTCTGCCGTCCCGTTATAATCGTCGGTGTATTCGGAAAGTCGGGTCTGGATGTTCAGGCTGTGGAAAAATTCTTCCAGTTTTCTGATACCGGCTTCTGCTTTTTCTTCTGTTGTGCCATTGGTAATTCCCCAGACTCTTTCCGCATACTGCGCCAGCTTTTCTTTTTTGGTCTCAAAGTTATACCGGTAATGAGAAGGCGCAATAACTGCCAAGGTTCTTGCATGATCGATTCCGAAATAAGCGGTTAATTCATGGCCCATGGCATGCACGGCCCAGTCGGTGATTACGCCTTTCTGGATGAGTCCGTTCAGCGCCATGGTACAGCACCACATAAAATTTCCGGCGGCATTATAATCAAAATCACCGGACAGAACTTTCGGAGCCGTTTCCTGTAGGCTGATGAGAATGCTTTCTGCAATCCTTTCCTGCAAATCGGCGGATGAAGGAGCCGTCATGTATTGCTCCAGAACGTGGGTGTAGGCATCCGTTAATCCGTTAACGATTTGTCTTGGCGGGATCGACCGTACCACTTCAGGATCCAGTACCGAAAACTGTGGGAACAGTCCCGGACCGCCGGTAGACAATTTTTCATTGGTTTCCCTTCTGGAGATTACGTAGCCGGAATTCATTTCGGAGCCTGTTGCCGGTAACGTTAAAACCGTACCGAATGGCATGCCTTCGCCTTCAAAAGTCCTTACGGGTTTCGTCAGGATCTCCCAAGGATCTCCCTCATAATTTGCCGCTGCCGAAAGGAATTTCGTTCCGTCGATTACGGAACCGCCTCCTACTGCCAGAAGGAAGGTGATGTTGTTTTCTTTGATAAGATTCAGGGCATTGATTAAAACTTCGTATTCCGGATTCGCCGGCACTCCGCCGAATTCATACACCTGGTGGTCTTTCAAAGCTTCTTTTACCTGGTCATAAACGCCGTTGTTTTTGATGCTTCCGCCGCCGTAGATCATTAATACGTTGGCATCTGCCGGGATTTCTTTAGAAATTTTTGCAATTTCCCCTTTTCCGAAAAGTATTTTGGTTGGATTTTTAAACTCGAAATTAAGCATTGTTCTTAAATTTATTGTAGCCCAAATTTACGCATTGTCCGAAGAAAATCCAGTTAAAGAAGTTTTAAAATTCTAATGACCGGGTTTTATGAAAACTATGGGAATTAGTTGTGGGAAGCCGGAAGATGGGTGATTAATGCTTGAAGTTAAATGAAGAAGTGTGAACAATTAAAAGACATTAAGGGGTTAAGATCGATTAAGAAAAATCAAAGATTTTATTTAACAGCAGGATTAAAGCGATGCTCATGTTCATTTTCATGAAAACCTTATCAGATCTTAAGGGTTTGTTTAAGGGTAATGGAAGTAACTTTTAATATTCAAGATTTTAGTAACCCGTGAATGGAAAAAACATCCGGCCTCTGACTTCTTTCTTTCAGTCTAAAATTATTTCCCGATACGCTTCGCTTCGAGCTTTCCGGTTTTCCTGTTGATCTTAATAAAAAAAGGTTCTTTTATCTGAGAATCATTTTTCGGCCTTACCAGATAAAGTGAAACCTGCTGGTCTTCCATTTTGTAAGAACTGCCCGTCGGATCGCCGGTATCTACCA
>JAKOOG010000323.1 GCA_022701545.1 Weeksellaceae bacterium | reverse complement strand
ACTGAGCTATAGGACCTCAAAAATTTGGTTAAATTTTGTGATTGCAAAAATAGTAAAATTTCTGTTTCTACAAAATTATTTAAGGTTTTTCTTGGCACAATTCTACGAGGACGCCGTTGGTGGATTTAGGGTGAAGGAAGACAACGAGTTTATTATCAGCACCTTCTTTGGGTTCTTCGGAGATAAATTCGAAGCCTTCTTTTCTCAGTCTTTGCACTTCGGCCGCGATATCGTCCACGCCGAACGCCAGATGATGAATGCCTTCCCCTTTTTTACCGATGAATTTGGAAATGGGACTGTCTTCCCGGCTTGCTTCCAGAAGCTCGATCTTGCTTTCGCCGGCAGCATAAAAGGAGGTGGTGACCCCTTCCCGCTCCACCGATTCTTTTTTATAGGATTCCTTTCCCAGCAGCTTCGCAAAAAGTTCGTCGGAAACCCCTAAGGATTGTACGGCAATACCGATATGTTCTAATTTCATAAAGAATAAAATAAATTAAGTCGTAATTTTGAAAGAGCCGCCGGATTTCGGGGCAGCAATTCAAACAAAAGTACTAAATTTGCAGAAATTATGGAAAGTAACAGACAAAGAAAAGTAGCCCAGATCATACAGGAAGATTTCGCAGAACTTTTCCGCAAGCAGGCCTCGGAAAGCAAACAGAGCATTCTGGTATCGGTTTCGGACGTAAAAGTAACGCCGGATCTCAGCATTGCCAAGATTTATTTAAGCATCTTCCCGAAAGAACACCGCAAGGCCGTGATGAAGGAGATCGAGGAAAACAAGGCGCAGTACCGGAATTTCATCGGTCAGAAAATGGCCAAGCAGGTGCGCGTGATCCCGAATCTTAATTTTTACCTGGATACGACGCTGGACGATGTTGAAAAACTGGAGCGCGAACTGAGAGGCGAAGGCGATAATCCCATTTTGTAACCCTTGAAAAACATTGCTTTTTATATTGCTTCCCGTTACCTTTTGTCAAAGAAAGGGAGCACGGCCGTGACCTTTATTACCTGGTTGGCGGTGGGTGCGATGACGGTAGCCGTTACCGCAATGTTTGTCATCATCTCCGTTTTTTCAGGCCTGGAAGACCTCAACAAGGACCTGATTTCCAACCTCCACGCCGACCTGACCATTAAAAGCACTTCCGGCAAAACCCTGAAAGACCTGGACCGGATCACTTCCGTTCTAAAAAACAATAAGGAGATCAGCCATTTTTCCAGGGTGATTGAAGAAAAAGTATACATCAGCTTCAACGGCAAAGGCGACATTGCCTATCTCCGTGGTGTTGATTCGGCTTATACGAAAGTGAATCCCATCAATAAAGAAGTGTTCTACGGCGTTTATCCGGGGTTTAAATATTCCAATGAAGTTCTGATGGAAAATTCGCTGGACATCCGGCTGTCCGTTCCGGTAGCTACCGAGAACGGCTATGCCACAGTATTCATGCCGAAGCCGGGCACCGGGATCATCAACAAAGAAGAGGACATTTACAACAAAAAAGACATTCTGGTCACCGGACTTTTCCCCGGAAAAGACCAGCTGGACAATTACATCATTGCTCCGATCGAACTGACGCAGGAGTTGCTGAACCTTCCCAAAAATTCGGCCTATCAGATTGTGATCAGGCTTAAAAATCCTGAGAATGCCGATGCCGTAAAGCAGCAGCTCATTTCCACTTTCGGCGATCCCGTTGAAGGCGGAAAAGCGCCTCTCGGAAAACAGATTGACATTAAAACCAAGCAGGAAGAAAATGCCGCGTTCTGGAAAATGATCAATACCGAAAAATTATTTATCTACTTAATTTTTGCGCTCGTTATCTTCATCACCACCTTCAATCTGGCCGGTGCCATTATTATCCTTCAGCTGGATAAGAAAGAACAGGCAAAATCCCTCGTTTCGTTAGGGTTTCCGTTAAGCCATTTACGGCAGGTATATTTTTACACCGGGATCCTGATTGTGGTTCTGGGAATCATTTCCGGACTGATTGCAGGCACAGGCCTCTGCTATTTCCAGCAGTACACGGAATTCTTTAAAGCCAATGAAAGCCTTCCGTTCCCGGTAAAGATTGTCGGGAAAAATTACCTGATCGTTGCCCTGACCGCCTCTTTATTCGGATTCGGGATTTCCTGGGTATTCTCAAAGATCAGCAGGGAGTACATTACTAAAAATTAACACATTCCGCATTCATTTTTTTGTACCTTTACGGCCCAATTTTTAAAAATGAAACGACATTTATTCCCTTTTTTACTGGTATTTGCGTTTATCGGTACGTTTGCGCAGATTCCGACCGGTTATTATGACGGCACAACAGGCCTTACCGGAGCGGCTTTAAAAACCAAACTTAAACAGATTATTACCAACGGGCACGTGGATCACGGTTACAACGGGCTTTGGAACGGGTATCAGACCACAGACCGCGACAACATCGCCATGCCGGGCTATGAAAATGACAACACCATCCTGGATCTTTACTCCGAAAATCCAAATGGCAGCGACCCTTATACTTTTAACTACCCGAGCGGGCAGTGCGGATCATACAACAGCGAAGGAGACTGCTACAACAGGGAACACGTTGTTCCCCAGAGCTTATTCAACAGCAACGCACCGATGGTTTCAGACATCAATTTCATCAGACCGACCGACGGTAAAGTAAACGGCATGCGGTCAAACTTTCCTTACGGCAAAGTAGGTTCCGCCTCATACACTTCCCAGAACGGATCAAAACTGGGAACTTCCGTTTCTCCGGGATATTCGGGAACGGTTTTTGAGCCGATTGATGCTTTTAAAGGAGACATCGCCCGGATGATCCTGTATTTTGTAACAAGGTATGAATCCCAGCTTTCCGGCTTCGGAACAGGAAACATGCTGGGAGGTTCTGCTTTTCCGGGATTACAGACCTGGGAACTGAACCAGCTGCTGGCATGGCATGCGGCAGATCCGGTTTCTGCGACAGAGATCGCCAGAAACAATGCGTCTTATAATTATCAGGGAAACCGAAACCCCTATATCGATCATCCTGAGTATGCAGCGCAGATTTGGGGAACACCGGTTGCCGATACCCAGGCACCGACGGTTCCTACGAATTTAATTACCAACAACCCTTCTTCCAACTCCATTTCGTTAAGCTGGACGGCTTCCACGGATAACGTTGGTGTGGCAGGGTATGACATTTATAAAGACGGAACCGTCTATGCTACCGTTACAGGAACGACGGCTACTGTTTCCGGACTGAACCCATCGACCACCTACAATTTCTATGTGATTGCGAAGGATGCGGCAGGAAATGTTTCTGCGGCGAGCAATACCGCTCAGGGAACCACCCTTGCCGGCGGACAGCCGGGAGGAAGCTGCGGAACGGAAGACTTCTCCAATATTCCGGCAGCAAGTTCTTCTTACACGACACAAAACTGGACGAGCAATAATATTACCTGGACGGCTACAGATGCCAGAACCGACCAGAACATCAACGGAACCGGAGATAAAGCCATTACCGTAAGAAACGGGAATTTAACAAGTTCAACCATTTCCGGAGGAATTCAGAGCCTGACGGTCAAAGCACAATTAAAATTTTCAGGTACGGCAGGCAGTTTAGATTTAAAGATAAATGGTAACACAGTGGGTACCATCCCTTACACATCTACTTCAACTCAGCCGTTTACTATCAATAATATCAACGCAAGCGGAAACATTGTCATCAGCATTGTAAATCCTGTCACAGACAACAGAATTGCCATCGATGATTTAAGCTGGACCTGCTACAGCATATTGGCCACTGCGGAAACCTCAAAGGACAAAGCCGCTTTCAGCATCTACCCTAACCCCGTAAAAAACAATGAATTGTTTGTAAAAGGAGAAAACCTAAGCAAAATTTCAAAAGCGCAGATCTATGATTTCTCAGGAAAACTGATTGAAACCTTTGAGAATCCTTTTAAACATTCCAATAAAATCGATCTTAAAGGCCTGGTAAAAGGAAATTACATCCTGAAAACCGATGCTTTTGCTGCGAAATTCATCGTAGACTAAGATTTAAGAAATATTTCTTC
>JAKOOG010000309.1 GCA_022701545.1 Weeksellaceae bacterium | reverse complement strand
TGAATTTCCTTAATCAGCTCACCGCTCAGATTTACCGAATGTTTCATCGACTGTACTTCAAGATGCTCCGCTTTTGAATCCTCCTCTACATTTTTAATGTAAAACTTGAGCTTCTGACTTCCCTGATTCTTTTCCAGCACATTTCTGAAAAAACGGAGGTCTTCCGGACGGAAATCCATCACATCCATCACCAGCGAAATGCTTTTCGCAAACCGCTCGAAAGCTTCCTGAAGCTCAATGACTTCATTTACATTAACGAAAACCCTGCCGTCCTTCACCTGGGCAAACTTAATTTTAAAGATGACGAACCGCTGAACTTCCAGCTTTTCTTTCAGCTTCATGTAATCCCGGTCGCCCAAACGGAAAGAATAGGATCCCGAATAGTCCTCCAGGGTTACAAAAGCTACCTTTTCCCCGCTTCTGAAACCGTCCTGTACCCGATATTCGGTAATAAGTCCGGCTACTGTATATTCTTTTCCGGCACCGCCGTTTTCCCTTTCCTTCTGTAAGGTTTTCCAGTCTTTTTTCTTTTCCTCAAACAGTTCTTCCTGCTTGTTGGCAAAAGCCTGTTCTTTGTAGGCATCTACCTCATCGAGATTCAGGAACTGAAAGACCCCTTTCGGCTCAGCTTTTTTGGTTACTTCTTCTATAATTTCCTCTTCACCTGTGAGCAGTTCGTCGGAAACGATTTCCACCAGATCAGCAATTTCCTCAGGCGTTTCCTGCTCTAAAACAGGAACTTCATCCACCACCAGCTTCACTTCTTCATCTTTTTCCAGGACCGACTTTTTGGAAAGCTGCCCCTGCATGAACTGGAACTGATATTTGAATTCATCCAGCGGATGCGCAGACAGGTAGAAGCCTATGGTCTCTTTTTCTTTATTCAGCTTATGCATATTCGGCCATTCCGGACACGGCGCAAGTTTAGGCTGCTCGATCTGGACTTCCTCCGCAAAATCCGCGAAAAGGGAAAATTCCATTTCGTTCTTGCTTTCCTGAAAACTCTGCCCGTAACGGATCAGACGCTCCAGATTGGTCTTTCCGGCCATGTCAATATCAAAATACTGCCCACGGTGGAACGAATCCAGTTCATCAAATGCTCCGGCCAGCACCAGACTTTCCGCCACCCTTTTATTCATCTGGGAAGGCAGGATTCTTTCGAAGAAATCATAAATATTTTTAAATCTTCCGTTCTTTCTTTCTTTGGTGATGGCTTCACTTGGCCCCTCCCCGATTCCTTTGATGGCTCCGAGCCCGAAACGGATCTGCCCTTTTTCGTTTACCGAAAATTTATACTGCGATTCATTAACGTCCGGCCCCAGTACATCAACCCCCATACTTTTACAGTCTTCCATAAACATGGTAATCGATTCCGTATTGTTGATGTTGTTGCTCATTACGCTGGCCATATATTCTGCAGGATAGTTGGCCTTCAGGAAAGCCGTCTGATAGGCAACAAATGCATAGCAGGTCGAGTGGGATTTATTGAACGCATATTCGGCAAAGGCCTTCCAGTCGTTCCAGATTTTTTCCAGTCTGCCTTCATCGAGGTTGTTTTTTCGTCCGCCTTCGATGAATTTAGGATACATTTTGTTCAGAACGTCGATTTGCTTTTTCCCCATGGCTTTTCGCAGCGTATCGGCTTCCCCTTTTGTAAAGTTGGCCAGTTTCTGGGAGAGAAGCATTACCTGTTCCTGGTAAACGGTAATTCCGTAGGTTTCCTTTAAATATTCTTCCGTTTCCGGTAAATCGTAGACAATCTCCTCGATTCCATGTTTTCTGTTGATGAAATTCGGGATGTATTTGATCGGGCCCGGACGGTATAAAGCGTTCATGGCAATAAGATCGGCAAAAACCGTCGGTTTCAGCTCCCGCATGTATTTTTGCATTCCGGGACTTTCATACTGGAAAATCCCTATGGTCCGTCCTTCTTTAAAGAGCTGATAGGTTTTGGTATCCTCCAGAGGAATTTCATCAGGATCAATGTCTACCCCGTGCCTTTCTTTTACCAGCTTCAGGGCATCTTTAATAATCGTCAGTGTCCTCAGTCCCAAAAAGTCCATTTTCAGGAGGCCGGCACTTTCCGCCACCGAGTTGTCGAACTGAGAAACCAAAATATCGGCATCTTTTGCTGCAATGGTTACGGGCACCAGGTTACTTACATCTTCAGGCGTAATAATTACCCCGCATGCATGAATTCCGGTATTCCGGATACAGCCTTCCATTTTTTTCGCGCTGGCAAGCACACTGTGCCGGGGATCCGAAGAACTGTCCAGCACCATTCTCATCTCATCGACCAGCATCTGATCTTCCGGTCTTAATTTATCGTATTTGGACAGGGCCTTTGCGATATTCATTCCGGGAACGGAAGGAATAAGCTTGGCAATATTGTTGGTATCGGGAATCGGGAGGTCCAGTACCCTTCCCGCATCCTTGATGGCTGATTTACCTCCGAGAACGGAATAGGTAATGATCTGCGCCACCTGATTCTGTCCGTATTTATCGATTACCCATTTAATAATTTTATCTCGTCCTTCATCATCGAAGTCGATATCGATGTCGGGCATGGAAACCCTTTCAGGGTTCAGGAACCGCTCAAAAAGGAGGTCGTATTTAATCGGATCTACATTGGTAATCCCGATGCAGTAAGCCACCGCAGAACCGGCTGCCGAACCACGTCCGGGCCCAACCCAAACACCCATTTTCCGGGCTTCGTTACAAAAATCCTGTACGATCAGGAAGTAGCCGGGATAACCCGTGTTGGCAATAACTTCCAGCTCGAAGTCGAGACGTTCTTTAATCTCATCGGTAATTCCGGTTTCAGCGTATCTCTTTTTTGCGCCTTCGAATGTCAGGTAAGTAAGATAGGCCATCTCCCCACGTTTTCCGCCGTCAACATCATCTTCGGGATGAATAAATTCCTGCGGAATATCGAATTTCGGAAGCAAAACGTCACGCTTTAAGGTATAAGGCTTGAATTTCGCAAAAAATTCCTCGTATGCATCGAAAGCATCGGGATAAGCCAGAAAAGCTTCTTTGATCTCATCCGGATTTTTAATGTAATATTCTTCTGTCGCCAGCCCTCTTCTCTTGCCAAACCCTTTTCCGACGGGAGTCGACAGCTTTTCACCGTCCTTGATACAGCTTACGATATCCTGGATATTCGAATCGTCTTTATTGGTATAAAATGTTTCGTTCTGGGCTAAAATCTTCACATTGTATTTATCGGCAAAATGCAGCAGCACATCATTCAAATGCTCTTCTTCAGGCAGTTTGTGATTCTGGAGCTGAACATAGAAATCGTCGCCGAAAGTATCTTTCCACCATCTGAAAAGCTCTTCCCCTTTCTGTTCCCCGGTATTTAAAATGGCATCCGGAATGTCACCGTGAATTCCGGAAGTCAGGGCAATGATCCCTTCCCTGTACTGGGCAATCAGATCACGGCTTATCCTTGGCACTCCAAAGTAGAACCCTTTCAGGAAACCGATACTGGAAAGCTTGGCTAAATTTTTATATCCGTTAAAATCCTTTGCCAACAACACCACCTGCGTTCTGCGGTCAGGATCATCCTTGGTAAACTGCTTCTGCTCATACCGTTCTGAAATGTAGAATTCGCAGCCCACGACAGGAATCAGCGGTTCTGAAACCGGCTCCGGATCATTGAATTCCGTTCCGTTTTCTTCTGCTTCCTGCTTTTTGGTTAAATATTCCTTATGCTTTTTCGCGCGGTCTCCGTTTGCCCCTTCGACGGCAGAAACAAATTTAAAGGCCCCCATCATATTTCCCAGGTCCACCATGCCGACGGCCGGAAAATTATCATCTGTGGCTTTTTTAATCAAATCATTAATGCTCGAAGTTGCGGTAAGGGTAGAGAAAACACTGTGGTTATCGAAATTGAAATATTTTCCAAGATCAATCTCATCAATGCTTCCGAAATCCTGTTGTTTTTTCTTATTGTTGAAATCCGCAACCTGCCTCCTGATAACGATATTGAAAGGCTTAATCGGATCCGGATGCAGCGTTTTGAAATACGCCAGCTGATCTTCGGAAACCTTTAATACTTCCGCAGGAATAATCCCGATCCTCATCATTTCAAAGAAGACCTGTGCGGTAGCATTCACGTCGGCTGCTGCGTTATGGGCTTCATCGAACTTATGCCCGTATAATTTTTCGTAAAGCTCCTCAAGCTTCGGAGATTTGAACCTTCCGCCTCTTCCGCCGCCGAGCTGGCAAAAATCGGTTCCCAAAACCATTGTATCGGCTTTGGATTTTTCCTGGAGGTTGTCTTTTACATTTTTCCTGTAAAATTCGGCACCTACGATGTTGTAATCAAACTCAACATTGTGTCCGGAAACAACCCTTACTTTATCCAGCACTTTGGAAAACTCGTGCAGGATTTCTTCAAGATCACGCCCTTCATCATTGGCAATTTTCGTTGTGATCCCGTGAATTCTCGCCGCATTGAAGGGAATGTCATACCCTTCCGGCTTTATAATATAATCCTGATTTTCAATTAATGTCCCGTTGTCGTCATGCAACTGCCATGCGATCTGAACCATTCTTGGCCAGTTGTCTGAGTCTGAAAGCGGAGCATTGAAATTCTTTGGTAACCCTGTGGTTTCTGTGTCAAAAACTAAATACATGTATTACTTCAGCTTTTATTTAAAAAGAGAATGTAAAGTTACTTCATTTTTTTGATGTTGCCGTTAAATCAAGACGTTTTTAAGTCATATTTCAGGTATATGTAAGATAAAAAATCAGCAGTAAATATTCTTAAATTTAAATTCCGTTCCGTCTGGAAAGGATCTGTTTTGAAAACTCAATTCTAAGAATCTACAAAAATTTTGGTTCACCCAATCATATTTGATATTGCCCAGCGAGGGCTGATTTAACTACCTAATAAACTATTGCTGCCCGGCATTGAATATCTGATCTCCCATTTGATCCCTAACCGAGGCTAAACTAATAAAATCTCTCTCCATCACACGATATGAAAAATTTAAGACTCATTAAAATTTAATTAAGATGTCTGGCAGAATTACTAAAACGATACCACAAATCCCGAATCTTACCTACATTTGCTATGAAGTATTTATAAAATCGCTAACGGCATGAAGAAACATCTAATTCTGGCAGGTACCTTATTCTGCCTTTCCATGTATGCACAAAAAGGAAATGATCAGTTAAAAAGGGAATTTGAGAAGCAGAAAGTAGAGAATGAGAAAAAGTTTGATGCTTATGCTGAAAAAGTCTACGGGAAAAATCCGGACAGCACGACACAGAAAAAAATAGATTCGCTAAAATCGAGGCTTGGCGGCTTTCATTTCGATATTCCTTATTTCCTGCAGGAGCAGGATACCCGCCAGCTGATGAACTCCAATTCTGACCAGCTGAATACGGCAGGAAACGTCTCCGGACTTGCCGGCTCTTTTAACGGAGAAAATATCAAGTACACCATCTTCGACGGGGGCAGGATCTACGAAGCCCATACGGCATTCAACAATGCAACAGGAAGGGTTACAAACAGGGAGGACAGTTCGCAGAGTTATTCCGATCATTCCACGGGAGTGGGAAGTTTTGTCGGAGGAAAAAGTGTGCCTTTATCCAACAGCAGCGGTGTTTCCGTAGGAAATGCGAAGGGAGTGGCCAGCAATTCTACGATGGACAGTTATATGTTCAGCACCACTACTTTACCCGGAGACACTTCAACCAGTACGGTATACCAGAAAATACAGACCGCCATGCCCAATATTTCAAACCATTCCTATGGAATCAATCCGGGATGGAATGAAAATTACGACAGCAGCGGAAATATTGCTTCGTATGTCTACAATGGTTCTAAAAGCGGCGGCTCATTTTACGATTTCCAGGGAACGTATGATTCCAACGATTATAATTATGACGCACTGGTTTATACCAACCCCTCTTTCATCATTGTAAAATCTGCCGGCAATTCTTTCGGAATGGGACCCAACGGAACCGGTTCCACAGTTCCAAAATATTATAAAACATCCAGCGGACAGGCACCGTTCAGTTCCGGCGATACGCTCCCGGCCAATAACTGTTCGCTGGGCTACGACTGTATCGGTCCCGGATCACTGGCGAAAAATATCATCGTTGTAGGTGCTACGGATATCATCGGCACCAACAATTACCGCTACACCAGTGCTTCCGATGTCGTTCACTCGGATTACAGCAGCGCGGGCCCGCGGGACGACGGCGGGATAAAGCCCGATATTTCTACCGTAGGAACCAACGTCCTGTATGCTTCAAGTTCCGCTACAGGAAGTAATGCCTGGGCACAGGGAAGCGGAACTTCCTTTTCAGCACCGGTGGTAACAGGCATTATCGGGCTCTGGACCCAGATTTACAAACAGCTGTTCGGTAATGCTTTACTGAATGCTGCCTCTGCAAAAGTTCTTACCGTTCATTCAGCATCTGAAGCCGGAAACGCAGGTCCGGATCCATGGTTTGGCTGGGGATTCATCAATGCGAAAAAAGGAGCAGAACTACTGGTGGGCAAAGCAAACAATACTGTCGTTTTTAATAACGAAACCCTCATCAGCGGAGTTAAAAATACCAAAATCATTACTGCAACCGGAAGTGAACCGTTAAAGGTGACCGTCAGCTGGATTGATCCTGAATATACTCCCAATTATCAGTATGTCTCTGATGTATACAATAACAGAACATCAAAGCTGATCAATGACCTGGATGTAAGAATTATCGATACAACAAACAATACGATGTACTATCCCTGGAAGCTTGATGCCAACAATCCGATGACGCCGGCAACAAAAGCCGACAACACCGTGGATAATGTAGAGCAGGTCGTGCTTGATAACCCGGTAGCCGGAAGAATTTACCGTGTGGAAATCGGTAATAAAGGAACCTTGGTGGATGACTCCGGTAATCCTGCACCTCAGACTTACTCCATTATGGTAACAGGGTTAGGCCAACAGTCTGTTTTAGGAACCAGCGATGTGGCAAAAGACAGCGGAATCGTGATCGCCCCGACCATTACCAAAGATTATGTAAAAGTATTAAAGGCGCCTGCCCGATCTTCCTTTACCATTTACGAGCTGTCCGGCAAAAAGCTGCAGACGGGAACGGTAAAAGGCAGTGAGGAAAGCATTGATCTGTCTTCTTACGTTAAGGGAATATACATTATCGAAGTGAAAACCGGCAATGACATCATTTCTAAGAAAGTGATTAAAGAATAGAAAATAAAGCATTTACGGCAATATAACCCATAAAACACTAACGCTTGTTAGTGTTTTATTTTTTTGTTTATCTTTGTCTTCTATGGAAAATACACTTCACGAAAAAGTTTCTCAGGATATTCTGCTAAAAGCTTATAACCATATGATGCTTGCTAAGGCAATGGCGGACATCTACGAAGAAAACAGAAATGTTACCAAATACGTTCACAGTACTTCAAGAGGGCATGAAGCGATTCAGTTGGCAACAGCCTACCAATTGAAAAAAGAAGACTGGGTATCTCCTTATTACAGAGACGAAAGTATTCTTTTGGGAATCGGCTTCGAACCTTATCAGCTGATGCTGCAGCTGTTGGCAAAAGCTGACGATCCTTTTTCTGGGGGAAGATCTTACTATGCCCACCCTTCAAGCCGGGATGAAGACAAACCGAAAATCATCCATCAAAGTTCGGCAACGGGAATGCAGACGATCCCGACGGCCGGTGTTGCCCAGGGAATCAAATACATTCAGGATTTTAATTTACAGCAGTTTGAAAACAATCCGGTGGTGGTCTGCAGCCTTGGCGACAATTCCGTAACGGAAGGTGAAGTGAGTGAAGCACTTCAGTTTTCCGCATTGCACCAGCTTCCGATTATTTTCCTGGTCCAGGATAATGAGTGGGGAATCTCCGTAACCAAAGACGAAGCCAGAACCTGCGACGCTTATGAGTTTGTAGCAGGCTTTACGGGGCTGGGCAGAATGAGAGTGGACGGAACCGATTTTATTGAAAGTTTCGAGGTCATGAAAAAAGCAGTGGACTTTGTACGTACCGAAAGAAAACCACTGGTCGTATGTGCGAAAACCGTACTGATCGGCCACCATACTTCAGGAGTAAGACGGGAGTTCTACCGGGATGAAGAAGACCTGACCAAACACAGAGCGAAAGATCCGGGAGAAATCCTCAGAAACCATCTGATTGAATCGGGGGTTGACGAAGAACTATTAAAACAGATGACAAAAAAAGCCCGTCTGGAAGCGGAAGAAGCTTTTGACAAGGCCCAGAAAGCTGAAGATCCGAAGCCTGAAACGGTCATGCAGCACATTTTCGCACCCACGCCGATTACTGAAGAAACGGGTACCCGCGAACCTCAGGGCGGGGAGAAGATCGTTATGGTGGATGCCGCCATCCACGCGATCCAGGAACTGATGTGGAAGCATCCGGAAGCTTTGCTGTACGGACAGGACGTCGGGGAAAGAATCGGTGGGGTTTTCCGCGAAACGGTGACTTTAGGAAAGAAATTCGGAAGCAAAAGGGTTTTCAATACGGCAATCCAGGAAGCATATATCATTGGTTCAACAACAGGAATGAGTGCCGTTGGATTAAAACCTATCGTGGAAGTACAGTTTGCCGATTACATCTATCCGGGCATTAACCAGTTGATTACGGAAATTTCAAAATCAAGCTATTTAAGTCAGGGTACATTCCCGGTGAGCAATATCATCCGTGTTCCGATCGGAGCTTATGGCGGCGGCGGTCCTTACCACAGCGGAAGCGTTGAAAGTATTCTTGCCAACATCAAAGGGATTAAGATTGCCTATCCGAGCAATGCAGCCGATTTTAAAGGCTTATTAAAAGCAGCCTATTATGACCCGAACCCGGTGATCATGCTGGAGCACAAAGGCCTGTACTGGAGCAAAGTTCCGGGAACTGAAGATGCCAAAACCATTGAACCGGCCGAAGATTACATTTTGCCTTTCGGAAAAGGAAAAGTAATCATCGAAGCGGATCAAGATGAAACCGAAAAAGGAAGAACCCTCCTGGTTGTAACATATGGAATGGGAGTATATTGGGCCAAAGAAGCAGTTAAAAAATTCAACGGACGGGTTGAGGTAATCGACCTGAGAACTTTAATTCCGCTCGATGAAGAACTGGTTTTCGAACGGGTAAAGGCCCATGGAAAATGTATCGTATTAACGGAAGAACAGCTGAACAATTCCTTTGCCGAAGCTTTTGCACACCGGATCTCAAAGAATTGTTTCCGGTACCTGGATGCTCCGGTGGAGACCATGGGATCGCTGGACGTTCCGGCGGTACCGATCAACCTGGTGCTGGAAAAGGAAATGCTTCCGAATGCAGAAAAGCTGACTGCAAAAATAGAAGAAATGCTGAACTATTAATTCAGATCAAAATAATCAACCTCCGGAAATCCGGAGGTTTTTTTATATCTGTTTCTCATCATATTTAAAAAGGCCCTTAGTTATAAGGTAAACCGGGAATCTCCAGCTTCCGGCTTCCTTCTTCAAGGCCGCTGATCCAATTTCGATTTCGGGATCATTTAAATATGAAATCAATCTATAACTTCGCAGCTACCACAAAAATATGGTATCTATTTTGCTTATTGTTTCGCTGACTTCAATTAGTTTACACCGCTTATGATTACAACCAAATACGTTAACTACAAGCAGATTTTCAACTTATCGGGATTTCATGTGATTCTGATTTCCATCTGGTGTACATTAATTGCTGTTCTGTTCCATTTTTTCCATTGGGACTGGATGATTATTCCGTGGGTTCCCGTAGCCCTGATCGGTACAGCGGAAGCTTTTCTGGTGGGTTTTAAAAATAACCAGGCCTATGACCGATTATGGGAAGCAAGAAAAATATGGGGCGGAATCGTCAATTCCAGCAGGATGCTCGGGTCAATGGTCTATGCATTTGAAACCGGCCAGGAAGATACGGGAGAAATTAATCTGGAAGAGCGCAGGAAGAAAATCGTCTGCCGCCATATTGCATGGCTGTATCAACTGCGTGAACAGCTCCTGATACCTACCGAATGGGAACACATTAAAGTAGAAGAAGATCAGTTTAAAAATATTGACCACAAACGGAACCGGCTGATTAAAGCAGGATTTCCGGATTATGGCAGAACCCCGATTTTTCTTAATAAATATCTGTCTGAGGAAGAAGCAGACTTACAGTCCCATTATAAGAATTTTGCAACCTATCTTATCGCCCGGCAGTCCAAAGATGTAAATGAACTTAAAAACGTGGATGCTATTTCAGATTTTAACCAGAAGCAGCTGCAGGATTGTCTTAATGAATTTTATACCTTACAGGGACAGGCAGAAAGAATAAAAAAGTTTCCGTTGCCCAGACAGTTCGCAAGCACGGCCTTTGTTTTCAATATTATTTTTATCATGCTGCTTCCTTTAGGTTTGGTAAGTGAATTTGCCAAATTGGGAGATTGGGGAATCTGGGTATCCATTCCGTTTTGTATTACCATCGGCTGGATCTATATCATTATGGAACTGGTGGGTGATTATTCTGAAAACCCTTTTGAAGGATTGATGTTCGATATTCCGATGCTTTCCATCTGCCGGACCATCGAGATCGATCTTCTGCAGATGACCGGAGAAACGGAACTGCCGGATCCGATTGCATCCAAGAACGGGGTTCTGGTTTAAAACCTTAAAACTGCTGACCATTCCAGTTTTTAGATATAGCTAAAACCAAATTAGTCATACAAAATTTAGTTAAAAGATTTAAATTCATTTACTCCAGGCGATACGTCAATGTTATTTTATTTCTAACCGGTTAGTAAATAGAATGTTGAAACAGGTGCAAACATTCGTTTAAATAAATGAAAATCAGTTGTTTAAAAATTGTCTTGATATCAATGTGAAGATCTGTGCAAATCTGCGGGAAATTGTATCTGCCAGAAATTACAGGACAATCGCTGTGGTATTTTTTATTTCAGAGATCATAAACGAACTGTGGGTACTCGCAATATGCTGTAACGTGGTGAGTTTTGAAAGCATGAAATTCCGGTAATCTTCCATATCCTTCACGCCTATTTTTAGAATGTAATCGTAATCACCGCTTACATGAAAGCATTCGGTGACTTCCTGCAGGTTCATCACTTCCTTTTCAAACTGGAGTACATATTCTTTTTTATGCTGTGCCAGTTTGATGTGACAGAGGACGATAAAATTCCGGTTGATTTTCTCACGGTTCAGCAATGCCACATATTTAGAAATTACGCCGGTGTTTTCCATTTTCCGGACGCGTTCGTAAACTGCGGTCACCGACAATCCAAGCTTGTAAGCCAATTCTTTGGTCGTCTGCTTCGCATCTTCCTGTAAAAACAGCATCAGTTTTTTATCCGTTTCATCAAAGTTCATAGATAAATTTTTGTTAAAATTTTACTTTATTCAAATATAATAAACTTTTTGTCTATCAATTTAAATATCAATAGATTTATATTCTGACAATTTAATATTTTGTTGTAATTTTTCGGCAGGTTAATCATATTTATAACATAAAAAGAAGTATGATATGAAAGACTTTAATGCAGCCAATGAAATTCAGGATTTGCAGTATTTTGGAGAGTTCGGAGGTGTGAATCCTTCGATTTCAGACAGCTCCACGTATACTTTCCTGTCTGCCAAAACGATGTTTGATACATTTGAAGGAAATGCGGAAGGATGCTACCTGTATTCCAGGCATTCTTCCCCGATGAACCTGTATCTTTCCCAGGCACTGGCAAAGCTGGAAAATACCGAGGCCGCCAATGTGACCGCTTCAGGAATGGGTGCCATCACCTCCGTACTGATGCAGATCTGTAAAAGCGGTGATCATATTATCTCAAGCAGAACCATTTACGGCGGAACCTACGCATTCCTGAAAAATTTTCTCCCACCTTTCAAAATCAGCACAACCTTCGTAGACATCAGCAATTTTGAGTCGATTGAAAACTCCATCACCGAAAAAACAAAAATTATATATTGCGAAAGCGTGAGCAATCCGCTTCTGGAAGTGGCCGATCTACGAAAGCTTTTTGAAATCTGCAAAAAGTACGGTTTGAAGCTGATCGTAGATAATACATTTTCGCCACTTTCGGTTTCTCCTACCCTACTAGGTGCAGACATCGTCATTCATTCCCTGACGAAATTCATTAACGGAAGCAGCGATACTGTAGGCGGTGTATACTGTGGAAGCCAGGAATTTATCAATGCTACCAAAAATGTAAACAACGGTGCCTGTATGCTGCTGGGCCCTACCATGGACAGTTTCCGTTCGGCAAGCATTCTTAAAAATCTCAGGACGCTTCATATCCGGATGAAGCAGCACAGCCATAATGCCATGTATCTGGCCAGAAGATTTGAAGAGGACGGACTGCGGGTTGTTTATCCGGGGCTGAAATCCCATAAAAATCATGAATTGATGAAAAGCATGATGCACGAAGAATACGGATTCGGTGGCCTGCTGACTTTAGATGCAGGGACGACGGAAAAAGCCAATGAACTGATGGAACTGATGCAGCAGGAAAATCTCGGCTACCTTGCCGTAAGCCTCGGCTTCTATAAAACCTTGTTTTCCTGTTCCGGAAGTTCCACTTCCTCCGAAATCCCGGAAGAAGAGCGTGCAGCGATAGGAATTTCCGACGGGCTGATCCGGTTTTCAATCGGACTGGATCACGATATCGAACGAACTTACGAAAAGATGAGAGAATGCATGCTCAAAACAGGCATTCTCAGCCATGAGACCATCTCCATATCCTAATTATTGTGAAAGCTGTTGTTGATTCGACAGCTTTTTTTATTGATCGTATTGAACACAAAGTATACAAGGTTCTTTTTGAATACCAAATGTTTTAAATTTTACAAAGCCGTTTTATTTATGAGAGTTAGGTGGAATGATTAGAAATTTTCCGTGGCTTAATGAAAAAATCATTTTAAATATGCATAACTTTCATAAGTATCTTAACTGAGGTCCTTCCAGCATCCAGCATTCCCCCTCCAGCCTTTTAATACCATTTCTGCTTCGGGTTCACATTAGTTTGTTAAAAGATTGGAATAGAATCTTACCCTGTAATTGTACTACATCAGGAATTAGTTCTTATGAAAGTGGCTTGGAAAAGCTTCTTCCGGCTTCATTCTGAAAATATTCAGCAATATCCATGATTTTAAAAATCCGTAACCATACGAAAACATCTGGATGTAGGTGGCAATAACGGCCATTCCGGCAATGCTGATGTTTTTGGTCACCCATAAAGCGTGAAACACGACCATAAAGGTATACAGCCCGTAAAACGCCAGGATGATTCCTTTTCCTAAAACAAAATACTCCAGAAAGCCCATGATGTAGCCGATCAGGAATAAAGAGGGAAACGCAAAAGAAATTTTTACATAATTGGGATGCCGCTGATTAAGGATCGGACGGGCACAGCCGAACTGATACACCTGCTTTGAAAACTTTCCGAAGTCTACCCTGCGCTTATGATAAACGGCAATATTATCGAAAAAAGCCGTCGTAAAACCCTTTTCCCAAAGGGTCATGGACAGATCCGGATCTTCCCCGATCCGCATTTCCGAGAATCCTCCTACTTTCTCAAACACTTCTTTTTTTACGCCCATATTGAAACTTCTGGGCTGGAATTTTGAAACGGCTTTTTTACTGCCCCGGATTCCGCCGGTGGTAAAAACTGAGGTCATGGAATAGGAAATCGCTTTCTGCATCAGGTTGAAGCCCTTGTGTGCTTTATCGGCCCCTCCAAAGGCATCACACGGAATTCCGAGGATATCTTTTTTTATATTTTCAATGTAATCCTGTTCTACAATCACGTCGCTGTCTACAAAAACCAGCCATTCGTTTTCCGCTCTTCTGGCACCGTAATTTCTCGATAAACCCGGCCCTGAATTGTCTTTCCGGAAATATCTGATCTTTAGAAAACCTGTGAAATTTTCGATTGTCGGTTTCAGATCAATCATAGATCCATCATCTACAATAATGATTTCAAACGCTTTGTCAGTCTGCGCGGTAAGGGAATTCAGGAGTTCAAAAAGTTCGTCTCTGCGGTTAAAAATAGCAACAACGATGGAAATGGTAGGATTCAAATCTGAAAATTTTTCAAAATTACTTATTCATGAAGGAATGCGCAAAGCATTTATGATAATTTATAAACTGAAAATTTCTTCCGATCGTATTCAAGGTATGGATTATTAGATATTGGTTCTAAAGATTAAACAAATTCCAACTTTGGATGGAATAAAATATATGCACAGTCAGGCTGAGGCTCTCGAAGCCATTACTGACGACATATGGATTCTTGCAAGAGGCTAAGAAATTTAATATCAGTTTGATACATATAGGAGCTTAATTCCTTCTAAACAAATATTCCGGATTTAAAATAAATGCAGAAAACCAGTGATATACAAAATAACACAGCAGAACCACTGAAGAAAATCCACTGAAAAACATTTTCAAAATAGTATCTCTCCAACAAATACAGGATAAAGAAAAAAACCAGTGAGATGACGACTCCGATCAATAAGCCAACCATCAGAGTCTGTATATAATTTTCTGCAGGTAAAGGATTTTTAAAGACGAAAAATAGCAGAACGATAGAAAACAATAGTAATACTGCACTTATCTTTTCAGTGAGGTATTTTGTTTTCTTTTTTACCAGTGCTTTTTGTTCGCAGCTACTTTCTGATGAAGTAGATGTATTGCCCAATAAATCCAGAACATCTGTGAGTATATCAAAAACATCAAGGAAATCCCAATTCATGATTGAAGTTTTCACAAAAATAAAAAACCTTCCGCAATGCGAAAGGTTTTAGTCCCTATTAATTTTCCAGTTTATGCACTTTCTTTGTTCCTTCGTACATTTCGTACTGCAGGAATCTTGTTTCCAGTTTCCCGTTGAAAAGCTTGATTCTTCTTGACGGGCGGAGCCCTATTTTCTTCAGGGCATCCAGGTCGGAGGAGATCAGCCACGCTAATGTATTCGGGTAATGGGTTTTGAAGGTGTCCCCTATTTTTTTGTAGAAATCATCATCGTTTATCGAAATCCGTTCATCGTAGGGCGGATTGAAAACCATCAGCAATGGAAACAATTCCTTTTTAGAATCGAAGAAGTTTTGCTTTTTCACTTCGATCACGTCTTCCATTTCAGCAGCCTCAATATTCAGCCGTGCAGCATTCAGCATCCTGGCGTCAATATCGTAACCGACAATCTTTCCGGTAAATTCTTTCACCCGGTTGATCCTGAATTCTTTGATCTTTTTAAATAATTCGCTGTCATAATTTTTCCAGTTCTGGAATGCAAAGCCTCTTCTGAAAATCTGTGCCGGCAGGTCCAGGGCAATCATCGCCGCTTCGATAAGAAGGGTTCCGGAGCCGCACATCGGATCGAGGAAGTTTCCTTTTCCGTCCCAACCGGCGAGCTGCAGCATTCCGCTGGCCAACACTTCATTGATCGGTGCTTCACCCTGCTCTTTTCGGTACCCTCTTTTAAACAGAGGATCGCCTGAGGAATCCAGGGAAATGGTAATCAGTTCACGGTCGATGTGAAGATGGAATTTGATATCGGGATTCCTGGTTTCCACATTCGGGCGTTTTTTGAATTTTTCCTGAAAATAATCCACAATGGCATCCTTCATCTTTAAAGTCACAAACTGCGAATGCTTGAATGTTTCAGAATTCACCGTCGAATCAATGGCAAACGACTGGTCTACATCCATAAATTCTTCCCAATTGAATTTAAAAAGTCGATCATAGAACTGATGCTGATTAAAGGCCTTGAACTCATGGATCGGCACCAGGATTTTTAATGCCGTACGGGCTGAATAGTTGATTTTATATAAAAAGCCCAAATCGCCCTCACAGTTTACCGCACGGTTTTTTACCTCAACCTTTCGTCCGCCCAGTTTTTTAATCTCTTCTGCAAGGATCTGTTCCAATCCGAAGAATGTTTTTATCTGGATCTGTATATTTTCTGTATTCATGATGCAAAAATACAATTTTAGTTGTTGGTTATCAGCTTACCAATAAGAGAAATCGCGGCAAGCAGTAAAAACCATGGGTTAACGGCTATGGACAGTCGGCCAAAAAACACTATTTTTGCAGCATGGAATGGTTTGAATCTTGGTTTGATACCCCTTATTATCATTTGCTGTACAGCAACAGAGACTACACAGAAGCGGAAAGCTTCATTACAAAGCTTACATCGGATCTTCAGCTTCCTCAAAATTCCAGAATCATCGATCTGGCGTGCGGCAGAGGAAGGCACTCTGTTTTTCTAAATAAACTCGGCTATGATGTTTTGGGACTTGATCTTTCAAGACAGAGCATCGAATTTGATAAGCAGTTTGAAAATAAAAGTCTGCGATTTGATGTTCACGATATGAGAAATCCGATTGACGCTGATCCTATGGACGCAGTTTTTAACCTTTTTACAAGCTTCGGCTATTTCGATAATGAAAATGATGATAAGAAAGTTTTCCAATCGGTTTATAATGTCCTGAAACCCGGCGGTTTTTTTGTACTGGATTACCTGAACGAGGAATATGTACGGAAAAGCATGGTTCCGGAATCTACCGTTACCCGCGGAAATATCGAATTTAAGATTCTTAAGAAAATCGAAGGACGGCATATTGTAAAAGATATCATCTTCGAAGCCGATGGAAAATCTTTTCATTTTTTTGAAAAGGTAAAACTGCACACATTGGAAGCCATTAACTCTTATGCTGCGGAATGCGGTTTTGAAAGAATAAAAATCTGGGGCGATTATCAGCTCAATGAATTTAATAAAGAAACTTCCGGCCGTTGCATTAATCTATTCAGAAAAAAATCATGATTACCGTCCTTTTACTGATCGCCAGTGTCATTGCAGGGGTATTTCTGGGGAAGCATTTCGGTAAAAAAGAAAAGCTGGCAAAAAACTTACTCATCCTGAGTGCCGGATTTCTGATTACAATCTGCCTCAACGAAGTCTTTCCACAAGTCTATACTTCTGAAACAGGCAGCAACCTCGGAATTTTCGTGATCGGCGGTGTCCTGCTGCAGATGGTTCTTGAAGCATTAACAAAAGGCTTTGAGCACGGCCACTTTCATCACCACAGCGAACACAATATCCTGCCGGTTGCATTAATGGTCGGGCTTTTTATTCATGCCTTCATCGAGGGAATTCCTTTAGCGAACGAAGAGCATGATTTTTCCCCTTATCTTTTGGGAATTGTTTTTCACAACCTTCCGATTTCATTTATTCTGGGTGCTTTCTTATTTAACCGAAAGCAGGAAACAAAATCAGCTCCTTCATATCCTTCCCTTCTGATTGTTGCCTTATTTGCTTTGGCTTCTCCTATGGGAATGTTGCTGGGAAATTATTTCAACCCCGATCTGCAGCCATATTTCCTGGCAATCGTAGGCGGGATTTTCCTGCATATTTCATCGGTCATTATTTTCGAAAGCAATAAAAACCACAATATCGACTGGATAAAAATCGGACTGGTTATTTTAGGGGTTTCCCTGGCATTGATCATGCACCTGTTTCATAGCCATCCTTATGCGGGACATCATCATTGATTACATGAACAAGCCTAAAAACGACTAAGATTAATAAGTTGGAAAAAAGGAGCTGGAGACTGTATGCTTCTATTTGTTAACATCATCCACAAAAGTTCCTGAAGGTCTAGTAGGAAATCTATTTTTGCGAAAAATAATTGTATTTAAGCCCTGACATATCTAATCCTGACTCGTTATTTTATTAACTGAGCGAAAATAAATTAAGTCTCATCTACTGATTAAATAAATTTTAAAACATAAAAAAGGCCCTGAATAATGTACTCAGAGCCTTTTTCTTTATGATCTTAATTAGATCCTGATTAGAATTTCCATCCAAAAGTCAGGAAGAAATTATTTCTGATATTCTTTACGTCTGATACCGCATAAGCATTGCTGGAGATCAGACGGTTCGGAGAATAATAACCTGCTTCATAATTGTTGTTCACATTGCCGTATAAGAACGGATTGCTGTATTTTGAAGAGATGTTCTGATATGATGCATCTATATAGAACGATCTGAAATCATATCCCAGACCAAATGATAAAGCATTTCTGTCATTTAAGATCAGGTTGCTGTAAGATTGGTTTTCGGAGACACTTCCATCATTATTGTATCTGTTGATCGTAAGCGCATCAAAAGGACTGGAAGCATAAGAATATCCTCCTCTTAATCTGAATTGCTTGATTCTGTATTCTGCACCGATCTTTAATTCCGATAAATTTTTATAATTGTCTTTAAAAAAATCGTTCATCTCGGTTTCAGCATCACCGTATACTTTATATTTAGGCTTTGTCAGGCCCAGGGTATAGTCAACATTTAAAGCAAAACTTTTACTGGCAATAAATGCCGCACTTACCGTCGCCTTCATCGGAGTGGTCAGCCTTCTGTTTTCAGTGGCAAAATCATCTCCTGTGATCGGATCATTGTAGTAATTGTAACCCCTGTCGATATTCCAGAAAGTGGGCGTTTCCAAAGCTGCCCCCAGCCTGAAGTTAGGACTTAATTTACCAATTACCCCTAATGAAGCTGAAAATCCGTTTGCTTTTTCCGTAAACGGCGTATTCTGCTTGCTGAAATATTCTGAATTCCCGTTGGATAAAGAGTTGAAAATCGCCGTATCAGACTGGTCAAGGGACGAGTTGAGGAAATTCAGTCCCGCTCCCAAATATAAATTGTTATTGTAATTGGCTCCTACACCAAAGCTGGTTTTGGATAAATACCCATATCGGTCATAAGCATGTCTTCCAAGTGATGAGCTTCCGCCGTCAGGAAAATCATAAACCAGATTATTATTCCCCGGAGTTTCTATATAATTTTCAACCGACTGGTTGGAATAATTAACCCCGATATTGATGAATTTCCA
>JAKOOG010000296.1 GCA_022701545.1 Weeksellaceae bacterium | reverse complement strand
GGGTAGTGAAAGTAATGGACTTCGGCGCTTTCGTAGCGATTGCCAAAGGTACCGAAGGACTTCTTCACATTTCCGAGATCGAATGGTCGCGTCTGGACACGGTTCCTTACAGCGAAGGGGATGAAGTGGAAGTGAAATTTATGGGTTACGACGACCGTAAGAAGATGAAGCTTTCCAGAAAGGTATTGTTGCCAAGACCTCCAAGACCGGAAGGACAGCAGGGGAGACCTGAACGTTCCGACAGACCTGAGCGTTCCGACAGACCGAACCGACCGGAAGGCCAGAGAAGATCCGAAGGACAAAGAAGACCTGAAGGAGACAGAGAAAGAAGGCATGACGGCGAAAGGAGAAATGACGGTGAGCGAAGACAGGAAAGAGAAAGAAGACCTGAAGGCGATCAGCCAACAGGGGACCAGAATCCTTCTTCTGAAGAATAAGAATTTATCATTCTAATAAACAGAATCCCTCTATTTGAGGGATTCTTTGTATTTAAATAGTTATATTTAAAAGATAAATTATTTCTACAGGATGTCAAGAAGAATATATCTTACCGTAAAAGATGAGCCAGACCCGATGAAGACCATAGAGCCTGATTTCGGTTCCGTGGCTGTTCTAATGTTTTATGCCAACAGTATAAATCCGGAGATGGCTGAGAATATGATTTATTCCTTATTATCTGAATATGACTACAGAATGGAAAAAGAATTGCCTGTAGAGGATTATACCTACGATAATTTTTCAGGACATGGCAGTATGGAAGAAATAAATGAGATCATCCAGTTTATAAACAACAGACTGTTACCTTCCTTAAAGAATGAATCAAAGGATCTTGATCTTGTTTTTGATATATTTGGGGATGCCGAACGTTTCATGGACATTTATTATGATGTTTTACATCTTGGTATTATAGGAATCGCAGAAAATGATCTGCTGGAAGGATATGCAGGATATATTCCGAACTTGTTTGACAAAGCTGTATTATTGAGGGATTTTTATAAAAGAGTTATCGATATGGACCAGGGATATAAAGTGTATACTGAATGAAGATACAATTTTCATTAGTAAGCAGAATAACAATACCAAATTTCTATTGATAACATGCTAGTTACATCAAAATTGCGTAGTTATGCGGTGTGCCGAATCATGCAAAAACTTCCTATCTTGTCTGAACTTTTAATATAATTTCATATATTTCGGAAATCCATTCTTCCATTTGCAAAATAAAACCATCCTATGACTAAAAGAGAAGAGTACGGTTTAGAATTTTATAAGTTAAGTTCTGATGTTGCTACAGCTTACAATTGTCGTCGAATGGATGGGATTGTGGACCAGAATAACGATTTACAGTTTCTATCTTACTTGGATCGTGCCAGCAAAGAATTCCTTTTACGGAAAGTCAATGCATTCCTGAATACAGATGAGCCCGACAGGTCAATTTATGAATCGATGGTACTGGAGCATCTTGATCTGGATATAGAATATCCGGAGTTCAGAATTAACAAAATGCCTTATACCTTTTTTTGGCTGATATTAAAGATTTACTGGAAGAGTGGCTCGATTTTCTAAACACTTAAAATAAATTGAATTTCAGGGATTTGAACCCACAGCCTCTTGCGGGATCCATATTTTTTCCTTATCTTTGTTTACTTATTAAAAGAAATCTCTGTCTTTACTTCTGTGACCGTTAAGAATATTTATTCACTTCCGTTTCACATCTGCCTTTCAAGAAGGCACTCACATTAATAAAAGCACTCAGAAAACCTTTAATAGGACGCGATCACGACCGGCATTGAAAAATGACAGGCAGACAATATATCTTTGTCATGAGCGTTAAAATTAAATCGTAATATAAAATTTAAGACAATATATGGCAGATTCTTTCTCTAAAAAAGAAAATTTCAAGAAAAAACAGCAAAAACTAAAAGAAAAAGCTTTACGTCGTGAAGAGCGTAAGGAAAACAACGACAAAGGCAAAAGCTTTGACGATATGATCATGTATGTGGATGCCAACGGACAGCTGACGTCTACACCACCGGATCGTGATGAAAAAGAAGAAATCGATATCAACGACATTCAGCTGGGCGCTGCTCCTATTGAGGCTGAAGAAACCGTGAAAAAGGGGATCGTTACTTTCCTGAGTGAAAAAGGATACGGGTTCATCACGGAAGACAAAACCAAAGAGAATATCTTCTTCCACAACAACAACTGCATCGACCAGGTAAAAAAAGGAAACAAGGTATCCTTTGAAAAGGAAAAATCCCCGAAAGGATTTTCTGCAATGGAGATCAGACTTGTAAAATAAGATACGCATCAAAATAAAATAAAGCTTCGCAAGAAGCTTTATTTGTTTTTATACAGTTCCTCCCGGATCTCCACCAGTATTTTTGTGGTTTTTGCCGTGTCCGGAAATTCAGGAAGGGCAGAAACCGAATGATAATATTCAATCGAGCGGATCAAATCTTCGGCTTTCTTCATAACGGCTTCATACGGCCGGTTGCCGGCTTTGATATCCAGCAGCTCGTCCCGGTTCTCCACCCGGATGTTCAGGGAACCCGTCTTAAAAATCTGTTCGCAGGACTGCAGCAGCCGGATCGTATGCATCATATTTTTGCTGTCATAATTCTGTCCGTGGTTCCGGTTCACGTTGTAGCGGTCTTCGTTCCGTTCCGAAACCCACTTCCAGTATTCCCGGTAATCTTTGCAGTAGGTGGAGTAGGCATCCAGATGGCAGAACAGATAGGCCAGCGGCTTTTCCCCTTTCGGGACCGAAGAAACGGAAACCTGGTTGGCTTCTTCATGCTGAATGATCCCTTTATACCCCAGGCTTCCTGATCCGTCATAAAACAGCGCAAACATGCCTTTGGTATGTTCAATACTCACGAGGCCGCATTTTTCCTGTACCAAGCCGTGCTGTCCGCCGTCAGAAAATTCCCGCAGCCACTGCTTCAACGGCACCGAACCCTGATTCTGCAGAACATAGCAGAAATCCGGCACCGATTTCCTCTCCTTGTCCATTGGGTTCAGGATCTTTTTGTTCAGTCCTTTCGCCTTTCTGATTTGCGAAACGGCATAGCCCGCAAAGGTATCCTTGCAGAGCTTCGACAGGAAATCTTCCGGTTTCAGCAAATCCATCAGCGGGTGTTTCTGAAGAATACAGTCTTCCGGGCTTGCCAGGACTTCCAGAATATTCGGATTGTTTTTCTGTAATAATTCCACCAGCCTCCCGATCTCGTAATAGGTAATGTCATTGGTTTCATTGGAAACCTGCGGTACGTAATTCAGCCCGAAAAAATCTTCTTTCGGCAGATAATACACGCCCCGGATATCCGTATCCGAATTTTCCGTCGCCAGCCCAAAAGCCCGGCTGCCGGAGACGGCTTCGAGGAGGATGAGGTTTTTGGTTTTTAGATCTTTAATGTTCATTTAAATTGTTTAAAATCTTAAAATTTTCAAATCTTAGTTTTTGAGTCTTGTTTTTAATATATTTCTTTTCTCTTATAACTTTAGTGACCATTGTTCCGGATGAAAATTAATTGATAATGAGATAGGTATAGTTGTAGATTCCCATCTCTACTG
>JAKOOG010000268.1 GCA_022701545.1 Weeksellaceae bacterium | reverse complement strand
GAGTAGATGATTTCGCAGTATTTTTCGATTGCGGAAATTTGATCAGGACTTAAAGATTGATAAGCAGTCTCGCTCATCACCAAGAATTTCTGTCCTTCTTTATTATTGACCTGAAGCATATTCCCGGCAAACCGCTGCATCTGGTCTTCCGAGATTTCGATGATCTCTTTTCCCGAATTTTTAATGGTTTCAATGACTTTGCTTCTTTCCAGTTCATTGTCGATACAGTCCAGGCAAATCACGACAAACTGATCTGCTACACACATCATGACATTGGTATGGTAAATCGGCAGTCTTTCTTCCCCAACAGTCTGATAGGAATGGAATACGACCGGCTTGAAACCGTATTTTTCACAGAATTCCCTGAAGAGGTTTTCATCCAGCCTCAAAGAGACCGAACCATAGGCGATCTTGTGATCATGGTCGAAAATCATGCTGCCGGTACCTTCCAGGAAATGGCCCTGGGTTTCAGGTAAAGACCAATCGTCGATTTCAGTAACTTCAAATCCCTGTTTTTTAATCGTTTCAATAATGTCTTCCCTTCTTTCGACTCTCCTGTTGGAAGCGAACATCGGATAAAGCACGACCTTCCCGTCGTTGTGGAAGCTCACCCAGTTATTCGGGAAGATGGAATCCGGCGTATGCGGGTCCAGCGTATCTTTTATGGTGATCACGTTGATGCCTTTGCCTCTCAGCTTTTCCACAAACATCTTAAATTCCGATAACGCCTTAAACTGAATATCGAAGCCTTTTTGCTCGCTCTGGAAATAATTATTTTTTGCGGTTTCTTCATTAAAGCCAAATGCGATCGGCTCTATCATGAGTACGGTATCTGTTGTCTGCATAGTCTGTGTAGGAGGGTTAATGGGTTTTGGTGTTTTAGTGTAAATTTAATTTTTATTGGTTTGTTGTGTAAGATGAAATTTCTGATGAAGTTTAATTGTCGACATCTTTATATTTTTAACTAAAATAGAAAAAATATCGATACCTCTCACTCAGTTAATCCTCTAATCCAAAAGTCTTTTACTCTACTCATAAACTCTATCACTCTTTAACCCATTTATTCCCTTACCAGCGGCATGGTAGAACACCTCAGCAATCCGCCCATTTTGGAGATTTCCCGGTACGGAATTTCTTCGACTGTCATTCCCCATTCATTTCTCAGGTGGTCGTTCATACGGGTAAAGGTTTTGTCTGACACCACGATTTCCGGGGAAATGGAGAAAATATTCGGACACATTTCAAACATTTCTTCTGCCGTCACGTGGAAACAGTTTTCTTCCCCGAAAATATCAATGATCAGGCGGTAGTCGCTTTCGTCCACGAATCCGTCTTTATAGATGATGCACTTGTCTTTGCCAATCGGATTAAAGGTGCAGTCCAGGTGAAGAATGCCTTCATACGGAATTTTGTCATTTTTCCTCAGCTCAAGATCGATGATTCTTTTCTTAGGAAAATATTCTTTCAGGATTTCAATCGCGTATTCGTTGGTTCTGGCCGTTTTATAGTTCCGGTAGTCCTCGCTGAAACAGGTTCCGATAAACAGGAAATCGTCCCATACAATCACGTCTCCTCCTTCGATGTGGGCGGTCTCCGGAAGATTGATGATCTTCCGCCAGGCTACTTTTTCAAAAACGGTTTTATAGGCTTCCTGTTCATCCGCACGGTCTGCAATAACGTTGGAGATAATCATTTTATCATCGATCACAAAAGCCACATCCCTGGCAAAAACCTGGTTGTAATCTTCAATAATATCCGGACGCAGAACTTCCACCTCATATTTTTTCAAAACCGCTTCAAAGGCATTCATTTCATAGATGATTTCCGATTCTTTCGGATAGGTCCCGTTTTCAATAGAATAATACGATTTTGCATCGTAGCTTTCCAGCAGTGTCGGAACCGGCCCCATGGAATTGGGCTGCCCTAAAACGACTGATTTCAGCCTGCCTGTTTCGTTTTTTATATTTAGTTTCATAAAGATTTACGCAATGTTGCAAATATAAGTAAAGGGCTGAATCTGGGAAACTTTCGGCCCTCTTTTAAAGGGTTACAGACAGATAATTCTGCCATTGCCCGTGATGCCAGTTCTTTATTAATGCGAGATCATATTTCTGCCTATTTTATCTCTGAATGAAGTGGTTTTAACAGATATTTTTTAAATCTAAATTTTTTTGGTATTTTTTAATTTGAATTTAATTTAAATTCATACCTTAGTGATATATTAATCGTGTTAAATCACTCAACATCAATCATTAAAACCATTCCGTATGAAAACAAAGAATCCTGTGCTGAAAAATGCACACAAACTCGGAAGAGATCAACAGAAAGCCATTATCGGAGGAGCTTCCGCAGCAAGACGCTGCTGCGAGCGTGATTTTGAAACAGGAGCCTGTACACTCTGGACCTGCGACCGCTGCCAATGTCCTTGATAAATACCTTAAGACCTGCCAACCTCTGGCAGGTTATTTTTTGCAATTTTCCGGTCTCGGAAATACCATTTTGAAAGAATAATTACCGCAATACCGTTACCTATCAACTGTGCCGGAACAAAGGTTCTCCGGAATAGCGTACTAAAATCGTTAGCATTTTTATAAATAAAGGGAACCCAACGCTCTTCGGTTTCATAAAAATACAGGTAATAAACGGTCGACGCTCTGAAAAGCAAAAGGCATACGGTTGTAAAAAACCATGTTGCTACCGACTGCCTGGTAGAAATAAGAATGATAAAACTGAATGCACATATAAAGCAGATGATCATTTCCATCTGGTAAAAGATCACATTCACCAGATCATAGGTCGGATGAAAATCTTTGGGCTTGGTATGAAGCATTTCAAGAAAGTCAAAGGTCTCGATCAGAAAAATGAGCCCGTAAATAATGTAAAGAGCAATGATAACACGTATGATATTTTTCGGTGGTGACCGCTGCAGATTTTCCATCCTTTAAATTAATAAAATTCTGCAATATAAAAAAATCCCGGAGTTCTGCTCCGGGATTTTATAGATGTTGAGATATGGATTATCTGTTTACCATATCGATGTAGTCTCTTTTCTGAGCACCCTGGTATACCTGTCTCGGTCTTCCGATCGGGTCTCCTTTCAGCCTCATTTCTTTCCACTGAGAGATCCATCCCGGAAGTCTTCCCAACGCAAACATTACGGTAAACATTTCCGTAGGAATACCTAACGCTCTGTAGATAATCCCTGAATAGAAATCTACGTTCGGATATAGCTTTCTTTCTACGAAGTACTCGTCTTCCAAAGCTACTCTTTCCAACTGCATCGCAATGTCCAAAGCTTTATCCTGAATACCCAATGCATTAAGAATATCATCCGCAGCCTTTTTAATGATTTTAGCCCGCGGATCGAAGTTTTTGTATACTCTGTGTCCGAAGCCCATCAAACGGAAGCTGTCGTTTTTATCTTTGGCTTTAGCAACCCATTTGTTTACATCGCCACCGTCTTTTTCGATCAGCTCAAGCATTTCAATTACCGCCTGGTTGGCTCCACCGTGAAGCGGACCCCAAAGGGCAGAAACCCCTGCAGAAACAGAAGCGAAAAGACCGGTATGTGCAGATCCTACCATTCTAACAGTAGAAGTAGAACAGTTCTGCTCATGGTCTGCGTGAAGGATCAGTAATTTATCCAATGCCTGAACGACTACAGGATCGATTTCGAATTCCTGGTTCGGCATTCTGAAAGTCATTTTGTAGAAGTTCTCTACATAATTCAGGCTGTTATCACCGTGGTTAAGCGGCAAACCCTGTGTTTTTCTGTACGTCCATGCGCAAAGGTGAGAGAACTTGGCAATCATCAGCTCTGCAGCAAGGTTCATTTCTTCTTGTGAGTTTACGTTTACTGCTTTAGGATTAAAAGCCGTTAACGCGGAAGTTAAAGAAGATAAAACGCCCATAGGGTGAGCAGAACGAGGAAAAGCATCGATGATCTTCTTCATCTCCTCTGCTACGAAATTATATTTTTTAATGTTTGATTCGAAAGAAGTGTACTGATCCTGAGTCGGCAAGTCACCGTGTAGTAAAAGATACATTACTTCTGTGAAGTTGGATTTGTCTGCAATCTGCTCAATCGGATATCCTCTGTAGAATAATTCTCCTTTATCTCCATCCAAGTAAGTGATGTCACTAAGTGTAGCCCCGGTATTCTTATACCCTAAATCAAGCGTAATTAGACCGGTCTGGTCCCTTAATTTTGAAATATCGATTCCTCTGTCTCCGATAGTACTATCCACAATTGGATATTCATACGAATTACCGTCGTAATTCAATATTACTTTGTTGTCTGACATTATTTATTTTTTTTCTAAATATACTATTAATTACAAAATACGGCAAACTAAAAATTTCGCTTGCCGTAATTTATAAATTCAATTAATTATCTTTTGATTTTAAATGCATCCAGTCCAGGGAAAACGGCTGTTTCACCAAGCGCTTCCTCGATTCTCAACAGCTGGTTGTATTTTGCCATACGGTCTGATCTTGAAGCAGATCCTGTTTTGATCTGTCCACAGTTCATTGCGACGGCTAAATCAGCGATTGTAGAATCTTCCGTTTCACCGGATCTGTGAGACATTACGGAAGTAAATTTGTTGTGCTGGGCCATTTGTACGGCAGCCATGGTTTCGGAAAGAGAACCGATTTGGTTTACTTTAACCAAAATTGAGTTTGCAATTCCTTCATTAACTCCTCTTGCTAATCTTTCAACATTGGTTACAAATAAATCGTCACCCACCAACTGTACCCGGTCTCCGATTTTATCGGTTAACATTTTCCAACCTTCCCAGTCGTTTTCCTGCATCCCGTCTTCGATAGAGATAATCGGATATTTATTTGCCAGTTCAGCCAAATAAGACACCTGCTCGCTGCTGGTAAACTGAGCAGCATCCGGCGTCTGGAATTTTCTGTAATCATAAACCCCATCTTTGTAGAATTCTGAAGCCGCACAGTCCAATGCAATCATGACATCATCACCAGGCTTATAACCTGCCTTTTCAATGGCCTGAAGCAATGTATCCAAAGCATCTTCGGTTCCTTTAAAAGTCGGTGCAAAACCACCTTCGTCCCCTACCGCCGTAGAAAGACCTCTTGAATGAAGAATTGCTTTTAAGTTATGGAAAATCTCCGTTCCTTTTCTCAAAGCATGAGAGAAAGAATCTGCTTTTACCGGCATCACCATAAATTCCTGGAAGGCAATCGGTGCATCGGAGTGAGAACCTCCATTGATTACGTTCATCATCGGAACGGGAAGGGTGTTGGCGTTTACCCCTCCTACATATTTATACAAAGGCATTTTCAGATCAGCAGCAGCAGCTTTCGCGGCAGCTAAGGAAACCCCAAGGATCGCATTGGCTCCAAGATTTCCCTTGTTGTTGGACCCGTCAAGATCGATCATGATCTGGTCGATAAGGTTCTGATCGAAAACCGGAAGGCCTACCAATTCAGGCGCTATTACTTCTCTTACATTTTCTACAGCCTTGGAAACGCCTTTCCCCATCCATTCGGAACCACCGTCACGCAGTTCCACCGCTTCATGTTCCCCGGTAGATGCTCCTGAAGGTACCGCAGCACGACCCATCGCCCCGCTTTCCGTGAATACATCTACTTCTACTGTAGGATTCCCTCTTGAATCCAAAATTTGTCTCGCTTCTATGTAAGAAATGTAACTCATTGTTCGTTTTTTTATAGTTCAGACAAATTTAATCAATTTTTAACGGTTGGGAACAAATGACAGACAATTTATGC
>JAKOOG010000255.1 GCA_022701545.1 Weeksellaceae bacterium | reverse complement strand
AATTGAAAATCAATGGTTAATGTTTTTAAAATAAATAAAAATCTTTTAATTTAAAATAAATGTTAAATCTTCATTATATTTAATAATATGACATTGATATTTTGAATAAAAAATTAATATGGGTGATAAAATCAAAAAGATAATGCTGAAAATTTAAATTTTAAAATCAGGATACTGATCATTCAATGATGCTTTTGGGGATTCGCAAGTTTTCTCACCATCCCTTTAAAAATGATCCCGTGAAACGGCAAAACAGAATACCAGTAAAGCCTTCCGCTGAGCCCGTGCGGACGGAATACCGCTTTCTGCCAAAGCTTACCTTTGTGTAATTTAAACATCAGCCACGCTTCGCCCGGAAGCTTCATTTCAGCAAACAGGATCAGTTTGCCTTCTTTCTTATCGGCATGGAGGACACGCCAGAAATCCAGCGCATCGCCTTCATGCAGATGGGTAGAGCTCGTACGGCCTCTCCTCAGTCCCGGTCCGCCAACCAGAATGTCGAGAAAACCGCGTATTTTCCAAAGGCTTTGGCCGTACCAGCCGTTGGCTCCGCCTAAAGCAAACACCCGGTCGAGGCACTTCTCCCGGTCGTCGTAAGCAGCAGAACGGAGATCGGTAAAACACCCGTATTTGGGAACATCAAGATAGTCTTTGAGGCTGGAATCGCTGCGGCTGCTGATAAAGCTGTCTTTCCAGCTTGATGCAATCTCGTTGTCCTGGATCTTTGCCAGCGTTCTGCGGATTGCCGTATCATAGGAAAATGGCTGTACGCCGGTGATGTCCTTTATTTCTTTCAGGCTTTCCGGTCTGCAGATCACTTCGATCTTCATGCTTCCTACCAGCGCAGTGGCGAGGCTGTACGAAGTGGAAGTGATAAAATACAGCCAGTAAGAAGACAGTTTCGGCGTCATGACCGGCAATGTGATAATCCTCCTCTTCAGTCCGCGGATTCTTGCCAATTCCATGAGCATTTCTTTATAGGTAAGAACGTTGTCGCAGCCTATATCGAAATTTCTTCTGTAAGCCTGTTTTTTAAACAGGGTGAAAATCAGGAAATCCAGCACGTTGGCAATGCCGATCGGCTGGCATTTGGTATGAAGCCATTTCGGTGCTACCATTACCGGAAGTTTTTCCACCAGATCCCTGATGATTTCAAATGAAGCGCTTCCGGATCCGATAATGATTCCTGCGCGCAAAACCGTCGCCGGAACTTTGCAGTTCATCAGGATTTTCTCAACTTCAAAGCGGGAACTCAGGTGTTCCGAAAGCTGTTTCTCGTTTACCAGGCCGGAAAGGTAGATGATGTGCTCGCAGTCCGTTTTTTCAATATATTCTGAAAAGTTAACGGCACACTGCTTTTCAGCATCTGCATAATCGTTGCTGTTGCTCATGGAATGCATCAGGTAATAAGCTCCGGAAATATCCTTCGGAATATTTTCGAGGGTCTCCGGCTTCAGAAAATCCACTTCTATTACTTCGATCTGTGCATCGTCGATATCCACACTTTTGGAAAAACGGCCGGCGTCCCTGCAGCAGCAGATCACCTGGTAACCCTGTGCAGCGATAACGTTGATCATCCTTTTGCCGATATAGCCGGTAGCCCCGGTAAGCAGAATTTTTTTCATATGATTCGGATTGGTTTGCCTGAATTCGGAGATCTGTCAATGATCAGTCCATTTTATAAAATCAACGGTAAAAAAGATCATCCGGATTCTTTTCAGCTAATGAGAAAATTATACCTTTTCCAGCAGATGCCCGAAATAATCTTTCTTTTTGCTCAGATAGCCTTCGTTGGTTTCATTGGATTCAATTTCCAGAGAAATTCTCCGATTCAGGATAATCCCGCTGTTTTCCAGTGATTTCAGTTTTTCAGGATTGTTCGTCAGCAGATTAATTTCTTTTACCTTCAGAATGTTGAGCATTTCAATAGCAACGCCAAAGTCCCGTGCGTCTGCAGGCAGTCCGAGCTTCAGGTTGGCTTCTACCGTATCAAAACCCTTTTCCTGAAGTGCATACGCCTTAAGCTTATTGATGATGCCGATGTTGCGGCCTTCCTGCCGGAGATAGACAATCATGCCGCCGTGTTCAGCCATATATTTCATGGCAGCGTCGAGCTGTTGCCCGCATTCACATTTTCTGGAATGGAACACTTCTCCCGTAATGCATTCGGAATGGAAACGGACATTTACCGTTTTGGTAAAATCCGTATTCTCCGCAACCCAGACCAAATGCGGATTCCAGTTGTCTTCGTGTTCTGAAAATGCGTAAACCCGGAATATACCGAAATCGGTAGGGATGTTTGATTGTGCCTGTATCGTCAACATAATTCAAAAATTAAATCGTTTGTATAGTACAAATTTATACTTTATTTTAATTGAAGATAAAATTAATTACTAAATTTGTTTATAAATAAATTCTATCATGCAAGAACAAACACCTTTCACACAGGAAAAAATATTTGAGCTTTACGGGGACTATCTTTTGAACCACGGCGAGCGTCCGAAAAACGTTTACCTTTTTGCCAAGGAAAACGGATTTGAGGAAAAGGAATTTTACCATTTTTTCTCAGGATTCGACCAGATCGAAAAGGAAATGCTGGATCATCTCTTCAGGAAATCCCTCGAGCTGGCTGCGGAAGTAAATTCCTCACCGGAAATATTAACGAAGGAAAAGCTGCTGAATGTTTATTTCATTTTCTTTGAAAACCTCACCATGAACCGTTCATTGGTACTGTCGATTTTAGGAACAACGAAAGCGCAGGAGATCAGGGCACTTCAGAATTTACGGGAAACCCACCGCCGGTTTGTAGCCACACTTGATTTTAACGAGTGGGAAATGATTGAAAAAGCCAAGCAGGATATCAGGAGATTCAATGAAAAGGCCAGACAGGAAACCCTTTGGCTGCATCTCGTTTCGGCCATCGATTTCTGGAAAAAAGATACCTCGCCGGATTTCGAGAAAACCGATATTTTTATTGAAAAAACCATTGATACCGGTTTTGAACTGATAGAGAACGAGCCGTTGAGAAAAGTAATCGATCTCGGCAAATTCCTGTGGAAGGAAAAGTTCAGGTAGTTGCTTATGGTTCTGACTGCCCGCTGCGGGCTTTACGTTAAAATAAATAAAATTTAAAAATGAAAACATTAGATAAAATCCCGACCGGGAAAATTGAACGCACCGGCAGCCTTCTCAAAGCAGGGGCTAAAGTCGGTGTCAATTACCTCAAATACTACGGGAACAAAATCACAAAAGATGAAGAAGAAGCCCGGAAAATTCTGAACGAAGACAATGCGGCGGATATTTATGACTCGCTGAAGGAACTGAAAGGTTCTGCATTGAAGGTCGCCCAGATGCTGAGCATGGAAAAGAACATCCTCCCGGTGGAATATGTGGAGAAATTTTCGCTGTCACAATTCTCTGTTCCGCCATTGTCCGGTGCATTGGTTAAGAAAACCTTCAGAAAATATTTCGGGAAAAACCCGGAAGCGATTTTTGATGAATTTTCTCAGGAATCCGTGAATGCTGCCAGCATCGGGCAGGTTCATCAGGCGAAAAAAGGAGATAAAAGCTTAGCGGTAAAAATCCAGTATCCCGGCGTAAGGGAAAGCATCTCCAGCGACCTGAAAATGGTAAAGCCCATCGCGATGAAAATGTTCAACATCAAAAAGGAAGGTTCGGAATCTTATTTCCAGGAAGTGGAGGATAAGCTGTTCGAGGAAACCGATTACAACTTGGAGCTGAAGCGCAGCCAACTGTTTGCAGCCGCCTGCAGCCACCTTCCGAATATAAAGTTTCCCAATTATTATCCGGAATATTCCTGCGAAAAGATCATCACCATGGACTGGATGTCCGGGATTCATTTTTCGGAGTTCACCAAAAAACAGAATACTCAGGACGAACTGAATGATATCGGGCAAACGCTTTGGGACTTTTATATGTACCAGATGCACATCCTGAAAAAAGTGCATGCCGATCCGCATCCGGGCAATTTCCTGATTTCTGACGAAAGCCAGCTTTTGGTGATCGACTTCGGCTGTATCAAGGAGATTCCGGAGGATTTTTACGTGCCGTATTTTGAGCTTGCCAAAGAAGAAAACCTTAAAAACCCTGACATTTTCCGGGAGAAACTGTTTGCACTGGAAATTCTTCGGGAAGAAGATACACCGCAGGAAAAAGCTTTTTTTGCCAAATTGTTCTATGAGCTGCTGGAACTGTTTACCCGGCCTTTCAATCAGGAGAAATTCGATTTTTCCGATGTAGGGTTCTTTCAGGAAATAGCAGACCTGGGCCAGCGGTATTCCAAAATCAGCGATATGAAAGGAATGAATACCAACCGCGGGTCCCGGCATTTCATTTACCTGAACCGGACGTTTTTCGGATTGTACAACATGATGCACGATCTGAAAGCGAAAGATATCAGGATCAATAACTTCAGGAATTTTATAAAACCTTAACATGCCGTCCGGATTACCCT
>JAKOOG010000246.1 GCA_022701545.1 Weeksellaceae bacterium | reverse complement strand
AATTTTACCTTTGAAAAATAATTCTAAAATAAGAGGCAGAAGCATTTTCCTCATTACCTATGTTCAGTTTTAAAACAATAGAATCTCCGGTTGAAAATACCTTGTTAAAAGAAAAAGGAAGCAAGTTCATCGGCTTTGCCTTTCCGGTAAATAATGAGGGAGAACTGAAAACGGCTTTGGAAAAAATCCGCTCCGAACATCCCAAAGCAACGCACCACTGTTATGCTTTCAGAATGGGGATGAATGGGGAAAACTACCGCGCCAATGACGACGGGGAGCCGTCCGGAAGTGCCGGATTGCCGATCTATAATCAACTTCTCGCCAACGAGATCACCAACGCCCTTGTCATATCCGTCCGTTATTACGGCGGAACAAAACTCGGCGTTTCGGGCCTGGTTAAAGCTTATAAAGAATCGGCCAAAATCACACTGGAGGAAGCCCTGATCATTACCCGGGAACTGGAGACCACGGTTGAGATTCAGTTTAATTTTAATCAGCAGAATCTTATCTTCACCCTGCTTTCGAAATATGAGGCTAAGATCTTACAATTCGATGCCCAGGAAAAATGCATAGTCACGGCGTCTTTAAAGCTTTCCCAAAAAGAAAGCATCTCGGAAAAACTTTCCGAGATGCAATATGTTTTATTCGAATTTAAAAATTAATTCCTTCTTCCTCCCATTAATAAAGAAGCGAAGTATAACAACTGGACCAATGACCCGATGGCTGCCACGACATAGGTTCGGGCTGCCCATTTCAGGCTGTCCTTTACGCCTACGTATTCCTCTGTCGTTACCGTTCCGGTATCCCTCAGCCATTTCATTGCCCGGTTGCTGGCATCGTATTCCACCGGAAGAGTGACAAATGCAAAAAGCGTTGTTAAGGCAAACATAACCACTCCGATTGCCAGGATCAGCTTATTTCCACTCATGGCCATTACAATAATTCCTCCCATGATCACAAACTGCATCAGATTGGAACTGATGCTCACTACCGGCACAAGCTTGGAACGGAGCTGCAGCATGGAATATCCTACTTTATGTTGAACGGCATGTCCGCATTCATGAGCCGCAACTGCCGATGCTGCTGCATTCCGCTGCATATAGACCGCTTCAGAAAGATTTACCGTTTTATTTTCAGGATTGTAATGATCGGTCAACTGTCCGGGAACCGACATTACCTGGACGTCATTGATCCCGTTATCCCTCAACATCTTTTCAGCTACCTCTTTACCGGAAAGCCCGTTCCGGAGATGCACATTGGAATAGTGCTCGAATTTTGATTTCAACCGCCATGAAACATACCAGCTCACCGCCATTGAAATAATTATGATTAAATAATAACCGCCCATCTATAACTTTATAATATATTTTTTCACCCGAAATGATGTAAAAACTGTGCCAAAGTTTTATATTAATTTATTTATATTTGTTCTATAATTCCCCTAGAAAATCATGTCAGAAATTTCAGTTATTGAAGTAAAAAGTGGCGATCAGCTCAAGCAGTTTGTACGATTTCCGATGGATCTGTATAAAAACAATCCTTATTATGTTCCTTCCTTTGTGAATGAAGAAATCAACATCTGGAACCCGGCGGAAAATCCGGCACTGGAATATTCGGAGGCCAGACAGTTTTTGGCTTACAGAGGTCATGAGCTTGTGGGCAGAATTGCAGTGATGATCAACCACAAGGAGGAACGTGAACTAGGGATCAGAAAGGTACGCTTCGGATGGATCGATTTTATTGACGACGAAAAGGTTTCACAGGCACTGATTCAGAAAGCCATCGATTTTGCCAGAGAAAAAAACATCGGGAAAATCGAAGGACCGATGGGATTCACCAATCTCGATAAAGCCGGAATGCTGACCATGGGCTTCGACAAGCTGGCCACCATGATCGGTATTTACAACCATGCCTATTACCCGCAGCATCTGGAGAGCCTGGGACTTGTCAAAGAAAAGGAATGGGTGGAATTCGAGCTGCAGTTCCCGGAAGTGCTGCCGGACAAAATTCACAAATTCAACGAACTCATTTCCACGAAATACAAGCTGAAAGTTTTAGACTTCAAATCAAAAGAAGAAATCATCGAATATGTAGATCCGATGTTTGACCTGTTGGATGAGACCTATAAGCATTTGTCCACCTACACCCCTATTTCGGACGAACAGCGGAAAACCTATAAGGAAAAATACTTTAAACTGATCGATAAAGATTACATCGTATGTGTTGCCGACGATACGGACCAACTGGTAGCCTTTGCCATTACGATGCCTTCCTATTCAAAGGCTCTGCAGAAATCCAGGGGTAAACTGTTGCCGTTCGGGTGGTGGCATTTCCTGAGAGCCGGAAAGAAAAACGACCGTGCGAATTTTTACCTGATCGGAATCCATCCGGATTACCAGAGAAGAGGCGTGACTTCGATTATCTTCAAGGAAATCTGGAAGCTTTTCAGAAAAAAAGGAGTCAAATACCTTGAAACCAATCCTGAATTGGAAGAAAACAAAAGCGTCCAGCTTTTATGGCAGGATTATGGTCCGGTGAATCATAAAAGAAGGAGGACCTATTCATTGGAAGTTAAATAATTCCCTTACTAAAAAGTAGACTTATCAGAAATTTGAAGATATGAAACCACACCTTATCGTTTTCGGGATTTTAATTGCCGGATTTATTGCTTACAACTTATTTTTCCGGGCAGCGGACGAAAGAACGAATACAGCGATGAACATTATTTATGCCAGTGTTCTTTTTGCTTACATTTCATTTATGGCGTACGCTCTCCTCAGAAAAATGAAGAAATAAACGTTATTTTTACTGATTCTAAATTATACGTTTCATCTATTTTAGAGCCACTTTTAACCTCATAAATTTCATGCTTTCTTGTTTATTCGCTAAATTTGCAAATTGAGATAATAATGCAAAAATGAATTTACCTGAAAGTTATATTCCAATCCTTTTACAGGCAGGTGTTGCGATAGGTTTCGTAGCGATTTCTCTGCTTGGAGCGCATTTTTTAGGTCCGAAACAGAAAAAAGGAAATTCTGTGAAGAACCAGAGCTGGGAATGTGGAGTCCCGGTGGAAGGAAATGCCAGAACACCGTTTTCCATCAAATACTTTTTAACAGCGGTACTGTTCGTATTATTCGATATCGAAATCGTATTTTTTTATCCGTATGCCGTAAACTTCAGAGAATTCGGTATGGAAGGGTTTCTTGCGGTACTTACCTTTGTTGCTATTTTCTTTATGGCATTTTTCTATGTCTGGAAAAGAGGGGCACTGGACTGGGATAAATAAAAGAATAGAAATTTTAAATGACTGTTTTAGACAACACAACTGAGTTTACAGCTAACATTAACACTCATTGGTGATCTAAACTAAAATCTTAAATCAATCAAATGTCAGATAACAAACCAGTAATAAGAACAGATGCACCCGCTCCGGAAGGATTTGAAGGAGAAGGGTTTTTCGCAACAAAACTGAGCAGTGTCATCGGAATGGCCAGGAAATTTTCTCTTTGGCCGCTGCCTTTTGCCACTTCCTGCTGCGGCATCGAGTTTATGGCTACCCTGAACCCGACGTACGACGCCTCAAGATTCGGAATGGAAAGAAACTCTTTCTCCCCGAGACAGGCCGATCTGCTGATGGTTTGCGGAACCATCGCCAAGAAATTAGGACCGGTCCTAAAAGAAGTTTACACCCAGATGGCCGAACCGAAATGGGTAGTGGCCGTTGGTGCCTGTGCATGCAGCGGTGGTATTTTTGACACGTATTCCGTATTGCAGGGAATCGATAAAATAATTCCGGTAGACGTATACGTTCCGGGATGCCCTCCCCGACCTGAACAGATCATCGAAGGGGTAATGCAGGTTCAGGCCCTGGCAGAAAGCGAAAGCATCAGAAGAAGAGATACGCCTGAATACCAGAAATTATTAGATTCTTACCATATTAGCAACTAACGGAAATGACCAACGAATTTGTATTAGAAGCCATCACCAGAGAATTTCCGGAATCCGTTATCGTAAGCTCAGAACCTTACGGAATGCTGACAGTTGAGGTAAAAAAAGATGATCTTAAGAAAATCGTTCATTACCTGAAAGATTCCTCTCTGGAAATCAATTTCCTTACCGATATCTGCGGAATCCATTATCCTGAATTTCCCGAAAAAGAAATTGGAGTGGTTTACCACCTGCAGAACATGATGGCCAATTTCAGGCTGCGTCTTAAAATCTTCATGACCAGAGAAAATATTGAGGTGGATTCTTTGGTGGATCTTTATGCAGGAGCCAACTGGATGGAAAGGGAAACTTATGATTTCTTCGGAATTAAATTTAAAGGACACCCGGATCTCAGACCTATTTTGAATATGGAAGACCTGGGCTACCACCCGATGCTGAAGGAGTATCGTCTGGAAGACGGAACAAGAACCGACAAGAACGATGATATGTTCGGAAGATAATATGGCTTCTGGCGAATGGCAGGCAGCCATTAGCCAAAAGCAAATAGCTAAAAGCAAATATTATGAAAGATAACTCATTATCTAATATACTTAACCAATACGAAAGTAAGGAACAGATTGACGGACAGCTGTATACCCTCAATTTAGGACCTACCCACCCTGCTACCCACGGGATCTTCCAGAATATCTTAACGATGGACGGAGAAAGGATCCTTCACGCGGAACAGACCGTAGGCTACATCCACCGCGCATTTGAGAAAATTTCCGAAAGAAGGAATTATTCCCAGATCACTACCCTTACCGACCGTATGAATTACTGTTCTGCGCCGATCAATAATTTAGGCTGGCACATGACGGTTGAAAAACTGATTGGCGTTGAAGTTCCGAAGCGTGTGGATTATATGCGCGTTATTTTAATGGAACTTGCCAGGATCGGAGACCACCTGATCTGTAACGGGGTAACCGGCATGGACTCAGGAGCCATTACAGGGCTTACCTATATGTTCATCGAAAGAGAACGTATTTACGATATGTACGAACAGATCTGCGGAGCGAGGATGACGACCAATATGGGAAGAATCGGCGGCTTTGAAAGAGATTTCACTCCGAAATTCCATGAGCTGCTGAAGGATTTCCTGAAAACCTTCCCGCCTAGATTCAAAGAATTCTGTACCTTGCTGGAAAGAAACAGGATTTTCATGGACCGGACCATCGGAGCAGGCGGCATTTCTGCCGAAAGAGCATTAAGCTATGGTTTTACAGGTCCGAACCTTCGTGCGACCGGCGTCGACTATGACGTGAGAGTAGCACAACCTTATTCTTCTTACCAGGATTTCGACTTTATCATCCCTGTGGGAACATCAGGAGATACCTACGACCGTTTTATGGTTCGTCAGCAGGAAATCTGGGAATCCATCAAAATCATCAAACAGGCTTATGAAAACCTTCCGGAAGGTCCGTTCCATGCAGATGTTCCTGATTTCTACCTTCCTGAAAAGGCTGATGTTTACCAGAAGATGGAAGCATTGATCTACCACTTCAAAATCGTAATGGGCGAAACGGACGTACCGAAAGGAGAAGTTTACCATGCGGTAGAAGGAGGAAATGGGGAATTAGGGTTCTACTTAGTGAGTGACGGCGGAAGAAGCCCTTACCGACTGCACTTCAGAAGGCCTTGTTTCATTTATTACCAGGCCTATCCGGAAATGATTACAGGCTCTGTGATTTCTGATGCGATTGTTACCATGTGTAGCATGAACATTATTGCGGGAGAATTAGACGCCTAAATGGTAAAGTACAGGGAATAATGTACCCTGTCTTGGAAAATATAAAAAGATAATAATACTTTGTACTTTGTACAATGTACATTTTACAACAAAATAAAATGAGCGAAACAATAGCTTTTAAACCGGAAAGTTTAGCACAGGTGCACAAAATGATGGCAAGATATCCCGAGGGAAGACAGAAATCTGCCCTTATTCCTGTCCTTCACCTGGCACAGAAAGAATTCGGAGGATGGTTGGATGTTCCTGTAATGGATTATGTTGCGGAATTGCTGAGCATCAAACCGATCGAAGTCTATGAAGTGGCTACTTTCTACACCATGTTCAACATGAAGCCGGTCGGTAAATATGTGCTGGAAGTCTGCAGAACGGGGCCTTGCATGGTTTCGGGAAGCGAAAAGATCCTGAACCACATCAGAACCAGGCTGAACATCAAGGACGGAGAAACGACGGAAGACGGAATGTTTACCTTAAAGCCTGCGGAATGCCTGGGTGCCTGCGGATACGCTCCGATGATGCAGCTGGGAAAATTCTTTCATGAAAATTTAACGATCGAAAAAGTAGACGAAATCCTGGATCTTTGCAGAGAAGGGCAGGTTGCTTTGGACTAATTGAATTTTAAATATCAAATAAATAAGAAGCGTACCACCGGAGCCACAAGCTATCGGCCACTCGCTAAAAGCATATAGAAATGAGTAAAAAACTTTTACTTAAAGACGCACATATCGAAGGCATCCGCTACTTTGAAACCTACCGCAAACAGGGAGGTTACACCGCTGCTGAAAAAGCCCTGAAAATGACACCGGAAGAAGTTCTGGAAGAAGTGAAAGCTTCGGGACTTCGCGGACGTGGAGGAGCCGGATTCCCTACCGGGATGAAATGGAGCTTTCTGGCAAAGCCGGAAGGCGTTCCGAGACACCTTGTGGTCAATGCCGACGAATCGGAGCCGGGAACTTTCAAAGACCGTTACCTGATGGAATTTCTTCCTCATTTACTGATCGAAGGAATGCTGATTTCATCATACTGCCTAGGTTCCAATACTTCATACATCTACATCCGTGGAGAATATTCATGGATTCCGGATATTCTGGAAGAAGCGATTGAAGAAGCCAAAGCAGCCGGATTTTTAGGTAAAAATATTTTAGGAACCGGTTTCGATCTTGAAATCTATGTTCAGAGAGGTGCCGGAGCCTATATCTGCGGGGAAGAAACGGCATTGCTGGAGTCCCTTGAAGGAAAAAGAGGGAACCCGAGACTGAAACCGCCGTTCCCGGCTGTGAAAGGACTTTGGGAAAGACCAACCGTAGTCAACAACGTGGAATCGATCGCGGCTATTGTACCGATCATCGACATTACCGGAGCGGAATATGCCAAAATCGGCGTAGGAAGATCTACCGGAACCAAACTGATTTCAGCCTGCGGAAATATCAACAAGCCGGGCGTTTATGAAATCGACATGACGATTACCGTTGAAGAATTCATTTACTCAGAAGAATACTGTGGCGGAATTAAAGACGGGAAAAGACTTAAAGCCTGTATCCCGGGCGGAAGCTCCGTTCCTATTGTTCCTGCCAATCTATTATTAAAAACCGTAAACGGAGAACCACGATACATGAACTATGAATCTTTGGCCGACGGTGGCTTTGCTACCGGAACCATGATGGGTTCGGGAGGTTTCATCGTGCTGGATGAAGACCAGTGCGTGGTGGAACATACCATGACCTTGGCAAGATTCTACAATCATGAAAGCTGCGGACAGTGTACCCCTTGCCGTGAAGGTACGGGATGGATGTATAAGATTCTTAAGAAAATTGAGAAAGGAGAAGGAAAAATGGAAGATATCGATCTGCTTTGGGATATCCAGAGAAAGATCGAAGGAAATACCATCTGCCCGTTGGGTGATGCCGCGGCCTGGCCGGTGGCAGCAGCCATCCGTCACTTCAGAGACGAGTTTGAATGGCATGTGAAAAACCCTGAGTTATCACAAACCCAAAACTACGGACTGGCAAATTATGCAGATCCGATTCCAGCTGTTGAAAAGAATGCTTAAGATGAAGAATTTATTGGCAGTTGGGTTAATGATGTCGGGAATAATATTCGGACAGGTTAAAAAAGATACGATCAGAGAATTACCACTCGAAGAAGTTGTCGACGGTTTTCCTGGTGGAATCACTAGTAAACAAGAAAAGCCTCAACCGTTAAGCAGAAAAGGTCAGATATTCGTTTTCTTCGGATGGAACAGAGGTGCTTTCAGCAACTCGGATATTCATTTTACCGGAAACGGTTACGATTTTCAGCTGAATAATGTATCTGCAAGAGACCGACCTACAAAATTGGGAATCGTGTACATCGATCCGTCATGGTTTACGGTAGTGCAGTATAATTTCAGAGCAGGCTATTTTGTTAAAGATAATTTAGCGTTGGTTCTTGGGATTGATCATATGAAATATGTGATGAACCAAAACCAGACGGTTGGTTTTTCAGGAAATATTTCAGATCCGAAATATGCAGCCATGGTACAGAATGGGCAAGTCAATTTATCTGATGAGCAGTTTCTTACTTTTGAGCATACGGACGGGCTTAATTATGAAAATTTAGGCCTTGAAAAATATAAGAATCTTGTGCACAAGAAAAATGTAGACCTGGTATGGTCGTACGGGGCCGGTCTCGGGTTCATGTTTCCGAAAAGCAATGTAAAACTTTTCGGCAATGAACGAAGCGACCGTTTCCATGTAGCCGGTTTGGGGACCGATCTGAGATCGAGTCTGAACCTGGTTTTCTGGAACCACTGGATGATCAGGGCGGAAGCCAAAGCCGGATACATCAATATGTGGGACATCAAAACCACGTTGAACAACAGGCCGGATAAAGCCCGTCAGGATTTTGTTTTCGGACAGGTGCTGGCAGGAATCGGATATACATTCAATACAAAAAAGTATAATTAAAACAGAGCTTAGTGGCTAAGGCATAAGCGAAAAGCATAGAATATGAGCGAAGAGGTTAAAAAATTTAAAATAACTATAGACGGACAGACTACCGAAGTTTTGCCTGGGACTTCTATCCTGGAAGCCGCAAGACAGATCGGTGGAAAATCGGTACCTCCGGCAATGTGCTACTACAGCAAATTGGAAACCAGCGGAGGAAGATGCAGAACCTGCTTAGTGGAAGTTTCCAAAGGATCCGAAGCAGATCCGCGTCCTATGCCGAAATTGGTGGCCAGCTGCAGAACCAACGTCATGGACGGGATGGAAGTAAAAAACCTTTCTTCTGAAAAGGCACAGGAAGGCCGTAAAGCGGTAACCGAGTTTTTATTGCTGAACCACCCGCTGGATTGCCCGATCTGTGATCAGGCCGGGGAATGCCATCTGCAGGATCTTGGATATGAATACGGAAACGAAAACACCCGAACGGAATTCGAAAGAAATACGTATGATGCTGATGACCTGGGTCCTCACATCAAACTGAATATGAACCGATGCATCCTGTGTGCAAGATGCGTATTGGCGGCAAACCAGCTGACCGGTGAAAGAGAGCACGGAATCCTTTTCAGAGGAGACCATGCTGAAATTTCAACCTATTTAAATAAGGCTCTGGATAACGACTTTATCGGAAACGTCATCGACGTATGTCCGGTAGGTGCATTAACGGACCGAACCGCCCGTTTTTCCAGCAGAGTTTGGTTTACGAAACCGATGAACGCTTCATGCAACTGTGGAAAATGCTCCGGAAAAGCAGTGGTTTGGATGAAAGGCGATGAAATTATCAGGGTAACCGCCAGAAAAGACCAGTGGGGCGAAGTGGAAGAATTCATCTGCGATACCTGCCGTTTTGAGAGAAAAGAACTGTCTGACTGGAATATCGAAGGCCCAAGACATATCGACCGTCATTCGGTAATTTCCCTTAACCATTACGAGAAACCTAAGGACGAATTGAGGGTCCTTGACAATCCGATGGCCAAGGAAATCAGTGAGAAAGACGAAAAATAAAAAAGTCGGATGCTGGAAGAAGGAAGCTGGAAGTTTAAAACTTATCTTTCGCTTCCAATATCAGCCATTTAAAAAATAAAAAATTGGTAATGTGATGATGAGTTGATGCCACGATGTTCTGAACATCCGGCTTCCGACTCCCATCTTCAAAACATTTAAACTAAAATGGATTTAATTACATTTAAACTTATACTTGTACTGGCTCTTTTCCTGCTTTCGCTGACGATTGCAGCCTACTCTACCTGGGCGGAACGAAAAGTAGCCTCGATTATGCAGGACAGGATCGGTCCCAACAGAGCAGGACCTTTCGGATTGCTGCAACCCCTTGCGGATGGTGGAAAGTTTTTCTTTAAAGAAGACTTTACGCCGGCCAATGCGGAAAAATTCCTTTTCGTGCTGGGCCCGGCTTTGGTGATGTTTATTTCACTGATTACCGGAGCGGTTATTCCTTGGGGCAAAAGTTTAAATATTGCCGGTACTTCTTATGATCTTCAGGTCGCCAACATCGACGTGGGGGTTCTTTTCATCATCGGAATGGCTTCCATCGGGGTTTACGGGATCATGATCGGAGGCTGGGCTTCCAACAATAAATATTCCTTATTAGGAGCCATCCGGGCATCTTCCCAGATGATTTCTTATGAACTTGCGATGGGACTGGCTTTGTTGTCTATTATTATGATGACGGGAAGTCTTGATCTGAAAGAAATCACGGCCAGCCAGACGAACGGAAAACTGTGGGGCTTTATTCCATGGGTTTCGGGGCTGAACTGGAATATTTTTTACCAGCCGATTGCTTTCCTGGTCTTCTTCGTAGCTGCTCTGGCAGAAACCAACAGACACCCTTTCGATTTACCGGAATGTGAGTCTGAACTGGTAACCGGATACTCTACAGAATATTCATCAATGAAGTTGGGATTGTATATGTTCGGTGAATATGTAAACATGTTTATTTCCAACGCTTTTATGGTGGTTCTTTTCTTCGGAGGATACAACTATCCGGGAATTGAATGGGTAACGCAGCACTGGGGAGAAAATACCGCAGGGATCCTGAGCATTGTGGCCTTCTTAATGAAAACCATCATTGGAATCCTGATCTTCATGTGGATCAGATGGACGCTGCCTAGATTCAGATATGACCAGTTGATGCACCTCGGGTGGAAAACACTGATCCCGATGGCATTGGTGAATTTATTGGTTACCGGGGCTGTGATTTTAGCCTTCGCTAATTAATACATTGAAAATTAAATTAATTTGAAAATTTGATAATGTGAGGATGAGTTGACGTGATGATGCAATCTACTTTCATCTCCCCGCTGCCATCTTCTAACATTTAATAATAAAAATAATGAAACTTACAAACAGATCAAAAGTTGTTTCCAATAAAGAAATGACCCTTGCTGAAAAAATCTACCTGCCTGCGATTTTTACGGGAATGGGGATTACCTTTAAGCATGCTGTAAGAACCGTACTGAAAGGAGCTCCTGCAGTATATTCGTATCCGGAAGTACAGAAGCCGAGAGCAGAAATCTGGAGAGGCCAGCACGTTTTAAAAAGAGACGAGGAAGGCCGCGAAAGATGTACCGCGTGCGGACTGTGTGCGGTGGCGTGTCCTGCAGAAGCGATTACCATGACGGCAGCAGAAAGAACAAAAGAGGAAAAGCATCTGTACAGAGAAGAAAAATACGCATCGGTATATGAAATCAATATGCTGAGATGCATTTTCTGCGGGATGTGCGAAGAAGCCTGCCCGAAATCTGCGATCTATCTTACCGACAGACTGGTGGATGTGGAAACCAACAGGGGTTCTTTCATCTACGGAAAAGATAAATTGGTGGAAAAAATAAATGAAAGGATTGACATTACTGAAAGACAATCCGAGAAACAAAAAAATGCGGTAAAATAATGGATCAGTTTTTATTTTTCTTGGTGGCGTTTTTAGCAGTGGCGAGTGCGGTATACTTCGTATTTGCCAGAAATCCTTTATATGCGATTCTGTCATTAATTGTGACGATGTTTTCAATTGCAGGCATGTACATTCTTCTGAATGCACAGTTTCTTGCGATCATCCAGATCATTGTGTACGCCGGAGCGATCATGGTACTGTTCCTCTACATCCTGATGATGCTTAACCTCAATAAGCAGGACGAAAGTAAGAAGAGCAATACTTTAAAATTTGCCGGCGTTTTTACAGCCGGTCTTCTGCTGATTGGTGTTTTAGGCGTATTCAGAGGGGTACAGCAAAACCATGTAGTGGTTGAGAATGCCGACAGAAGCATCGGGCTTACCAAAAATCTGGGCAGACTTTTGTTTAATGAATATGTTTTACCGTTTGAGCTTGCGTCCATCCTTATTTTGGCAGGTATTGTAGGTGCGGTATTAATCGGTAAAAAAGATTTATAAAATTATGGGAGAAGTAAATACATTTATACAAAGCATCCCTCTGAATTATTTCATCATTCTTTCGTCAGTATTATTCTGTCTGGGAGTGCTGGGCGTATTGCTGAGAAAAAATGCTATTGTTATTTTGGGTTGTGTAGAGCTTATGCTGAATTCGGTAAACCTTTTACTCGCTGCTTTTTCAGCGTACAAAGGAAACGGCGACGGACAACTTCTGGTTTTCTTCATTATGGTGGTGGCTGCTGCGGAAGTAGCGGTAGGTCTGGCAATTATTGCTATGCTTTATAGAAATACCCGTTCTGTTGATGTAAGTATATTTAATAAATTAAGAGGATAAGAATGGAAAATTTAGTGTATGCAATAATACTTTTACCCCTTTTAGGTTTTCTTATTAACGGTTTATTCGGAAAAAATCTTCCGAAAATCGTAGTAGGCAGCCTGGCGACGGCAATGGTTTTTGCTTCTTTCTGCATTGCAGTAAGCATTTTCCTGGGTTTCAATTCTGAAAGCCAGCCTGTCATCGTTAAAGCTTTTGAGTGGTTCAGGGTAAACGGGGTTCAGATCAATTTCGGATTTCAGATCGATCAGCTGTCTTTGATGATGGTGATGATCATCACGGGAATCGGTTCCTTAATCCACCTCTACTCTATCGGATATATGAGCCACGATAAGGGATTCTATAAGTTTTTCACTTACCTGAACTTATTTATTTTCTCCATGTTACTTTTGGTAATGGGAAGCAATTACCTGATCCTGTTTATCGGATGGGAAGGCGTAGGGTTGTGTTCTTATTTACTGATCGGGTTCTGGTATACCAACGAAGAGTACGGTAAAGCAGCAAGAAAAGCCTTCATCATGAACAGAATCGGTGACCTTGCGTTACTGATCGGGATCTTCATGCTGGCTTCTCAGACCAACGCTGTCGATTACCTTACCATAAAAGAAAATGCAGGAAAATTTGAAATGGACGGAAGCGTGATTATCTTTATTACGGCAAGTTTATTTATCGGTGCTACCGGTAAATCGGCTCAGGTTCCTTTATATACATGGCTACCGGATGCGATGGCCGGTCCTACACCTGTTTCTGCGTTGATTCACGCGGCAACGATGGTGACGGCGGGGATCTATCTGGTGGTACGGTCAAACTTTTTATTCACACTGGCACCGAGCGTTCAGGATCTGATTTTATTCATTGGGTTTCTAACGGCTGCGTTGGCAGGATTCTACGCACTGCGTCAGAACGATATTAAAAAAGTACTCGCTTATTCTACTGTTTCCCAGCTTGGATTCATGTTCATTGCTTTAGGATTGGGTGCTTACACCACTGCCATGTTCCACGTGATGACACATGCTTTCTTCAAAGCATTATTGTTCTTGGGCGCCGGTTCTGTAATCCACGCCATGAGCAATGAACAGGATATGCGTTTTATGGGAGGATTGAAAAAATACATTCCGGTGACCCATGCCACTTTCCTGATCGGAACCCTGGCAATCTCCGGATTCCCTTTATTATCGGGGATGATTTCAAAAGACGAAATTCTGGTAGCTGCTTTTGCTAAAAACCCGATCTATTGGGTAATGTTATTTATTTTAGCGGCGGTTACGGCAACTTATATGTTCAGGCTGTATTACCTTACTTTTCACGGAACGTTCAGAGGTACAGAAGAACAAAAACATCATTTGCATGAGAGCCCGTCGAACATGACGCTGCCATTGATCGTTCTGGCCATCTTTTCCGTGATAGGCGGTTTCATAAATCTTCCTCACTTCATCGGACACGGCCATTATGCAAAATTAATGGAATGGCTGAAGCCTGTGCTTACCGAGGAGAGCTACAGCCAGATGGAGGCTACCCTTTCAGGAGTTTCTTTCGGGACTGAAATGATTCTTTTGGGAGCAACGGTTCTGATGTTCTTCACCGTATGGTTCCTGGTTAAGAATACTTACCTCAATAAGAAAAAGCAGGCCTTACCGGAGGAAATGTATACCGGATGGGAAAAACTGTCTGCAAAGAAATTATATGTTGACGAACTTTACAATGCGATTATTGTAAAAACGGTTGAAGGATTAGGACGCGGAGGAAGAATGTTTGATAAAGGGATTCTGGACCGTTTTGTAGACTTCGTGGGCGATGGTGCTGAAGACAGCGGAAGAGCCATGAAGCGTATCCAGAACGGAAATGTAGAGAACTATATTCTTATCATGTCTTTAGCGGTGGGAATTATATTAATTGTTAACTTTTTATTACAATAATAATGTCGGGTTTGTTATTAACATTATTGCTATTACCTCTTGTAGGTTCGGGATTAGTTTTTGCCTGGAAAAACAATTCCAGCAAATATTTGGCACTGGGAATTGCGTTGGTACAGATGCTGGTTACCTTCTACATTGCAGCGGATTTTAATTTTAATCCGACGGTAGACAGCGTATTGCAGCACGAGATCAACTATCCATGGTCACAGTTCATGAAGAGTTCTCTTCACTTCGGGATCGACGGGATGAGTCTGCTTCTTTTATTGCTGACCAATATTTTAACGCCGATTATTATTTTATCTTCATTCAATGAAAATGTAAGCTACAGAAATACATTCTACGGTCTGATCCTGATGATGCAGTTCGGGCTGATCGGGGTGTTTACTTCGCTGGACGGACTGCTGTTCTATATTTTCTGGGAAGTAACCCTGATTCCGATCTGGTTTATTGCCGGGCTTTGGGGTCAGGAAAATAAAAGGTTTGAATTCACAACAAAATTCTTCGTTTATACCTTTGTAGGATCACTGTTCATGCTGGCCGGATTGATTTATGTTTATAATCATTCAGCATCTTTTGCACTCACGGATCTTTACAATGCCCAGCTGAACGAAACGCAGCAGACGGTGGTATTCTGGTTTATCTTCTTTGCCTTTGCCGTGAAGTTACCGGTCTTCCCGTTCCATACCTGGCAGCCGGACACGTATACGTATTCGCCGACTCAGGGATCAATGCTTTTATCAGGGATCATGCTGAAGATGGCGATCTACGGGGTAATGCGTTACCTGTTGCCGATTACACCGCTTCCGATTGCGGGAATTTCCGGACAGATCGTTATCATCCTGGCGATTGTAGGAATTGTTCATGGGGCTCTGATCGCGATTATCCAGACCGATATGAAGAAAATCATCGCCTATTCGTCATTTTCTCACGTAGGATTAATGGTAGCGGGTATTTTTGCTTCTGCCGTGATTTCTTTAAGAGGAAGCTTCAATATTGAAGGGGCTGAAGGGGCTTTGGTGCAGACATTCGCCCACGGGATCAACGTGGCGGGTCTGTTCTACTGCTGCGATATTTTATACAAGAGATTTAAATCAAGAGACATCCGACAGATGGGCGGCCTTGCGAAAGTAGCGCCTAAGTTTGCCGTGTTGTTCCTGATTATTATACTGGGTTCAATGGGTGTTCCATTAACCAATGGATTTATCGGAGAATTCATCCTGTTGAAATCGGTGTATGATTTCAACGGATTGGCAGCAGTAATTGCCGGTCTTACCGTAATCCTTGCCGCAGTCTACCTGTTGAGATTTTATGGAAAAGCCATGTTCGGGCAAGGCGATGAAGCGGTTTTAAGCACCGCAAAAGACCTGTCTGCCGTTGAATTTTCGGTATTGGCAAGTTTGGCAGTTTTTGTGATCGTTTTTGGTATTTTTCCACAGCCGATCATCGAAATGGTGAATAGTTCGTTGAAGTTTATCTACCAATCAATGGTTAGCTAATTTGATATTTTAAGAAATGAGTGTTTTAATTATTGTTTTCCTAACGGCAGTTGTTGCGTTATTTTCAGGAGTTTTTGAACAAGGGAAATTCGCAAGATACATTGGGATTTTGGGATTAATCATCGCATTATGGGTAAGTTTCATGCCGGAGCTTTCGTTCTTCGGACAGTACAGGCATATGTACGACTATACCGAAAATACGGCGCTGTTCACTAAAATATCAATTGTAACGACTTTATTGTTGTTCTTTTTGGGAGGTTTTGCGTTCAGTAACCACAGAAGCCACCAGTCGGAACTCTATGCTTTGATGCTTTTTGCCCTTTGCGGCGGGATCATCCTTTTCGGATACCAGAATATGGTAACCTTATTCCTTGGAGTTGAGATTTTATCCATTCCATTATATGTAATGGCAGGGGCCAACAAAACGGATCTGAGATCAAACGAAGCTTCGATTAAATATTTCTTAATGGGTGCATTCGCAACGGGATTCCTGTTGTTCGGGATCGCCTTCATTTATGGAAGTGTCGGAAGTTTTGATTTATATAAAATCCAGGATTTCGGGGTTTCTAATCCCAAAGATGGCATGTTCATCCTTGGTGTATTGCTGATTCTCTGTGCCCTGGCATTCAAGGTAGCATTGGCACCTTTCCACATGTGGAGCCCGGATGTATATTACGGCGCCCCTTCATTGATTACGGCTTTCATGGCAAGTGTGGTAAAAATCTCAGGATTCTATGCCCTGTTCAGATTAATGACCATCGGATTCGGTGGCGTTACGGCAGAATGGATCAACGTATTCGGGGTGTTCCTGATCATTACTTTGCTATTGGCAAACGTAATGGGTCTGGCCCAGACAAATGCCAAAAGGATGCTGGCCTACTCTTCCGTTTCCCACGCGGGATATATCGGATTGGTTTTCTTCGGAATGACGAGCCTTTCGACATACAACCTGGCTTTCTATCTGTTTGCCTATGCGTTATCAACCGTAGGGGTTTTCATGGCCCTGATTTATGTTGAAAAGCTGAAAAGAGAAACTTCTTTCGGAGCATTCAAAGGATTGGCGAAAACAGAACCTTTACTGGCAACTGCTGCGGCGATCTCCATGCTTTCCATGGCCGGGATTCCGTTAACTGCCGGTTTTATGGGAAAATTTGCCTTGTTCTCCCAGGCGATGAACTCAAAGCACGGGGTGTTTTTGGTACTGGTAGCCGTATTGGGATCTGCCGTTTCCATCGCTTACTACCTGAGATTAATTATCTCCATGTTCTTCTTTAAGGAAAGTTCATTCAAATCTTCTGAGAAAGTAACACTCACCTATAACATCGTGGCGGTATTTGTGATTGCTTCGATTTTTGTTCTGGGTGTTTTCCCTGATTTGTTTGCGAGACTGTTCGGCTTGTAAAAAAGCCTCATAAAATACAAACCACAACCTTAAAGTTGTGGTTTTTTTATACCTTTACTCTAATAAATTTCAGCTTTGTCAGACCTTTACAAAAAAGACACCCCCTTTCAGGTGTACATCTCATTCGGAAGATATCTGGATGTCCTGGAACATATCCGGTATAACGACCGGCTGGAATACCGGGTCAATTATGCGGAATCTTTAATCGAAAAAACGAAAAATTTCAGGGAACTCAGGGATGGATTCCAGGATACCTCGTTATTGGAAAAAAACGAAGACCTCATCCGGCTTTTGCTGGCAGACCTCTTCCCCACCGGGTTGACCCACAATGAAATTAAAGCGGCAAGCATTCCCCTTTCAAACATCACCTTTAATTATACCGAAAGATTCAAAGCCATCCTGAAAGATGCCGGAAAAGATTTTTCCATCGAGCTCCGGAACATCGATGATGATGAATTTTATGTGTTCTGCTGCTGCCTGATCCTGCAAAGCTATTTTAAAAGGGATATCAAAAGCAACCTGCCCTTCTATTACGATATTCCGAACCGGCAGGGCATCATGAAGCATTATAAAATTTCCGTGAATGCCGATTTTACCGAAGTATACCCTACGGAAGATGCAAGAATCCCTTCGGATGAAGTGATCGATATGCTTCTTGAAAACCTGGATGATTATCCCCTCTGGAAAAAATATTTCCCTTCGAAATCCTGGGTACTGAAAGGATTTTCTATTGTCTCCCTGGTAGACTGCACTTCCGAAGTAGCATTATCCGATCTCAAATCAAGTATGATCCAAATCGATCCCGAAAATCTAAAGCCGGATGAAAACCTGGTTGAGATTTTTAAATCGTATTTCGATGTTGCCCAACTGAGTTTTGGCCTTATGCTGTTCAACAAGAAAGACCAGCGGCTGGAAAAAATGCCGATTTATGAAAATGTGTTCACCAACCACATCCTGGATTTCTGGATCAATACGTTTGATGCGGAAACCAGAAAGAAGACCTTTACCAACCTCAACTATAATTCCAGACCCATTGTTGTTTCCAATATTGAGAACCTGGACCACCCGATCAAGTCTCTGCCGTCGTTCAGTATTTTAAGAGATAACAGCATCAACAGCTTTATGGTCATCCCGATCATGAAGGATGGCGAACTGATGGCCATGATGGAGTTTACCTCCCCGATTGCCAACAGCTTCAACGGATTAAAGCTGAAGAAAATGGAGTTTTTTACGGACATGATCTTATTTTCCCTCAACCGGTTCAGCTTTGAAAAAAATTATCAGATCGAAGCCATTATCCAGCGGGAATATACGACCATCCATGACAGCGTGGTCTGGAAGTTCAGGAATGAAGCTGAAAAATACTTCAATGCTTCCCTGGCGAAAAAGATCTATACGTTAAAGCAGATTTCATTTAAAAACCTTACGCCGCTTTTCGGTTTTTCAGATATCCGTTCCTCTTCAGAAAAAAGGTACCACCTCATGCTGGAGGATCTTAACCGGCAGATCGCCTGCCTGCATGAGATTTTTCTGCTGATCAATTCCGATTCGGAAAAATACCTGCTGGCGCTGGAAATTTTCGACTACGAACTCAACAATGAAATCAAGGCTGATACCGAGCAGCGCTTCCAGAGATTGCTGCGGGATGAGATTCATCCTTTTCTTCAGGGAAAGCTGGAAATCAAATCGTCCAGTGAAGTAAAGGCAAAAATCAAAGATTACTTTACACAGATTTTTACCCAGACCCATCTCTTTTACGCCAAAAGAAAGAGCCTTGACGACTCGATAACACTGGTTAACCGGAAGCTGGCCGATGTCTTGGACCAGGCCCAGCTCAAGGCGCAGCAGATTTTTCCGCATTATTATGAAAGGTTTAAGTCGGACGGTATTGAGCATAATTTATACACCGGGCAAAATATTGCGCCCGAACTTCATTATCATTCGAAAGTAGTAAATAAGCTGAGATACTGGCAGCTGAAGACCATCTGCCATATGGAACTGGAATTCCGGAATTTCAAAAAAGACCTTCCGGTAGATCTGGATATTGCCTCGCTGATTTTTGTATATAATGAAAAAATAGACATCCGTTTCCGTATGGATGAAAAACGTTTCGATGTAGACGGCGCCTACAATTCCTACTATGAGGTTATTAAAAAACGTCTGGATAAAGCACATGTGAAAGATTCTGCCGACCGGATTACCTGTCCCGGAAAAATCACCGTGGTTTATTTCGGTATGGAAAACCAGAGGGAATATCTGGATTACATCAACAAGCTGCAGAAAAAAGGAATTCTTCAGAATGATATTGAATTTTTAAAAGTGGAAGACCTTCAGGGAATCACCGGTCTTCTGGCTTTAAGGGTTTCGTTAGCCCAATAATGAACTTTACCCGAAAAAGGAAATGGGAAACTGATTTCCCGCAGACCTGCATCGGTTTTCCCGGATGATTGCGCTTTAATCTAACACATAAGTCACAGAGAAAAATTTTAATCGTTTGAAAACATTTTAGAACACATCAGATTAAAAATCAGAGATTTTTAAAACTTTTGAGCGCTTTGCAGCATTAAGAATTTAACGTCTTTTATCGGAAATGAATATCTTTTGTGCCTTTTGTAGTAAAATCTCTCCACGGATTGCACTGGTTTCAAGGACAATCTCTTGGCTACGGCCTGGCGCAGCTACGGTTACTAATTTTCCGGGATTCTACAGACTCAGGAAAGCATATCCGAAAGACAGCACGGAAATGATAATTCCGGCCATAAAAATCTGATAGGTGATCGACAGCAGCCTGTATTTGCGGTCCAGCACTTTTCCCAGGTAATACAGATCCTTTATCATGGAATCGTAAATATAATCCCGGTCTTTGATCAGGATATCCATGGCATTCTGGTAATCCTCAAAAATCATCCGGTTAAAATTCCCGAAGAATAGAAGATTCACCTTCCGGTCAGCCACATCCTGAGCCGTAAAGCGTATTTTGGTTACATTAGGCTTGGTAGACAGAATTGCAAAAATAATAGTTAACACACTGGACAATAACAGGATAAAACTTGGAACAATAAGATGCGAATTCCTCGGGGCATCAAGTTTTGGCACCAGCACGGAAAGACAGACGGAGATAATGATGGCATTAACGGACAGAAGGATGTTCGCCTTGCTGTCTGCGATGTCGCTCAACCGGGTATGGTTGCCCAGGGTCACCCGGAATAAAGTATCTACACTTCTGTCGGACTTTGGTTCTTTTTCCTTCTTGCTGTCGGAAGGCTGCTTTTTACCGTCATCCTTCTCGAGCTTTTTCTCAATCTTTTTAATATTTTTTTCTTTAAGGGGCTGCCAGTTCTTTTTCGCGTAATCGGTATAAAAACGGTGCTTGTTTTTAAGCATATCCAGATTCCCGGAGTTCCATTCATCATTGGAGAAGCAACGTACATTCGTGAGCTCCCATTCTTTTCTTAAGGCATCGGAAATATCATTATAGTCGTGGCTTGCAAAATGGCTGCAGTCGGCATCCTTTACAATTTTTTCCAACAGGTCTTGGGGCTGGTAGGTGATCTTGGTAGCCAGGATCAGCCGGGAAATTTCCTCTATGCCCTTCTCGGGGTAATTTTCATTCCGGAGAAATTTTTCTGCAATCCGTACACCGGCTTCTTCATGCTCTTTGGCACATTCTATGTATCCCGTATCATGAAACCACAAAGCCAGCAGGACTTTTTCCTGATCTTCCTCCGGAACTTCCGTATTTCTGAGAATCTCTTCAGCTTTATTTACCGTAAAGGTTGTATGTATGAAATTATGATAGAAGTATACCGAAGATAGTTTATCTTTGAATAAGTTTTCCACATAATCTTTGGCTCTGTGTAAAATAGTCATCACCGCAATTTTATTAATGTAAATTTATGAATTTATACTTAAAAACGCATCTAAAAAATACATCCGCTGCGTTCAGGCTTATACTCTCTGCAGGAGTGCTCTATTCCTGCGCCACCTATAACGTAAAAAAAGGGAAAAACTTATCTGAAGTAAGCCGTTCCGCCATCAATTCCGGAAATGAATTTAAGCTTTTCCTGGTAGGTGATGCAGGAAATGCGGACGAGCCACAGGCACAGAAGACCCTTACGATGCTGAAAAGCCAGCTGGACAGTGCAGACAGCAATTCGATGCTGATTTTCCTCGGTGATAACATTTACCCGAAAGGAATGCCGGAAAAATCCGATAAAAATTATGAGACCGCCAGAAAGAAACTGGAAGACCAGTTAGCCATTGCAAAAAACTTTAAGGGCAGGACCCTGGTGATTCCCGGAAACCACGACTGGTACAGCGGGCTTGAGGGGATCAAAGCGCAGGAAGATTTTGTAAAAGATTATCTGAATGATAAAAAGGCCTTTCTTCCGAAAAACTCCTGCCCGATTGATGACATCAGCTTAACCAAAGACATCAAATTGATTGTGATTGATTCGGAATGGGCACTGCTGAACTGGGACAAACATCCCGGCATCAACAAGGATTGCGACATCAAAACCCGCGAGGACCTTTTTGTGGAGTTCAAAGACTTAATCAATAAAAACCAGGATAAAAGGATCATCGTTGCGATGCATCATCCGCTGATCAGCAGCGGAACCCATGCCGGATTCACATCTGCCCGGTCCAACCTGTACCCTTTCAAAGGAAGAATCCCGGCTCCCGGCGTGGCCAGTCTTATGAATGTGGTAAGAAGTTCCTCGGGAGCCAGCCCGGAGGACATCAACAACAGCCGTTATGCCGCCTTGGCCGGCCGTATCAGAAGCATCGTCCAGGACAAAGAAAACATTATATTTGTTTCGGGGCACGACCACAACCTGCAGTATCACAAAAGCCGCAACATCCGCCAGATCATCAGCGGTGCCGGCTCCAAGGTAGATCCTGCTTCGATAAGGGAAAACACCGATTTTTCTTACGGCGGAAGCGGTTTTGCCGTATTGAACCTCCGAAAAGACCAGAGTTCCGATGTGGAATACTTTTCGACCAAAGACAATACCCTGCAAAGCCTTTCCCATATCCAGGTGATGGACAAGCCGAAAGATTTTGTGAACAATTATCCCGATTCTTTTCCGGCAACCGTTACCTCTACAATATATCCTGAAAGGTTAACCCAAAAAGGAAAGTTTTATACCTGGCTCTGGGGACAACATTACCGGAAATACTACAGCCTGCCGGTTGAAGCGCCGACCGCAGATATTTCAACACTGGACGGCGGTTATACCCCTTTCCGTGAAGGCGGCGGCAACCAGTCGAACAGCTTAAGGCTGAAAGCGAAGGACGGACAGGAATTCGTGATGCGCGGCGTTAAGAAAAGTGCGGTCCGCTTCCTTAATAACATGGCGTTCAGGAAAAGTACTTTCGGAAACGAGCTGGACAATACCTTCCCGGAAAGGTTCCTGCTTGATTTTTATACCACCAACCATCCCTTTACGCCGTTTGCCGTTGGGAACATGGCCGATAAAATCGATCTTTACCACAGCAATCCCAGACTGTTTTACATTCCGAAGCAGAAAGCTTTGGGTGAATACAATCAGCACTACGGTAACGAAATGTACATGATCGAAGAACGTTTTTCGTCCGACCCGAAAACCTTGGCTTCCCTGGACCATGCAAAAGATATCGTCTCCACAGACGATGTCCTGAAAAATTTTAATAAAAGCTCTAAATATTCCGTCGATCAGGAAATGTACATCCGCGCGAGAATCTTCGATATGCTGATCGGCGACTGGGACCGGCATGCCGACCAGTGGAAATGGGCGGAATACAAAGACGGCGACAAAGTGCTGTACAAACCGATTCCGAGAGACCGGGATCAGGCCTTCAGCAACTACGACGGGACAGCCTTTAAAGTGATCATGAACATCCCGGCGATCCGCCACATGAAGACTTTTAAAGATGATCTCAAAAACGTAAAATGGTTTTCCATGGAACCCTATCCTCTCGACCTGGTGTTCCTGAAAGGAGCTACCGAAGCAGACTGGGCGGCACAGGCGAAATATATCCAGGAGCATCTTACCGATCAGGATATCGACGAAGCCTTCAAAAATTTACCGAAAGAAGTGCAGGATGAAACGATTGCCGATATTCAGCGAAAATTAAAACTGAGAAAGGCAAAACTGGGGAC
>JAKOOG010000245.1 GCA_022701545.1 Weeksellaceae bacterium | reverse complement strand
TAGATGCGCTGCCGTCTCAGATTGAAAAATCGGACAACCGTGTTCACACCAACTTTTCCCAGACTACTGCGGCGACAGGCCGTCTGGCAAGTGTCAACCCGAATTTACAGAACATCCCGATCCGTACGCTGAGAGGACAGCAGATCCGGGGCGCGTTTGTGGCCGGTGAAGGGAAAAAGATTATTTCTGCCGATTATTCCCAGATCGAATTGCGTCTGATCGCCGAGATTTCCGGTGAAGACAACATGATCAAGGCATTCCAGGATGGGGAAGACATCCACGCTTCCACCGCTGCGAAACTCTTTAATATTCCGTTGGAGGAAGTATCTAAAATCCAGAGAAGCCAGGCCAAGACCGTTAATTTCGGGATCTTATATGGCCAGGGCGCCTTTGCTTTGGCAGAGCAGACCGGATTGTCCAGAAGCGAGGCCAAACAGATGATCGAAGCGTATTTTGAAACCTACTCCAAGCTGAAAGCTTATATGGCAGATCAGGTGAAAAAGGCTCGTGAAATTGGTTACGTGGAAACCATCCTGGGAAGAAAACGCCACCTGAAAGACATCAGTTCCGGTAACTTTGTCGTTCGTGCCCATGCTGAAAGAAACGCCGTTAACGCCCCGATCCAGGGAAGTGCTGCCGACGTGGTGAAAATGGCGATGATCAAAATCCAGAAAGAATTTGAAAAAGAAAAACTCCAGACCCGGATGCTGCTTCAGGTTCATGACGAATTGGTTTTCGAATCTCCGGTTGAAGAAGTTGAACTGGCCGTCAATATTATTAAAATGGAAATGGAAAACGCTATTGAAACCCAGGTTCCGTTACTGGTAGAAGTAGGAGTCGGAGAGAACTGGTTGGAAGCGCATTAACAAACTACATTAAATAAATCAAATGCTTCGGCTTTCATTCTATAATATCTTGAATAAAGCCGGAGCATTTTTATTTTATCTTCTTCTTGAGGGAGAACTTCTGGTGTGTGGCTTTGCATAGGTTCCGTCTTTTCGGGTATATCCTTTTACATGAACTGCTGGATATATTTGTTTTCAATTTGCACAATTTCTTTTTCAGCTGAAAGGTAAGAATCGATGGAAATATGGATAAAATAACCAAGCAAGAAACTGCAAAGAATAGAATAAATTAAAAGAAATCTGTTGGTGGCTGTGAGATTTCTGATTTTTAAGGTACTGACCATCCAGGCAACCAAAGCCAGAAAAGCCAGTGCTGCTAGAAGGTATAGGATATCAATCCATTCGATATAATTCCGGAATCGCAAAAACCAGGGATAATTGATAAAAGCGATTGCCGAAATATAGGCGCAAAAAACCAGCATCAGAATAATACTGTTGATAATGATCAGTTTTTTGGAAACCATTTTGAACTGATGATTTAGGATAAAGCAAATATAAGAAAAGCAGTAAACAGGATTCCGCTGATCAGTAAGATAAAAATGGCAGACTTTTTTACATCATCCAGGGTTTTGCCTTCTTTTAAAATCAGTTTCCGGAAACCTTCCGAAATCAGCGTGAGCAAAGCGGTAATGAAAAGCAAACCTAATGCACTGCAAATTCCTAAACCAAAAGGATTTCCTTCATTTTTGCCCAAAATGAAAGGAATAAGATCGTATAAAAAAAGGACATTCCAGATGATTGGAAAAAGGACTTTTACAAAAGGCTTCAACGGAAATCCGCCCTGTTTCTGCTGCTGGACGATATTTCTATCTTTTTCGGATAAAGGGAAATTGGTCTTCTCCAGAAAGCCGGTCTTCTTAATCTCGCTGATAACAATCTCAGGATCGGTCATGGTCCAGAAAACCACATGCTGATTGTAATTTTCAACCCGGTGCAGAATTTTAATGCCTCTTCCAATGATGGGAACCGAAGAATAAGGTTTTATCGAAATAATATCCTGTGGCTGAAAAACAAGATTGCCCACCAGGGAGGCATTTATTTTCAGCATATTTTCATCTACATAAAGATTGGCAAAAGGATAGGTGGCATTGGCTCTTCCGATTCTCGCGCCGCCTGTAAGGGTAAATGTTTTCATGGGTGTTTATTTTATGATTCTTATCAAGGCCAGATCATCCGTTGGTTTCAATCCGTAACCATGTTCCAGTTTTTTCAGTTTCCGGAAAAGCATTTCATCGGAATCATAGTATTCATGGTCAATGCAAAGATACTCAACCGGATGAATGCTTTCCTCCTCATCTGCTTTTTTTACTTTAGAAAATGTACCGATTCCATCGGTGGCAATGGAAACATCCTGAAGATAGTCAAAAATAATGATCCGGGTCTGATTTTGATACCAATCTTCGAAATCTTCTTTAAGGTGGTAGGCAAAATAATCAGGCTTATTGCCATCTTCAAATTCAGTGATATTTCCGTTAATGCAGACCAGCCCGTCTCCAATACATAAAACAATACCCTGATGTTCTTTTTGGTCATACAAAAGAATAATCAGCGTAGTCAGCAGTTCTTTTTCATCTAAAAGCAGGGTGTTTTTTACTACAGCCATTTCATTAAAGAGTTGCTTCAGAATATCTTTCAGTTCTTCTTCTAGCGTATCTTCAAGGTTCTGGCCATACATATCTTCATAACTTTTGCCAAGAGCGATTTTACGGAGGATTTTTCCGGTAAGGACAGAGGCAAACTGACTTTCCATAGCGGTGGAACAGCCATCCATAACGGCACAGAGTATTTTATGGCTTCCAATGGATTTAGTGATCAGGAAATCTTCACAGTTGTTAAGGTGGTAATCACCAATCTGAAGTGCAGAGTAGATATTCATGGAACAGCAAAAATAAGAATTCTGCGGCTCTGTAAAGTATTATTTTAAATTTAAGTAGGTTAAAATTAATTAGCAATGATTTCCAAATTCCGCTCTACTCTTAGTAATTTTAAAAGCTTTTTATCTTCATAAAACATCACCGAACTTTTAAAGTTCTGACCTGATCTACGGCGCTTCAGACACTGAATTCAATCCCGCCTACATAGGCCAGCGAGAAAAAGTCGTCCTCCACGGAAACCGGCTTCGGAACCTGCCCGCGGTTCAGGAAAATGATACAGTTTACGTCAAATTTAAGATTGATTTCATTCAGCCGGTTCACCAGGATCGGGAGCCATTGCTCGGCAAAGGAATAATCGGCGAACTTTTCATAAAGGGTACGGTTTCCGGCTTCAAAACCGTATTCCACAAAGTCATGGTCCAGCCACACCGTATCCTGCGAAGCCGCGAATTTTGAAATATGGATGTCGTCGGATTCCTCCAGGAGATAATAGTTCTCATCTTCCTCCACAAAATCATAAAAATCTTCCTCACTCTGAAAATTCCCTACCCAAAAATCTAATGTTTCCATATCTGTCGGTTAATTCTAATTCGAACTTCAAAGTTATGATAATCTGAGAAAAAATGAACGGTAATTTTTCTGAAATTATCGATGATACAGGAGGCTTGGGTCTGATAAACCTCATAGGTTTTCGAAAACCTATGAGGTTTAATTCGATAACTGGATTTATACGGCATTATTCTTTGAAATAGGAGGCTATTAAGAACTATGGTATCAGGCACATCACAAAACACTCATATCACATCACCCTTTTTCCCACTTCACTTTCCCGGATCGTCTTTTCCAGTCTTGAAACCCTGGTCTTCTCCTGTTTCGCACCCATGATCCAATGGAGCATTACTTTTTGATAAGACGGAGCCTGACTGCTGAAAAATTCCCATGCTTCTTTGTTGGCTTTAAATTGTTTCTCAAATGCCGGATCGAGTACAGCGGGTTCTTTTTCATGGGAATACACCGCCGATTTTTCTTCTTTCCGTAGGGCAAAAGCTTTCTGCCCGGCTTCGGTCATCAATCCGGCTTTGGTGAGTTCCTCCATTTTCCTGATATTGACGGCACTCCAGATGCTGGTCGGTTTTCTGGGGGTAAACCGGATGCTGTAGCTTTCCTCATCAATCGATCTTCTCACCCCGTCAATCCACCCAAAGCATAAAGCCTGGTCCACCGATTCCGGCCAGGTCATTGAAGCTTTTGCAGTTCCGACCTTGTAAAATCCGACCAACAGTTCCTTTTCGGTCTGATGGTTTTTTTCAAGCCATTGGCGGAATTCCTGAGGAGTGGGGAAGAAGGCTGGTTTCATTTTAATTCATCTGCGTTATAATTTACAATTTTGCTTTGCAGCCGGTTTTCAAGAAAGGTGTTTCCGCCACGAAGTTTCTCAAGAATCACCATTGCTTCGTGTCTGTACATTTCAATCTTTTCCGCAGTCCAGAAATGGGGAGGTTTCTGCAGATTGGTGATCCGGTCTGCCAGCTTTACGGCCCAAACTTCTTTAGGTTGCTGCATTATTTTTTCCAGGCTGTCGGCCATTCTCTGATCTTTTGGAAGATCCGCATCTTTAGTCAGCGCCAGAACACCTTCGGCGACATCTTTTCCGAATCTTTCGCTTAATTCTTCAAAAGTTGCATCGGTATCTTCCAGAACATCATGAAGCAATGCCAGCTGAACGGCAAATTCAGTATTGAAAGGTTCTGACTGTCCTGAAGCAACCAGAATTTCCATCGTCACATTGCTGAGGTGGACAACATACGGGAGACTGGTCCCCGGAATGGTCTGATTGATCTCGGTATGCTTTTGTGCTGCAAATTTTATGGTGTTTTGGTAAATGTCCTGTAGGCTCATTGATTTTTGTTCGTTAATAGTGAAACTCGCCGGAGATATCTTATTCAAATTTAATTTTCACAGAAATCAGATAATTATTGGGCAATACTTGTAGTCATATTATTTATAAAAGCTAATTAATACTTCTGAAAGTATCGAAATTTTTATTAATTTTATTGTTTATCAATTGATTAGTCGAAGTTAATGATAATTGTTGTTATTTCTAATTTTATTAAAAACAGAAACTTGTTCCTTATTCAGATTTTGTATCTGAATTCTCCTTGAGCCGCTAATA
>JAKOOG010000231.1 GCA_022701545.1 Weeksellaceae bacterium | reverse complement strand
GTCGCAATCGGATATTTTTCACTTTTGTCCCTGCTTTTACCGGCTTTGGTGCCCCTTTTACGGGAAGATCCTTAACCACTACTACAGAATCTCCGTCCTGAAGCTCATTGCCGTTTGAATCCAGGATTTTTCCGGATGCGGAAGTTTCGGCAGCCGTTTCTTCAGGGTTCCATTCATAGAAACACTGGGAACATACCATCACATTATCGCTCGGATAAGTAAACTCGGAGCTGCATTTAGGACAAAGTACAGGATCACTCATATTTTAATTTTTTTGCAAAGGTAAGATTTTTGAGCGATGCGTTAAAAATTATACGTTCATGCATATAAACCCGTTTAAAACCATGCCTAATTTATAACTCATAATTTATAACTCTATAAAGTTTAAATTTTCGTATTTTTGCAGATTCAAAATAGCAGAACCCAATTTTATGGAATTGATACACCGAAACCTGGCCATCGGAATCCACGATGCTTTGCAGGAAACGTTTTTCGAGAAAAATAAATATGCCGATAAAGTAATCGAAAGGCTGCTGAAGGCCAATAAAAAATGGGGAAGCCAGGACAGAGCTGTTGTTTCCGAGATTTTCTACAACATCATCCGCTGGAAGAAACGTCTGGAATATTATATGGGCGAAGGCGTAAAACCCAACAACGTCTATAAATTAATCATCGCTTACCTACTCTGGAGCAAAACCAACTATAAAAAATTCGAGGAATTCGACGGCATCAAAATTGCCGATATCCTGACCAAGCTTAAAAAAGGAACGGTTCCGACCAAAGCCATCGAATATTCGATTCCGGAGTGGCTGGCGGAAACTTTAGAAAAAGAGCTGGGCCCGAAATGGGAAAAGGAAATGCAGGCCCTGAACGAGCAGGCGCCGACCGTTCTGAGAGCAAACTCCTTACGGACAACTCCCAAAGAACTTATTTCCGATCTTTCGGACGAGAATATTGTTTCTTACCCCGTAAAAAATTATCCTGATGCCGTGCAGCTGGAGGAAAAAAAGAACGTTTTCCTGACCACCGCATTTAAAGAAGGCCTATTTGAAGTTCAGGATGCCTCTTCACAGAAAATCGCTTATTTCCTGGATGTAAAGGAAGGCCAGCGCGTCGTGGATGCGTGTGCCGGAGCCGGCGGAAAAACCCTTCACCTGGCTGCTCTGATGGGAAATAAAGGACAGATCATCGCCCTTGATATTTTCGACTGGAAGCTTGCCGAGCTGAAACGCCGTGCCAAAAGAGCGGGTGCCCATAATATCGAAACCCGTATGATTACTGACAATAAAGTGATCAAAAGGCTTCACGAAAAGGCCGACCGCCTGCTGATCGATGCGCCATGTTCCGGATTGGGTGTTTTGAAGAGAAACCCCGACAGCAAATGGAAGATCGACCAGGCTTTTATCGACAGGATCAAAGGAGAGCAGCAGCAGATCATTCAGGATTATTCCAAAATGCTTAAGATCGGAGGTAAAATGGTGTATGCGACCTGTTCCATTCTTCCTTCGGAAAACAGCGGACAGATTCAGGAATTCCTGAAGAACAACCCGAATTTTAAAATGATCAAGGATGAGAAAGTGATGCCGAGCGAAGGCTATGACGGTTTCTATATGGCTTTGATTGAAAGGGTTTCCTAAAAGAATAACCTATCATATAAAAAACTACTCTATTTTCTGGAGTAGTTTTTTTGTAAGTCCCTGTGTCAGATTTTTATTGGATGTTGTAAATTTTATTTCTTTAAAAATCTATCTTTGTGGAAATCAATTTTTCCCATGCATCAAAGAATTCTACTGGCTCTCTTTACTTTTTTATGCTGTTTGTCTTTTGCACAGACGTACGAGGTGCAATACGCAAGTTCTTCCAACGGAAAAGTTTCTGCCGATCAGCCCCTGACGATTGTCTGGGCCAATGAAAAGGAAAACTACATCCTGAACCAGAAAGTGAAAGACGGAAAAGCAGATTTCCCTTTTGAAATCACCAAAATAGAAAAGCCTTCCAATACGGTCCTTTCGTATGCTTTCCTGAAACCCGACGAAATCATATCCGCTTCCGACAAAGAATCGATCGGGAAGCAGACTTTTGAATTCACCACCGAAACCAAGAAAATACTGGGTTATGCCTGCAAAAAAGCCGTTACTAAAATCAATTCGAACACGATTGAAGTCTGGTATACGAATGACTTAAACATTCAGGGCGGTCCTTCCACCATCGGGCAAAACCTGGGGTTCGTGCTGGAAATTGAAAGAAATAAAACATCCGCCATCACGGCCACTTCGCTGAAAAAAATCAAGAAGACAGGCATCGACGGTATTATGAAAGGCGCCGTTACTTCTACAGACCCGCTGGGCTACAGGGATCTTTTGTGGAAAAGCCGGTTTACGACTTTAAAAGTTTTCGATAATGAAATCATCAACTTTTCCGACCAGTCAAAATCAGACGACCAGATTAAAAGGTTTGCCAACGGGACTATCATTCTTAAAAAAATCAAATTTCCGAAAATTACGGAAGGCGAAACTATTTTTGTGGAACTGAAGCAGCAGTCAAACGGAGATGCGTATGACCGGACCGGAACGGTATTTTTTATTCCTCAGGATAAATCCCAATCGTTTTTCAGCGGGCTCGAAAACGGGGTAAAAACACTGCCGCTGTATGAAAACGGAAACGGCAAACCCTATTACGGGATCATGACGACCGAAAATTACAATCCCCCTGTTGAAATGATGCGTTTCTTTACTGCTTTCGGGATCAATAAATTCAATACCCTTCAATTAAAAGATAAAAACTGGCAGACCATCAGCCCTTACCGTGAAGACATTACCGACCTGAAACCCTCTTTAAGCGAAAAGGAATTGTGGATCGGGGCCTTTATCGGAAATTACGACAAAGGCGGACACAAAGTAAGCCTGGAAATCACCATCCATAAAAGTGACCAGGCCATTTATAAGAACAATGCGGTTATTCCTTTATTCAATACCCTGAATATTATGGAAATGGCAGGACAGGAATATTCGACAATGTTTGATAAAGACCAGGGACTCCTGGTAGAATTTACCCTGAAGAAGGACCTAAAGAATGCACAGCTGAAGTATACGACCACGGGGCACGGCGGCTGGGAAAACGGTGACGAATTTCTCCCGAAAACCAATTCCCTCTACCTGGACGGCAAAATGGCTTTCTCATTTGTACCCTGGAGAACCGACTGCGGATCGTACCGCCTCTACAACCCCGCTTCGGGAAATTTCCCGGACGGACTTTCCTCTTCCGACCTCAGCAGATCCAACTGGTGCCCGGGAACAGTAACCAATCCCAACTTCATCCCGTTGGGCGATTTAAAAGCAGGAAAACATATCATCCAGGTTAAGATTCCTCAGGGCCCGAGAGAAGGATCAAGTTTCAGTGCATGGAATGTTTCCGGTGTATTGTTAGGGACGGAATAAAAAAAACCTTCTCGCAAACTGAATTACAAGAAGGTAAAAACACAAATGATGAAAAAAAATTATTTCGAATCACAAAGTAAGCAGGAAAATTTATCAAATAAATTACCATAGATTAAGAAATATATCGTAATTATTTCGTATGTCTTTAAACAAAAACCTTTTAAGTGAAAAAATTTAACTTATATCCTTATTTTCACTTTAAATAATTAAAATTTTACTCGTAATTAATTTATTTAATTAAAATTATAAATCAAATAAAAATTTTTGTTGTTTTTTTTAAACCATACTGATACTTTTGTTTAAATTAAATGATAAAATAATGTGTGGAATTGTATGTTTGTTTGACGCCAAACAAAAAACCGAAATCCTGAGACCCCAGGTTCTTGAAATGTCTAAAAAAATACGCCACCGCGGTCCGGACTGGAGCGGCGTATTCCAGAACGATAAAGTGGTTTTTTCCCACGAAAGGCTGGCTATTGTAGATCCGACTTCCGGAAAACAGCCTTTGTTTACCAAAGACGGAAAAGTAGTGCTGGCGGTGAACGGTGAAATCTATAACCATACAGCATTAAAAGAGGAATTTCCTGATTATGAATTCCAGACCCAGTCGGATTGTGAAGTGATCTTAGCACTTTACGGAAAATACGGAAAAGATTTTATTGAAAAACTGAACGGTATTTTTGCGTTCTCTTTATATGATACGGAAAACGATGTTTACCTGATCGCCCGCGACCATATGGGAATCTGCCCGCTTTACCACGGCTGGGATAAAAACGGAAACTATTATGTGGCTTCAGAGCTAAAAGCACTGGAAGGGGTTTGTAAAACCATCGAACCTTTTTTGCCCGGGCATTTGGTCTACAGCAAAGACGGAAGCGAGCTTCAGCAGTGGTATAAAAGAGAATGGGAAAGTTTTGATGCCGTAAAAGACAATCCGACGGATATTGATGCTTTACGGAAAGGACTTGAAGACGCGGTCCACAGACAGCTGATGAGTGATGTGCCTTACGGTGTTCTGCTTTCCGGAGGATTGGATTCTTCCGTCATTTCCGCCATAACCGCAAAATTTGCCCGCCAGAGAGTCGAAAGCGGCGACACCCAGGAAGCGTGGTACCCGAGGCTGCACAGTTTTGCCGTGGGGTTGGCAGGATCTCCGGATCTTGTGGCAGCACAAAAAGCAGCGGAGCACATCGGCTCGGTACACCATGAAGTTAATTTTACCGTTCAGGAAGGCCTGGATGCAATAAGAGACGTGATCTACCATCTTGAAACGTATGATGTAACCACCGTAAGGGCTTCTACCCCAATGTATCTTCTGGCAAGGGTCATCAAATCCATGGGGATTAAAATGGTTCTGTCGGGAGAAGGTTCTGATGAACTGTTCGGCGGATACCTGTATTTTCACAAAGCACCTAATGCCAAGGAATTCCATGACGAAACCGTAAGAAAACTCGGGAAACTTCACCTTTATGACTGTTTGAGAGCCAATAAAGCCCTGATGAGCTGGGGAATCGAAGGGCGTGTTCCCTTCCTGGATAAAGAATTTATGGATATCGCCATGACCTTGAACCCGAAAGACAAAATGGTAAATGCCGCCGAAGGAAAAATCGAAAAATGGGTACTGAGGAAAGCTTTTGAAGACCTTCTTCCGGAATCAATCGCCTGGAGACAGAAAGAGCAGTTTTCCGATGGCGTTGGCTATTCGTGGATCGATACGCTGAAAGCCGTGGCCGAAAAAGAAGTGAGCGATGAAATGATGGCCAGTGCCCGGTTCCGATTCCCGCTGAACACTCCTCAAAATAAAGAAGAATACCGCTACCGTACCATTTTCGAGGAACATTTCCCAAGTGAAACCGCAGCTGCGACCGTGCCTTCCGTGCCATCCGTAGCCTGCTCCACTCCTATCGCGCTGGAATGGGACGAAGCGTTTAAAAACATGAATGACCCGAGCGGAAGAGCCGTGAAGGTACATGAAACGTCCTACGGTGAAAACGCGGAAACGGCAAAGGTTTAGAAAGTGAATGATCAATAGTGAATGATGAATTTGATGTGAACGAATAATTTTTATAGATCGTTAATCATTTAACCAACCGCAGATCCTTTACAGGCCGTTTCTGCTTTTTGGACGGCACCGGATACTCAAAATTTATTAATCCTGTAGCGATACAGGATTTTTTTTTGAATTAACGCTAACAATATTGTTACAATTTAACCGTTAATCAAAAATATTATCTAATAAATAATTATATTTGGAAAACGAAAATAT
>JAKOOG010000211.1 GCA_022701545.1 Weeksellaceae bacterium | reverse complement strand
GAACTTCATATTTTTTATTCTGATCATTCAATAGAATCAGTATGGGCGCAATTTTGGTATCGGGATCCTGGGGATCGGGATCGCGGTTATTCGCCAATACAACAATTTTGTCGGTAAAATGATCATTGTTCAGATCACCGTCTTTTTCCTCCACAACAGAATACTGATTCCCGGCCACAGAGGCGATGACCGTTTTGGAATCCAGGGTTCCTGAACTTTTAGTAACCGTATTGCCAAAAAATTTCTGATAGGCTTTCCTGACGTTGACCAGATCGACGGTCTCATATTTTCCGTCTTTATAAAATATGGCATACCAAGGGCTTTTATATTTAGGAATGGCTACGATTGTGTTATCTTTTTTATAGGCAAACACTTTCGTGTCATCCGCGTTTTTATAGGATACTTTCAAAGAATCCAGGTAGGTTGATGCTTCAGAAAAATAATTATTAGCATCGTCCGCGATAGTATAGAAATCTTCACCGTTTTTCTTTTTAAGGGCTGCAATCGTCTGATCACCCGGCGAAACGAAAACAATATCCTAGTCCTTCAGAACAAAGGTGTCCGATTTTAAAGAAGCAGAAGTTGTTTTTTCATGGGATTTATTACAGGCAACAGAAAAAAAGGTAATGAGTACCGTTAAAAGAAGGTTTTTCATAATTTATTGGTTTATTTCTAAATGGTAACAGCCGTTTTCGTCCAGCAGCTTCCTTCTTACAAAGTGAAAATTATGGTTTCTTCTGTATACTTTTATAAAAATAGCATTGTTTTATTTGACTGTACTGTTTTTAACAATAAATCAGGTCCTGCTATTGTTACCTTAGGCATATGATCATCGTTAAGAGAATTATGAGATTTGTTTATTGATTTATGATCAATAGAGTTGGTTTTTTCCTGATGTTCTGATGGCTTTGCACAAGAACTTATAAAAAAGCTGAATACGAATGTTAATAAAAAATGTTTTATCATAAGTGTTTATTTAAAATTTAGATGCTCATCGTTTATTATGCTATATATCAGAAATTTTCCTTTTAGAAGCAAGAGATATTTCAGCTTTATAAATTTAGTAAATAAAATGTCACCCTTCAAAGAATAATCACTGTTTTGAAAAATTCTCTATAAAGCATTTTTGGGTGAGCAGATAAATATCGGAATAAAATAACTTTCAATTATCTAAAACGTATGATTACCGGAGAAAAAAAATTACAAAAAATGAATTGGTGAGCCCGACAGAACTAAATATAGACTTTCAGTTTCCTTCAGTCATAATTAAAGATAAATGTAAAAATAAAAATCCCGGATAAAATCACTTATTGAGGCTTAATCCTATTATTTGATATTGAAAACAGTCAGCCCTTATTTTACCCCTGGAAAACTACCGGCATCCTGCTTCTTTCTTCCGGCCTTTTAACCTGATTTCTGCTTTGGGTTCACATTAACTGATTATCGCTTAGATTAAAAGATTCATAACATCTGAATATTTTGTACGATAATTGTATATCCTGTAATATCACCAATCTAAAATAAAAATAGTATGAAAAATTTAATTGTAGCAGCAGCATTTATAGCCGGCGGTTTTATTACGGTATCTGCGCAGACGACAACCACAACCACGACCAATACCGGAACGATGAACAGCGGTACCGGAGTGATGAACAACGGGACCAACAACACGCTGAACGGCAATGGCCTGCTAAACAACGGAACTACCGGAACGATCAGAACAAACGGTTCCCTGAATACCGGCGCCGGAACTCTGAACACTGGCACTAATAGTACCTTAAATACCAACGGTACGCTGAATAACGGAACCATGAACAATAATAGTACTCTAAACAGTGGAGCCAACGGTACTCTGAACACTAACGGTACGCTAAATAATGGAGTCGGGCCTTTAAAAACAGGAACCAACAGTAACAATACCGTAAAATACGGAACTACCGGAACCTTAAATACCAGCGGAACAATGAATACCGGTACGCCTAAATAAACTACCGGAATATAATTAAAGAATTAAACCCTGAAAGTACAGACTTTCAGGGTTTATTATGTTTTTTCGAGCCGGATCTATTTAGTTTAGTGATAAAATCTTAGCATTAAAAAAACTCACGCGGATTTGCAAAAATGCCGCAGACTTATTGTTCGTGAAAATTTTTTCGACGCAACGCTGAATCTTTCATCCCGAAAATTTTAGAAGGCATAGGCAAATACATTTGCTGCGCGAAACCTGAACGTATAAAAAGTTTTCATGAACTCTCCAGATTTTCACATCAACAAGGCCGGGTTATTAGTTTATGTTTTTATTTAAACGTAAATATATATTCTTAGCGACTGACTTTCAAAACGCAAGGATTTTATCTATGATTAATTATCAGTTAGAACTTAGATTTTTGATAACTCACCTGACCTCGGAAAATGGAGCGTTAAGAAAATTAAAACTTCATCCGTTAAGAAATTCCCACTGTTCGAAGCGCGACAGGAATTCTGAATTGAAAAACCCGTCTTAAATTCGCGCAAGTTTTGGGAATTTTAGAATGAAATTTTAATTTTTAGCGGAAGTTTCCAAGTCTTGAATTTTTGTTTCTTTTGTTTCAAGACAAAAGAAAAATCAACCTTTTCTGAATTTCTTCTTTTTCTTCCACGGCGCATTCTTCTGCACATCGCCGGCCATGATACATCCGTACGGCATCACTTCGTCCAGGACCTCACACAATCCGTATTCCTCGATCTGTGCCCTCACATTCTTAGCACTTTTATAAGCGGTCGGAAGTTCGGAAATATCGATTTCATTCGTAAAGAAACGGACATCCAGTCCCCGGGTCTCTTCGGCGAAGACTTCCTCAATGGTTTTATGGGCCAGTGATTTTTTATGCTGCGTTCTGCTGAAGTTCCTTCCGGCTCCGTGCGGGGCAAAACCTAAGTTTCTTTCGTTGGTGGTTCCTTTTACAATCAAAACCGGTTCCG
>JAKOOG010000002.1 GCA_022701545.1 Weeksellaceae bacterium | reverse complement strand
CTGTGACTGGACATTCAGGATAAAAGCCGCATCGTTGTAAGTGTTCTGAAAACCCGTAGAGGTTGCCAGGTCATAATATCCCTGCTTAATAGCATCATCGTACCACATCCCGATCTGGTACTCATCGTATAGTCTTTTCCATGGAAACAGGGGCCCCGGATCCTGCTTCCTTGTAGGAGCAATATCCGAATGCGCAAGAACATTCGTTGCCGGAATGTTATATCTTGTCACAATGTCTTTTACCAGCGCAGCCACTTTTTTTACCTGAGCTTCATCAAAAGGCATAAACATTCTTTTTCCGGAAGCATCGGTGGTAAAACCTGAATTTACGATTTCGATCCCGATCGAATTGTCGTTCAGGTTGCGGTCGTTTCTCCAGGCGCTTACTCCTGCGTGGTAGGCCCGTTTGTTCTCATCCACCAACTGGTAAATTTCGTTATCGCCGGTATTGTTTACCAGATAATGGGCACTCACCGCTTGTTGGGAAAGCACGGTAATGGATTTATCGTCCGGTAATGCCGTATAATGTAAAATGAGATACCGCTGTCTGAAATTCTGCGCAATGGCCGGGAAATAAGTCTTGACCACTTTGTAGCCCGCAGGCTTTGCAGAAACAATGGAACCGTAGCTTGCCGTGTTGTCATTTTTGGTAATATCGGCAATATTGGTGGTGAAAAATTCTACGCCGTGATCAGTGGTAATTCTCGGTTTCGTTTTATCACCCGTCTGTGTTTTTCCTGCCGTTTTCGGCTGCACCACGGGCGTTCTCGGGATGTACTGTTTTTTTTTAGCATTCTGCTGCGAGGTACAGGAAAAAACAAGGGTGCTTAATCCGATGATATATAATGTATTACGCATGAGTTATTTTTTTTAGTCGTTTATTACCTCAAAAATACGTAAATTTTTCTTGAAAATTATTTGGTAAATAAAGAAATCTGTTCTATATTTGCACTCGCAATAACGGAGTAACGATCATTAAAAAACGAAGATAAACAGGAGGGTTGCCGGAGTGGTTAACGGAGCAGTTTGCTAAACTGTCGACGCGAAAGTGTCGCAAGGGTTCGAATCCCTTACCCTCCGCTTTCTTATATATCTTTTCGGGGCGTAGCGTAGTCCGGTCATCGCGCCTGGTTTGGGACCAGGAGGTCGCAGGTTCGAATCCTGCCGCCCCGACTTTTTTAACGCGCTTAATTACAAACTAAGCGGAATCAACCTTACAATGGGTGCGTAGCTCAGCTGGATAGAGCATCTGCCTTCTAAGCAGACGGTCAAAGGTTCGAATCCTTTCGCGCTCACTTAAAAAACCTTGCAACTTCTGTTGTAAGGTTTTTTGTTTTTACTAAATAAGGCTCATCGGACAGAGCATCCCGATTTTAATCGTGGCCCTCAGAAGTTGAAAGTCAAAGATTCAATAGAATAAAATCAAATCCTTTCGTGTCCACTAAACTTTGCAGTTTTTTGTAAAATTTTTATATCAGCTTTATGTGTTATTGCTATATACTTTATTCCCAATCTTTAAATAAATTTTATATTGGCCATTCCTGTGAAGCTTTACAGGAAAGATTGAGAAAGCACCTTTCTAATCATAAAGGATTTACCTCAAAGGTTAAAGATTGGGAAATCATATACTCTGAAAAATTTGATTCGAAATCAAATGCATACAAAAGAGAACGAGAAATAAAATCCTGGAAAAGTGCATTTAGGATTCAGCAGTTAATAAAAGATTCAGCTCGATCGAGCATCTCGATTTTTAAATCGGGACGGTCAAAGGTTCGAATCCTTTCGCGCTCACTTAAAAAACCTTGCAACTTTTGTTGTGAGGTTTTTTGTTTGTATAGATCAAGAACAGTTTTGAAATCCTTTTATTTTGAATAAAGATTCAATAAGATTATAATTTACAGTCACTTTCAGACATTTTTTATCATTCTTGATATAAATAACTTTGTTCTGAAAAACATAGAAATAGTCTTTTCTTACAAGAAAACTGCAATCATCAACGTTTGCTTTTATCAGTTCCTGTTGTAAATGTTCACCAATATTCTCGATTTTATATTTATAAAAATTTTTATTGGATGCATGTTCCAGATCCCGAATATCATCAACTTTCAGGTAGTGAAAAGTATGATCTAACTTTTGTTCAATGTAAAAGTTGATGCTAAAAGAAACAATGAGGAGTCCCAAAATTAACCAGAAAATTTTATTTTTCATCATTAAAACGTAAATAAAAAGCAAATTAGATCTTTCATATTTTCACTTACATCAAGCCCATCCTTACAGCAGCCATAATAAGCTCCGCTAAATTCTTTACCCCAAATTTCCGGATCAGGTTCCGGCGGTGCGTATCTACCGTAAGAGAACTTAAAAATAGTTCTTCTCCGATCACCCGGCTTGTTTTTCCTTCTGCCAAAAGGGCAAGAATCTGTTTTTCGCGACGAGTAAGCTTTAGATTGCTGTCTGATCCGTTTTTGGAAGGACGGCTTATAATTTCGATAACCTCACGGCTGTAACAGATATTACCTTCCAACGCACCGGCAATACAGTTCCTTAGTTCATGAAGCGAGCTGTTTTTAAGCAGGTAGCCGCTCGCCCCGTTCTGGATCGTCTGCAGAATAATACTACGCTCCGTATGATTACTGAGAACGATGACAATAGTGTTTTCGGATATTTCTTTTATCATCAGGCAAAGATCTATCCCACTGATGTCCGGCAAGGTGATATCCAACAGGATAAGATCGACACGGTGGTTTTTTAAAAATCCCAGCAGTTCATTTCCGTTGCAAAATCCTTCGAGAATTTCGAGATTGGTCTCATGAGAAAGGAGGTTTTTAAGACCTTCAATCACAATAGGATGATCATCAACAATTACGGTACGTAATTTATCCATCGGTAACAGTATTAAGTTCAATATTAACCGTTGTTCCTTCCCCAGGTGCAGAAATGATCTCCAACTGTCCTTTCAGGTAGGCAATCCGGTTTTTCAAGTTTTCGAGGCCCATTCCTTTGCTGTTCTTAAACGAAGCGGGATCGAACCCTGCTCCATCGTCTTCAAAAGTAATAAAAATAAAAGATTCATTCTGGCTGCACTGTACCAGGATCCGGGTAGCATCTGCATGACGTATGGAGTTGGAGACGAGTTCCTGGATAATGCGGTAAATATTCAATTGTATATTCAACGGAATATCCTTCCGTATATCAAAAAATTCATAGGAAATTTCCAGCCCTTCCCGCATATAAAATTCGCAAAGGTCTTTCAGGGCGGTTTCCATACCAAATTTCAAAAGAGTTTCAGGAACCATATTCCGGGCAATGCGCCGAAGCTCACTGACAGCGGAATCCAGTTGATCGACCGTTTTCCTGAAGCTTTTATCTTCCCATACCTGAGACTGATCTCCAGCCCATGAAGAAAGGTTGATCTTTACGCCGGCAAGCATTCCGCCCAATCCGTCATGCAGGTCACGGGCAATGCGCTCACGTTCACGTTCTTCTCCATCCAGCATGGCCTTGGTGATTTTCAGCTGCTGTTTTCTTTCCAATTCTTCGAGTTGCTGCCGATAATTGATTTCTTTTTGTTTAGCCAGCTTTCGCTTGCTGCGGGCATTGAGAATAGCAAAACCAAGTATCACAAATAACAGGAGACATCCAATGGCCAAAATACTGCTATACAGCCGTTCGTTTTTCGAATTCAGCGCAGCCTGGCGGTTCTGCGACTGAAGGGCCAAAATTCTTCGCCTGTTTTCAGCTGTGCGATAGCGGGTTTCCAGCTCATTGATCTTTATTCTGCTTTCACCGTTATTAATACTGTCATTTAATTTTTTCTGTACCTCCAGCCAGGAATAAGCCGAGTGGTAATCTTTCAGGGCGGCACTTGTCTTGGCAAGTTCACCATAGATCATGGCTTTATCAATAGGATTACGCATGAGTGTCTGATCTTTAACGATATCCAACAGGATATTACGGGCATTCCGAAAATCTTTCTGCCGGCTGTATATATCGTATTTTCTGAACAACAGCTGCTGAACCATCTGTTCCTGATGATACTTTCCTGCCATAAGAATTCCCAGATCTGCACTTACCAAAGCTTTCTCCAGGGCATTGACCGTCGTATAATATAAAGTTTCATTATAATAATACAGGGTATTGTTCACCGAGTCCGGATAGGGCGCCAACAGCTTTTTTGCCTTGTGAAGCAGGTACCGTGCTTTTTCGCCCTGCTCCGTATAACAGCAGATACTTACCCCGTTCAGATAGGCAAATAGCAAGGTGCTGGACTTCGGAGCCGTTTTTTCAAGTATGGCAACAGCCTTCTGATTATATATCAGGGATTTGGAAAACTGAGCATTATTCATAAGTATAGTGGCCAGCTGAGTATAATAATGACCGACCATCACTTTATTATGGGCACGCTCTGCATATGGAATGGCTTTTTCCAGGGTGATTTTCATGATGAAATCATAACCTTTCGCATCTTTATTCATCAGAGCATAATTGTACCAGGCGGCCGCCAGTTTTTCATAGGCTCTTTTATCACGGAAAGGAGTCAATTTACTGATCGCCTTTTTAAATGCTGCCGATGCTTTTCCCGGATTTGAATTGAAATTATACTGTCCTTCATAAAAGGGAATAACAGCCTGCTGATAAAGAGATCTTGTTGTCAACTTTTTGCCTGCCGTCAGATGGGTTTTGCTTTTTAAAGTATCTTTAAATTTCCAGTAATCCACCAGCATGAAATGCGCTTCGGCTTTTAATGTATCGGCCCTATCCGATAATAAAACATGCTCCAGGCTGTCGACATATCTTTTTTCATCGAGCGGGATCTGTTGCTGCGCGCACAACCCAAAAGGAAAGCAAAGGCAGATCAGAAGCCGGTAATGGTTTATTAATTTTATTTTTTTAGTACTCCTGAACATATGAGCATATTTATATATAAAAGGTAATCGCGGAAATACGTGCAGATCAGAATTTTTGATCATCAATTTGAATCTGATCATATACTAAATCTATAATTTCTTTTAAATTTCAACCGATATTTTATTAATTTTTCCTTCATCTGCTTTATTTGAATGAGTTTTATTCTTAAACTCCAATATGACTTCATTGAATTATTGAACTGAAAGATAGGAAACCGATTGACAGTAATTAAAAAATAAGGTCTGCTTTCTACGTTCAAAGTCTATGTAAATACAAATACGTTTTAAAATTAGTGTTAATTTTTTAATCATAAGAGCAATATAAAGAAAGGCGCCCATTCATGACTGGCATTAACTTTCACGTAAATATGCAGCAAAAATTAGTATCGTTCCTCATTTTCATGCTTTTAATAAAAAAACTACTCAAAAACCAGTAGAAAAAATTACATATAAACGGGTATTTTATCTCGTTTTTCAACAGCTTAATTTTGCATGAACCTAATCCAAATACGCAAAAGTATGAATGCAGTTTCTTTTACCAGCAGGGTATGCAAAGCCTTTCTCCTGCTGATTTTATTAAGTATGGGAGCATCTTCCTGTTCGAACGGTGATGATATTTCGGATCATCCCCAAAACTATTATTTCAGAGCATCTTTAGACAACAGAAAGGTAGATTTCCATTCCGTGATATTTCAGGGCAGCGGCAATGATAACCGCTGGGAACATATTGTAGTTGGAGGAAATGAAAAATCCACTCCTACCGATGGCAGCCTCCCCTCGCCTTCGCTCGATTTCGAAATATGGAGACAGGGTGGCGACATCAAAGCGGGTACCTATACCACTCCGGCAGAACAGGGAATGATTGCCCGGTATGCTGTACAAACCAACAACGGAACATTAATTTATAACACTTCTGTAGCTGATGATGTTTTCACACTTCATATAGAATCTATCGGTAAAGACGGCATCAAAGGAACCTTTTCAGGAAAAGTGAGATCAATGGAAGGCCAGGTAATCGATGTTACAGAAGGATCTTTCAATCTTCCTTATGATGAAATTATCAATCCTTAATAAAAGCACCAGATTATGAAAAAGATATTTTTAATCCTGATTGCCGCTGCAGGTACTGTCTCTCCAATGGCTGCGCAATATAAAGAACCGGAGAAAAAAGATAAGAAAGAAGTTTTTTATCCTCAAACCGTTTTCGATTCTCTTGAAGCCAAGAAAATGCTCGCCAGAGGTAAATCTACTATTAAAGGAGTAGCATTTACAAAAACACGCAATAATATGGGCATTAAGGCCGGAAACCGCATTTACGCCAATCAGATCAAAGTGATACTGCTTCCGGTAACTCCTTATTTTAATGCGTGGTACCAGCTAAGAAAGGAAAAAGAGAATTTCAGGAAAAAACAGTATGTCTATCTTTCAGACAATGCTTACCGCTACAGGCTGGAAGCTGTTACCAATAGTGACGGAGAGTTTACTTTTCCGGAAATGAAACCGGGAAAATATTTTCTACAGGGCTTTCTTCCCTACACTAAAAATGGGTACTATCATGAATACACCGGTGCAGGATACAACAACTATGGAGGCCGTACCAATTATTATGAGCTTAAACAATATGCAGTTAACCATGAAGACCGGATTGAAGAGTTTGTTGAAGTAAAAGAAGATGGAGAAGTCGTAAAAGTACGGCTGCATTAAAGTTGCTTATCATTCTTCTTCGATCTAGTCTATTGCCGATTGCGCAGATCTCATTACTGAAATCTGCGCAACAGGCAAGCCTAAATTATTTTACCACACCATCACCTCATATATTTTAGTTAAATCTCAAACACCAAATCACATTTATTTATGTTACATCGAAAGTTTTCAATCTGTTTACTGTGTTTACCGCTTACCCTTTTATCTCTGAATTCTCAGGCACAGCTAAGAGAATTGTGGAATAAAGCAAAGGAAAAAACAGAGAAGACCGTGGATCAGCTGACCACTAAAAAAAATAGTCAACGTATTGAAGAAGTCCAGGCTGCTGACGATTTCATGACGGGAGATATTCCGCTTTTTTCTGAAGATTTTTCAGCTTACAGAGCAGGTTCTTCCGTTTCTTCGATAAAGAGCAACGGATTGGCTGCCGTAAGCATCTTAAAAGGCTATCCCGGAAAATGGATGATTCTTGAAGACAAGGCAACGTATAAACTTTCAAAAGCATTGTCCTTGCCTGATCATTTTACCGTAACATTCGACCTTCTTGCAGCAGGAGACCAGATCAAAGATATCGCACCGCTGTCATTCGGCTTTGCCCCGGACAACAGTACGAAGGAATACCTAGGCATTTCCGGTGCCTACGTGGAACTGCAGTATTACGATGGCGATATGGTAAATACCGGAAGCAAAAACCCTGAAAAATATGCCAATCACACATTCGATCTTGAACCTTATCTCAATAAAATCCTGCATGTAAGCCTCGAGGTAAAAGGAGAAAGGATGACAGTTTACCTTAATAACCGAAAACTGGCAGACGGAATTTTCTTTGCGCCTTCGGCAGCTAAACATTTTTACCTGTCCGCTCCCTGGGAATATCATAACGGTGCAAAAGTGTTTATGGCAAACATTAAGATTTCAGGTTTCAGTAAGTAAATTCCACCACTTTTCCGGAACTGGTTTATGTCAGTACTTATCATTCGGACCTTGGCCAAGGTCCTATTTCAGAGATTATAAAGGTATTTGAATCTGCTATAAAACAGATAGCATAGCTTCGTTGCCGGATTTGAAATACTTAGGTAAGAGCCTCGTCCCGAAACAATTCAATTCGACTTTTTCCGAAAGCAAGACCAGTTCATGCCCAAGATGCCTACAATCAATGGACATCGGAAGGAATTAAGTCAGGCAGCTTACAGGATTTCCCCAGTACATTTACAAGATATTAAAGTCTGATAAATAATTCATTAAAAAATATCATTCGATGTTCTAATTTGTGCTTATGAAAATAAGTTAATGGTTGTGAAAAAGTGTCTGTCATTTTATTGTATTGATTCACAGCAATAGGTAGTAGATTACATCTAATTCCCTCTTGATTAAACGGCAATTTTATGACAAAAATTTCTGTTGTTATTACTTAAATATGGTACAAATAAATTCTCACTTACCCTTTTCCCTATTCAAAAGTTCAATATATTTGTAATTAAGACAATACCTTTATACTATAAACCAAAACGCTCCATTTCATGAAAACATTTCTTGGTTCTTTAGTTTTATCTATTTTCCTTCCATTACAGATATTCAGCCAGCAGATTTTATCAGCTGATGATTTATTTCTAAAAGCAAGAACGGCAGCATTTGAAAATAAAGACTATCCTACTTCTATTGCACTGGCTAAAGAAGCGCTAGAAAAGGCACCCAACTATACCGATATCTCTGTTTTTTTGGGAAGAGTGTATACCTGGAACAAAGATCCCGAATCCGCAAGAGCTGTTTTTAAAGAACTTTCCCAAAGAGGGGTTCAGGACGAGGATTATTTCATAGCCTACGCTTCCCTGGAATATTGGAATGATCAGTATACGAAGGCCATTGAGATCCTGGATCAGGGCTTGTCATATCATCCCCAGTCTGAGGCACTCCTGCTTCTGAAGGCGAAGGTTTATTTTGCCGACAAGCAATACGCAGAAGCCGAAAATGAGGTAAAAAAAGTTCTTGAAATCAATAAAAAAAATACTGAAGCGGTTAACCTGGCTGTCCGGATCAATGAGCTTAATTCCAAAAATGCCATTGGTATTACCTACAATTATTCTCATTTCGATAAGCAGTTCGACCATGACTGGCACATTGTAGGCGTAAGTTATAAAAGAGTAACCTCTATAGGTTCGGTGATCCTCAGAGGAAATTATGCCAGTAAATTCGGGCAGAGCGGTACCCAGCTGGAGCTGGAAGCCTATCCCAGATTATCGCCCATGTTCTACTTATATGTAGGCGGTGCTTATTCCGGTGATGTCGGTATATTTCCGAAGTATCGTACCGGCGTTTCGCTGAATGCCAATCTTCCACACAGTTTTGAAGCAGAAATCGGTTACCGTCAGCTGTATTTTACCGATAACATCTGGTTATATACTGCTTCCGTAGGTAAATATTACAAAAACTTCTGGTTTAATCTCCGTGCTTACCTTACACCAGACAACAACAATATTTCCCAATCCTATACGGCAACCGTAAGATACTATACCAGGAGTGCACAGGACTATCTTGCTTTTCAGATAGGATCAGGAATCAGTCCGGAAGAAAACCGCAATAACCTTCTTGGTAGTGATGCTTATAAGCTTAAAACATTTAAAATTGGGGCGGAATACAATTTCTCGGTTAAATCAAACCTTTTTTCGATCGGTACAATGTATTACAACCAGGAATACCTTCCCCACACAACAGGAAGCCAGTTTGATGTGAATTTAGGGTATACGGTGAAGTTTTAGGACCTGTTTAAATTTAACCTGAAATAATCCGACAAACTCTGCTGGATAAAGGAAGCTGGAAGTTTTTCCTGTCAATATTCTATATAACCAACAGCTCAAAGTATTACATAATATTGCCTGTTAGTCTAATGAAACGTAGGTATTCGGACTTATTATTTATTAATAATTTGAATTTAATTTTTTGATATTAAAGGTTTTAAAAACCTATTATTATTATTTTTTATCTTTAAAAAAATTAGCGATGACAGCATCCGGCATGAGCTTCCCTGAAGCATAGAAGCTTGCATTCGTATTTTTAAACCGGTTGAATCTTTGGCTGACTTCTTTTAACATTGATTCATTCTGATAAGGATCCGAACCGTATTCATTAATGATCAGCAGTTCGGAATCATGAATATAATGCTTTCCTGAAACGAAATCGATCATCATATCTTTACTCTGCATGATCGGAACATCAACTTTATTCCTGTCCGAATCCGGTGAAAATCCTCTTCCTACCCAGGCAACTGTTGCAGGGGTCTTCAACTGATAATTATTCCTATAATAAGCTAAGAGAGAAGGCGCCACATCAAAGTGACTCGCGGTTTTCTGAAATCGCTTCGGTTCTTTTAGCAAAGGAGAATAAATCATCAGGGGCACATGGAAACGGTCAATATGAGATTCCAGGGTAATTTCCGGCATACTATGGTCTCCCGTAATCATGAAAATGGTGTTTGCAAAATCCGGACGCTTGCGGTAGTTTTCAAAAAATTGCTTCAAGGCGTCATCAGCATTGATTATCGAGATCAGTTGATTTTTAAACGCTCCCGCCATCTTTTTCTGTTCCTGAGACAAGATATTGGATTGCATCCTTTTATTGTAAAGGTTTTCGTAATAACTGCTTCTATTAATTAAAAATGGATTGTGAGTAGAAAGCGTGAGAACCATATTAAAATAGGGCTGTTGCTGAGGCTTCTGGACATCAAGCATTTTACTGAAAACAGCCTGGTCTTCATATCCCCAACTCGATCCGTTATGGGCCGGAAGTTTTCGGTAAGGACTGCCGAATGAAGATTCATCAACAATATGATCAACCCTGCTGTATTCCAGGAACTCCCGATAACGGTCGAATGAGACATCGCCACCGTAATAAAATCCGGTTTCAAAACCGTTATGTTTCAGGATATTGAAAAGATTAAAGTTCTCCGGCGTCTGGCCTATTTCCAGGAATCCGTTCCTGCCGAAAGGAAGGGAGCCGGTAAGCGAAGGAAGCGCGCCGAAGGTTCGTCCTGCCGAACTCAGGCCATTTTCCCAGTACAGGCTTTGCCGGGACAAAGAATCCAGGAAAGGGGTAAAATTCCCAATGTAACCCTTAGGAGAAGTATAAGCATGGCCGAATCCTTCCAAAACGACAAAAACAAGATTAGGCGTTTTAGCGGAACGGTTGAAGTAAGCACTTAACAAGTCCGGTGTATTTTCTTTACGCCAGAACGGGAATGCTTTATCCAGGGTTTCCGCACTTGCAGCAAAGCTTTCCCTGTCCTCAAACAGATCCCTGATTTCCGGATGGTCATTTAAAAAGTTATCTTCATTGGATTTAAAGAAATAAGTCCATTTGCTTTTGGCAGCGGTCCGGCCGAAGAGATTGATCTCATCTGATCCTTCGGATAAGATACCATCCGGAATAAAAAATGAAAACAGACCGATACCTAAGAATCCTATTCCAACATACATGGATTTAAAGGTCAATTTTCCCGCCATCCATAAAGGCACCACTGTCGCACCGAACAGAATTATCAGTAATGCTAAGTTTTTAACGCTTAGCATTCCACTGGCTTGTAATGTTTCTTTAATTTCTTCTTTGCTGTAATACAGAACATCGGCTCCTAGCATATTCTGGGTTTCCGAGAAATATAAAAACAGAATATACTGCATAATGGCCACCAGAGCAAATGCGACCAGGGCTATAAATCTTGCCCAGCTCTCCTTTATACAGTTAATGATCAAATAAATAATTCCTATTCCGGATATCAGTCTAAAGACAAATAAGGTATTTCCAAGAAACAATCCGCTTGCGATACGGTTTGTATCCAATCCGGGAAGATAATACCTGTACCAAAGCCATTCAGCGGTTACCCCTATCATAAACAGGAGCAGAAAAACCGAAGAAATGACTCCCCATTTTTTGAGACCATTCTGAAGAATTGCTGAAATCCTCGCTTTAAAAGGCAAATTCTCAACGGTCTGACTGAAGCCTTGCCTTTTCATTTCTCCCCAGCCGTGAGATTTTTTAAAGTAATCGATAAACCCGTTGACTCCCGCCTTCACCACGATCGGATGAAAATAAAAAGGTTCTGAAAATGCCGTTCCGATCAAACTCAGGAAGTCTTTTCTTTTTGTATATACTTTATAACTTACAAGATCTACCAGGATCCCATAAATTGAATACAGAAATCCCAATGAAATCACCAGCGCAGCAAGAATCATGAAAAACGGCCAGTTAATGATGCCTAGTAAAAGGAAAACAATAAAAATGATATATCCTAAAAACTCAACCAAAGGACCCAAAAATTCAAAAAAGAACCAATACGGAAGACTTACCATGCCCAGTTTTCCATATTTTGGGTTGAACATCAGCTTGCGGTGCTTCCACAGGGTTTCCATGGTTCCCCGCATCCATCTGTTTCTCTGTTTTCTGAGGATATCCTTGCTTTCCGGAACTTCCGTCCAGCATAAAGGATCAGGAATCGTAGCGACCTGATAAGGCTCTTTCTGCTCTTCCATATATTTCCTCATCCGCACCACCAGTTCCATGTCCTCTCCTACGGTATTCCGGTCATAACCGCCGCATTCCAAAACAATTTTTCGGTCAAAAACACCGAAGGCGCCGGAAATCAAAATCAGTCCGGATGCCCTCGACCAGGCCATCCGACCCAGTACGAAAGCCCTGATATATTCCAAAGCCTGCGTTCTACCTAATAGCGTCCGGGGCATATTTACATTGACCACTTTCCCGTCTTCGATCAAACAATTATTGGCAAGGCGGATAATCCCGCCACAGGCAATTATTTTTTTGTCAGTTTGTTCCAGAAAAGGTTTTGCCAGCTTTAAGATGGCATCCTGCTCTAGGATACAGTCGACATCGATGCAAACCAGATATTCTCCTGAAGAGACGTTAATTCCTACATTTAAGGCATCAGCTTTTCCTCCGTTTTCCTTATCAACGATGATGAGCTTCTTAAAAGCCGGATTTTTACTTTTATAAATCCCCCTTATTTTATTGGTTTCAATGGTACCCTGAACAAAAAAAGACACCCATTCCAGCTCGTAAGCTTCTATTAATTTCTGTAAAGAATCGTCTTTACTCCCATCATTTACGATTATGATTTCTAAATTATGGTAATAGAGGGATAGCAGAGATCTCACATTTTCCACAATCGTCATTCCTTCATTATAGGCAGGTGCAATAATGCTGAAAACCGGAGCATTCGGATTGGCAGCGATGATGCTGTAGTCGGTAAATGTATTTACTTTTTTATAGCGGATTACAGCTCCCAGCGCATAGATTCCGATCCAGCCATAAATAAGTGCTACGGCTGCACCATACAGCAGGAACAACCATATCACAATTTCGTAGATAATGTGCGAAAATTCTGTCATATTCTTTCTTGGAGCGCGTGTTTAATAATTTGAACCAATTCTTCAGGAGCAGCCTCATCCTGTTCCAGCCGGATCAGGTAATCGTGATACCCTAAGGAAAAAAGGGCTTCTGCGGCGTGAATTTTAATAGCCGGAAAAGGGTTCTCCAATAATTCTTTCTTTAATAAATCCGTGATGCTCCGGTCTTTTGAAACTTTCATGGCCCGAAGAATTTCGATCCGTACTTCAAGAGGCTGATGCGGATAAATTTCCATAAGATCACCCACGGTAGAAGGATTATCCAGTGACAGGAGCGTCTGTACCGACTGTATCCTGACCTCGGAAGAGACATGTTCCAACAGTCCCGTTACTTCGTGATAGAAAGAAAGCAGCTGAAATTTTCTGATCAGCTTTAAAGTGAAAATAATGACGGAATCATTGGTACTGGTAAGCCAGTTTTCAATGGAAGGTCCGGAATCTTCGGGAATACTCGTTATGGAAAGCATAAGCCTGAGCTGCTGCCATTCTGAAATCCTCCCTTTTGCGGTTTCCAGAAAGCCAAGTCCTTCAAAGCCTTTTAAACTTACCATCGCATACTGAGCTTCCTGATAAACCTCTGATGAAGCATGTGAAAGAAAACCGGAAATCCGGGGAAGAGCATCTTTGGAATCCATTACAGTAAGCTCCTGTATACCTCCCGCAATCAAAAAAGCTTTCTTCTGGCCCAGCTTCTTTTCCGCTTCACGATGAAGACCATATTTGTTAAATAAATCTTTGATCTTGTCTTTCGCCATCCCCGAAAATTTCTTTTCCGAGTCTACCAGCTTTTGTAAAAGCAGGTTTCTGAAAGAAGGATTGGCTGAAAACTGTTGGAAAGCAGGATTATCCGGCTGATCCGACTCATCATATACAATGACTTCCGATATTTTCTCATTGATGATTTGCATCCACCCGGACAGTCGTATGGTCTCCCTGTATTGAAAAAAACCGTAGAAAAGCACTCCTATGATCAGTAACACCACCAGCAGCAATATCGCGAGCAATACCAGCACAAAGAAGTGCACAGAAGTGATTGTCTCCATATCGATTTCAGTTTTTCATAAACCTTTTAATTCTAAGCATCAGCTCATTAGGACTGAAAGGTTTTACAATAAAATCCGAAGCACCCAAATCGAAAGCATTCAGTACCACTTCTTCCTGTCCCATGCTCGACAGCATAATTACAGGGATCTGTTTTCCCATAGACTGTATGGCAGAAAGGATTTCAATTCCTGAAGCAAAAGGCATCATAATATCGGTGATGGCCAGATCTACCTCTTCTTCCTTGAGTTTTTCGATAGCCTCTTTGCCATTTCGGGTTAAAATAACTTCATGCCCTTCTTTCAGCAATTTATGCTCTACCGTTTTTAAAATCAGTTCATCATCTTCTGCAATCAGAATCAGCATAGCTTTTATTTTTTTATTTAATCAAAGATTTAATCATATTCAATCCAACGGTTATTTCGCCGATAATTTCCTTTTGCAAAGAAAGAAAATCGATTTCCTGATCTTTTTTTTCTTCCCAATGCAAGGCTGTTTTGGCGAGTTTCACTAATCCGGCCGTACCTGCCGTTCCCCTGAGTTTATGGAGTATTCTTCCCAATTCGCCGGCATTTTTTTCTGCAACGGCTGCCTGGATGCTGCTTTCCGCCTGGCTGATCTCGCTCATTACCAACTGTAAAAACATTTGTTTAAAATCCTCATCATCGCCGGTCTGTTCATGAAGGAGATTCATATCAATAACCTCTTCCGTATTTACATTATTTTCTGTCTCAGCATTTTCCTTAATCAGGTATTTTTGCAGCATTTCCAAAAGATCGGCTTGGCGCAATGGTTTGGGAAGGAAATCATCCATCCCCGAGGCCAGGCATTTTTCTTTTTCGCCGGCTATTGTTCCGGCCGTCACTCCAATAATCGGCACTTCTTCGTAACCCGGAAGCTGACGAATTCTCTTTGTTGCTTCCATCCCATCCATTACCGGCATCTGAACGTCCATCAGGATAATAGAAAAATTCCCGCTTTTGCACTGTTCCAAGGCTTCCAGACCATTTACGGCTTCTGTAAGTTTTGCATCAGGCACCAGTGAGGTCATCATTTTATGATTAAGGATCATATTTACCGGATTATCATCCACCAACAACACCTGAAGTTCCGGAATAGCCAAAACCTGCTCTTCCGTATTTTGTAGAGTCAGTCCCGGAAGTTCTTTTTCATTGTTGTCCACCGCTTTTCTGAGGGTTCTGTACAATTCTTCCGATTTAATAGGCTTCAGCAGGAAATAAGAGTTTTCTTCCTGACGGAAAGAATTGATGACATCATGCTCTTCCGAAGAAGTATGGAGAACCACGAGCGGAGAGGTTTCATTCTGCTTGCTGAACAAAGCCTTGATCTTTTCTATCGTTTCCAGCCCTGAAATGACCGGCATATGATAATCCATAAGAATAATATCGAAACGTTCGCCGGACAGCAAGATCTGTAATGCTTCCATTCCGTTCGCTGCCAGTTTGGAATCAATGTTTTTATAGGCGAGCATGTGCTGAAGGATGATCCTGTTTGCTTCATTATCATCTACTACCAATGCTCTTTTTATTTTCAGATCCTCATCACCGTTTATTTCAGAGAATTCAAAAGGCACTTCAATATCAAAATAAAACACGGACCCTTTGTTTGGTGCACTGTTTAGCTGAAGATGGGTTCCCATGTATCCCAGGATATTATTGGAAATCGTGAGTCCAAGCCCTGTTCCGCCATAACGCTTACTGATGGAGCTGTTTTCCTGAGTGAAAGCATTAAAGATATACTGCTGTTTTTCTTCTGCAATCCCAACGCCCGTATCCCGTACGGCAAACCTGAGCTTTATTTTTTCTTCGTGTATGTGCAGTTTCTCTACTTTAAGTTCGATCTCGCCTTGTTCCGTAAACTTCACGGCATTTCCTAAAAGGTTGATCAGGATCTGTTTCAGTCTGGATTCATCGATCCATAATATTTTAGGCAGTCCGGGTTCGATATTCAGTAACAGTTCAATATTTTTCTTCTGAGACTGGTAAAGGATGACATTGATCACCTGATTAACCAGATCATATACATTGCATTTCTCGATGAGAAGCTCCATTTTACCGGATTCAATCTTGGAAAAATCAAGAATGTCATTGATGATGGTTAATAAGTTCTCTCCCGACTCGTTAATGTAGTTAAGGTACTGTTGCTGCGTCTCATTAAGCGGTGTTTTCAGCAAAAGGTCTGAAAAACCGATAACCCCGTTCAGCGGGGTACGGATTTCATGGCTCATGTTGGCTAAGAATTCCGATTTCGCTTTGCTTGCGATATCGGCCATTTTCTTGGCTTCCTTAAGCTCATTGTTGGTTTTTATAGTATTCGTAATATTCTGCACAGAAACGATAACCCCGCCGATGACGCCATCCGAAAGATACCAAGGCCTTACTTCAAGATTATAATGCTGGAGCTCTTCCTTATGACTTACCGTAAGGGTAAAATCCTCATTTTTATAGTCTTTGCCTCTGATGGCATCCCGGTAGATCGTCTGGATTTCATCGGAAACGTTCGGCGAAATGGTAAAGATGTTTTCGCCCACCAGCTCCAGGTGGTTCATATTAAACTCTTCCCTCCAGCAGCTGCTCGCAGATAAGTAATTGAGGTTCCTGTCAAACATGGCTACCGCAACCGGAGCATACGTTACAAAAGACTGCAGCATCGCTTCTTTTTTCGACAGTTCGAGATAAAGCTTTTTAAATGCATCGATATCCTGAATAATCCCGAACACCCTGGCGCAGACTCCGTTTTCAAATTCAGGGATTGCCTTTACGCGTACCCAGATCATGACGCCGTCCTGCCTTACCAGCTGAAATTCTTCGTCATATCCCACTCCTTCCGAGATCGCCCTGTTGAATAAAACCCCTACCCTGGCCTGGTCTTCTTCCTGATAAAAACGCACCGCTTCCTGGAATTCAGGCTGATAATCGGGCGCTACTTTATGGATTTCCCTGGTGGTCTCGGACCAGAATACGGACTGGCTGTTGAGGTTGACCTCCCATCCGCCGACCTGGGCCGCAGCACTGGTCTGTTCCAGTATTTTTTTTGTATAGAGAAGGTCTTTTTCAAGCAGCGTCCTTTCCGTTATATTCAGGGCGGTACTCAATACATAAGGCCTTCCTTCCTTATCGAGCTCGACCCGGTTGTGGTACATCCAGATCAGCTCCTCACCTTCCTTTGTTTTCAGGATCATTGTTCCCAGGTGTTCTTTATCCTGGTTTATCTGGCGAAGGTACTCCTGAAGATGCTTATGATTTTTTTCGGGAACCAGGTCTTTCAGATTCAGGCCTTCGACTTCTTCCTCCGAATAATGAAGGATTTCTCGTCCTTTCTTATTCACTTCAAGAATATTGCCCTCCATATCGTGCATACTCATCAGGCCGATTGCATTTTCAAAAAACCGTCTGAAACGGCGTTCAGAGCTTTCCAGCAGCAGTTTTTCTTCAATGTGCTGGGTAATATTGTTTCCGAAGCAAAAAATTTCAGAATGGGAATGATTGCGCGTCATATACCATTCTATCATGACTTTGTGCGTGCCATTTATCGTTGTGGAAGTCGTTATGATCAGCTCCTCTTCATTTTCCAGAAAGTGGTCTATCTTTTCCTTAACATCATTGGGCTGGTCTCCTAAAAGCTTCAGAAAGTATGTCGTTGCCATTTGATCCCCGTTTATTCTGAAAGCTTCTTTAAAAGCAGGATTGATATCCTTCAGTATCAGCTTGTCGCTAAGCACGCAAATCGGATTGTTTGAAACGTCAAAGATCTGCTGAAAATATTCTGCCTGAATATTTTTCCTTTTGGCGATGAGCAGTTTGGTAACGGCTTCCGCTAATTTTTTAAGCGTAGCAATCTGCTCTTCCGATAGGATCTTTGGCTCATTGTGCAGCACGCACAGCGTACCGAGCGCGAAACCTTCTTCATCGATCAGCGGTACCCCCGCATAAAAACGGATTCCAGCTTCGAGAACCACCGAATTTCCGGAGGACCGTTCATCAAGCAAGGTATCTTCGATAATTACCATTTGTCCGGTAGCTACAGGATAATGACAGATTGCATCTTTTCTTTCAAGAACATCGATAGAAGCTCCGATACAGCTCTTGACCGTATGGGTCTCACTTCCCATAATGGCGATAAAAGAAATCTGGCAACCGGAAATCAGACGTGCCGTTTCGGTAAAAATATCAAGCTGAGGATCTTTGGACAGATTTAATAAATCTAACAGTTCCAGCCTTTTGATCCGTTCTTTTTCGTTTCCGGGAACCGGATAATTATTCATAATCATAAATCATT
>JAKOOG010000369.1 GCA_022701545.1 Weeksellaceae bacterium | reverse complement strand
TAGGATTTTTAACAACAAAGCAACAGATATCGTTTGATAATTGAGTCCCCATGGGCTGTTGAATTGACAGGAAAAACTTCCGGTACTCATCTTGCAACCGATTCATCTGATTAATCTCCGGGTTCACATTAATTCTATTTAAATTTTATTCATGCGATTTTTCTTTATTCCCGATCATCCACGGAACAATATAGTAGAATGCCACTGCTGTCATTCCGAGAATAATTCCCGTCGCAGACCACAAGAAGGTAAACCCGAAACGTTCCGCTACAAAAGTCCCCAGCGATGGCGTGATGATAAAAGAAAGTGAAAAAGCAATTCCCAGCAATCCCATATAAGCGCCTTTATTATGAGCGCCCGAACGGAGCGACGTAATGGTAGCCATAAAAGGGAGTGCCCAGATTTCGCCCAGGCTCAGAATGGTAATGGAAACCACCAGGATCCATAAGGAAGTTCCGGCAGCCAGCATCCCAAAGGAAACGGCACAGAAGAGCGTTCCCAGGAGCATGGTTGTTTTTAGTTTCAGATATCTTTCGGCGATCTGTACCAGGATCATTTCCATCACCACAACGATTACCCCGCTGAATCCTAAGATATACCCAATTTTTTCAGCAGAAAGACCGGCTTCCTGCTTATAAAAGATGGTGAGTGTATTCAGCAGCTGAAAGAAACATACGGAAAAGAGAAAACAGGCCGCCGCAAAAAGAATAAATCTTGAATCTTTATAGGGAGATGCCGCTGTATCATACATAGCCCTGTCAGACTTTTCCTTATTCCTGTAGCTCCGGTTTCTGAAAAAGAAAACATACGTTAATCCGGCGAGTAATGCGCCCGCCGCATTGGAATAAAACAGGAAATCATACGAAATGGCAGCCAGGATTCCGCCCAGCGCAGGCCCTACGGAAAATCCCAGGTTGACGGCCATCCGGTTCAGTGAAAATGCCCGGGTGATGTTTCCGGGTTTGGCATATTTGGAAACCGCTACGGAATTGGCAGGCCGGAAAGCTTCACTGATGGAACTCTGGATAAAAATAATCGCCGCCAGCCCTGCTTCGCTGTGAAAAAGAGGAATCAGGCAGAACATGGGAACACTCAGGAACAGGCTCATGCTCTGTACCCTGAATTCTCCGATTTTATCCGTGATCATTCCGCCGAGCCAGGAACCGACTACCGAGCCGATCCCGAAAAAGCTGAGCACGATTCCTGCACTTTTTATGTCGAATTTTAAATGGTCGGTCATGTATACGCCCAAGAAAGGCAATACCATGGAACCCGACCGGTTGATCAGCATCACCAGCGCAAGCATCCAGCTTTCCGCCGATAGTCCTCTAAATGAATTGATGTATATTTTTAATAGTTTCACAATTTTGATTTTTACATTTTATTTTGAAAGATAAGCCATCATCCACCTCATTCTTAACCACAAATAACACTAATTTCCTTTCACGAACAGCACTGTTCTTATTTGTTATGTTTTGAGAATATCAGTGTCATTCTTGTTTAAGAAACAAAAAAACAGGACTTAAAAATTAAGCCCTGTTTTGTTTATATGGTATCAATAAATTTTTACTCCGGCTTATAAGAGTCTTTTAAGGTTACGGTTCTGTTGAATACAAAATTTGTATCCGTAGAATCCTGATCTTTCGTAAAATAACCAATTCTCTGGAACTGAAGAGGTTCTCCGACAGCTACTTCTTTTAAGCCCGGTTCCGCAAATCCCTGAACGGTAGTCACGGAATCCGGATTGATGAAATTCAGGAAATCCACGTCTTTTTCAGCATCCGGCTGCTCCACCGTAAACAATTTATCATAGTTTCTGACTTCTACGGGAACCGCATGTTTTGCAGATACCCAGTGAATGGTGCCTTTTACTTTTCTTAAACTTTCTTCCGTACCGCTTCCCGATTTGGATTTTTCATCGTAGGTGGCATAGATGGTCGTGATGTTTCCGTTTTCATCCTTTTCTACCCTTTCTCCTTTAATGATGTAGGCAGATTTCAGACGCACTTCACCGCCTAATTTCAGTCGGAAAAATTTATTATTGGCTTCTTCCTTAAAGTCTTCACGCTCAATATACAGTTCCCTGGAAAACGGAATTTCTCTCGTTCCTGCATTTTCTTGCTCCGGGTTGTTTTCGGTTTCCAGCCACTCTTCCTGACCTTCAGGGTAATTTTCAATGATTAATTTCACAGGATCCACTACCGTCATCACCCTTTTGGCTACTTTATTCAGGTCTTCACGGACGCAGAATTCCAGCAGCTGAAGCTCAATCAGGTTTTCTCTTTTGGCAACCCCTACTTTTTCAATAAAATTCCTGATCGAAGCCGGGGTAAACCCTTTTCTTCTCATCCCGGAAATGGTAGGCATTCTCGGATCATCCCAGCCGTTTACTGCTTTTTCAGCAATCAGCCTCTGCAGTTTCCTTTTGGAAGTAATCATATAGGAAACGTTCATTCTTGCAAATTCCCGCTGCTTGTTTTTCACCTTTCCTTCTTCATAGACCTGATCCAGATACCAGTTGTACAACGGCCTGTGGTTTTCAAACTCCAGGGAGCACAGCGAGTGCGAGATCTGCTCGATATAATCGGATTCTCCATGCGCCCAGTCGTACATCGGGTAAATTTTCCATTCGGTTCCGGTTCTGTGGTGCGGCCTTTTCAGGATTCTGTACATCACCGGATCACGCATATTCATATTTGGTGACGTCATATCGATTTTGGCACGAAGCGACATTGCCCCTTCCTCAAACTCACCGTTCTTCATTCTCTCAAAAAGATCGAGAGATTCTTCTACGGGACGGTTTCTGTATGGGGATTCCACGCCCGGTTCCGTAGGATTTTTTCTCTGTTCGGTAATCACTTCGGAAGGCTGCTCGTCTACATACGCTTTTCCTTCTTTGATAAGCTGGACCGCCCAATCGTAAAGCTGCTGGAAGTAATCGGAGGCGTACAATACCTTATCCCATTTGAAACCTAACCATTCAACGTCTTTCATAATAGAATCCACGAATTCCTGCTCTTCTTTCTCAGGATTCGTATCGTCGAAACGAAGGTTTACGGGAGCATTGTATTTTTCACCCAAACCGAAGTTGATGCAGATCGCTTTGGTATGACCTACATGCAGATAACCATTTGGTTCAGGCGGAAAACGGAAACGGATCTGATTTTTATCCAGGCCGTTTGCCAAATCATCTTCGATAATTTGCTCAATAAAATTGAGTGATTTTTTTTCTTCTTCCATTAAAATTCGCTTTAAGATGCCGTGTATGACGACAATTTGCAAATTTAGGAAAATTTAAGGGTTTACCCAAGCGATAATTTAGGGCCATAAAGGATTTGGGCACAATATTTTTATTAATTTAGGCTAACTAAAAACCTTTATTCAAATACATAGTAATATGGCCGTCTACATCCTGAGCAATAGAAAAATCGTCCGTCATCCAGGTGAAAGACTGGATTCTTTTTCCAATGATGAATATTCAATTCCTAATTTCAGAATTGCCAAGTGTAGTTTTGAAGATTATAAAGAGCCAACCGAAGCGGCCCGAAAGAAAAAAGATTACACCAACCGGAATATCTTAAATTACAGGCTTTTCTCAGAACCTGAAAAGCAGGGTTATCAGGAAGTACTGGATGTGCTGCTGAATGAGAAAGGAATAAAGCATTCCTCTCTGACCTCAGATCATCTGGGCGGAACGCAAAGGATGTTTTATGAGCTTTATAAAGATATGTCTTCCGTAAAAGACAGAAGTGATGTGATGATTTTTATCCATGGGTATGCCTATGATTTTGACGACGAATTAAAAGCCATTATTGATCTTAAAAAAATTTTCATTGATAATGCGAATTCGCCTGTGGAACATATCCTGTTTATCAGCTGGCCTGCGTCGGGCAGTATTGTTCCGCTGACCTATTTTGACGATAAGGCTTCCAGCATCAATTCCGGAACTTCGCTGATGCGGCTTTTTTATTTCTACACCCAGTTCCTGAAGGATATTTTCTCAAACCGTGACCTGGCTCCATGCAACCAGCGGATTCATCTCATGGCGCATTCTATGGGCAATCGTGTGCTTCAGAGTATGCTGTACAGTTTAAAAAGCGAAAATATCCTGCGCGTAATCGATCAGGTTTTATTGCTGAATTCGGATGTAAGCTATAAAGTCTTTGAGGACTCTGAAGACTCTTTTAATAAACTTCCTTTGCTGGCTAACCGCATTTCCATTTATCTGAACAGGAAAGATGTGATTCTCGGCATTTCCCAGTTTACCAAAAATATCCTGACTCCGAGGCTGGGGAAAAACGGCCCCGGCAATATTGACCGTTTCAAAGATATTGTTTCAGTGATCGACTGTACTTTCGTGGAAGATGATATTCTGGATACTTTTAAATTTGAAGTTGGTAATCATTGGGGTTACCTTTCCAGCTCAATGGTTCAGAACGATATTTTCCAGAATCTGTACGGTATGGATCGTAATCTAATTACCAACAGAATAAAAAACAACGAAAATACATTTACAATAACTTACTAAACAATACTTTAGCTAAAATACACAAATATCACACTTTGTTGAAAAATTGTGGTAGCTTAGTATGGCATAGAGATTGTACGATCAATCAGCATAAGTTGGGGAAATACAAAGCTTATATCATGGAAAAAGTTAGAACCAAGTTTTCTGTATTAATAGAATACATCAAGAAAGCAATTTTCGTAAAAGACGTGATTTAATAAACAATATTAAATTTATAAACGCAAAAACGATTTACATCGTTGATATTTAAAAAAGTTAATTATTCCAGTTAGGAAATATTGCTGTTTTGATATCTTCTAATAACTTCGGATTTTTTTTGCAGATCACAAAGATTCTCATGGTTCAGACTGGAACCATGTTAAGTTTTTATTTTAAACTTTAACAAATCACCTTGCAAATCAAGACGCGATTCGAAATTGTTGACAAATAAAGATCCGGTTCCCAATCCTTGAGGCATCGGATTTTCTTTTGTGAAAGTATATTGGGCAATGGCATTCAGGCCGATATTGCTTTCCAGCGCGGAGGTAATCCACCATCCGATATTTTGCTCCTCCGCTAACGAAATCCATTCGTCCGAACCGGCAAAGCCTCCCACCAAAGCGGGTTTTAGGATAATATATTGCGGCTTTATCATTTCCAGCAATTTTTTCTTTTCATGAAAACCCGTGATTCCGATCAGTTCTTCATCCAATGCAACCGGCGTGGGCGTTTCAGCACACAGATCAGCCATATCAGCTGCATTTCCCGCTTTAATAGGTTGCTCAATCGAATGGATCTGTAAATCGGCCAACTGCTGCAAAACGGTCTTTGCTTCCTCTCTACTGAATCCGCCGTTGGCATCTACACGGAGCTCAAGGATTTCCCGTGAGAATTTCTGTCTCAGTTTGCTGAGGATTTCATATTCGGATTTCCAGTCGACCCCAATCTTTAATTTAATGCAATGAAAACCCTGATCCAGCTTGTCACGGATCTGTTCTTCCATATAATCGATGCTGCCCATCCAGATCAGCCCGTTGATGGTAATTGGTGAGGTACCTTCGGTAAATTCACTTGGAAAGTAAAGATTCCCCCCATGTTTCAGGTTTAATATGGCCTGTTCGTATCCGAACCAAATAGACGGAAAGTTCCTTAAATGCTCTTTTAAAAATTCCGGATCCTGGCCTATATTTTCGCACAGCCACTGAAGCTTTTCTTCATAATCCGGCCGGTCATCAAAGCTTAATCCTCTGAAAACGGCACATTCCCCTGTTCCTTTTTTTCCGTTCTCCGAAATTTCAAGGATAAAAGTTTCCTTTTCATGCAAAACGCCGCGAGAAGTTCCGCTCGGGCGTTTGAATTGCAATACATATCTGAAATATTCTGCTTTCATTATTTTACACTGTCGATCCGCATGAATTCCTCCGCTTTTTCCACCATATCAACGCTTCCGCAGAAAAACGGAATCCTCTGATGCAGCTCAGTCGGTTCGATTTCAAGGATTCTCCTGAAACCATCGGTAGCTTTTGCACCTGCCTGTTCGGCAAGGAAAGCCATTGGGTTGCATTCGTAAAGCAATCTCAGTTTCCCGTTAGGAGCCTGTGAATAAGAAGGATAGATGTAAATTCCGCCTTTCAGCATATTTCTGTGGAAATCGGCGACCAGCGAACCGATATATCTTGAGGTATACGGCCGGTCACCTTCTTCCATCTGGCAATATTTAAGATAATTTTTTACGCCTTGCGGAAATTTGATGTAATTACCTTCATTGATCGAATATATTTTACCGGTTCTCGGAAACATCATATTCGGGTGGGAAAGATAGTACGTTCCCAGAGAAGGATCCAGCGTAAATCCGTTTACCCCGTTTCCGGTAGTGTAAACGATCATGGTGGATGAACCGTAAATGATATACCCTGCCGCAATCTGGTTGATCCCTTTCTGTAAAAAGTCTTCCAGCTGAACCGGCGTTCCCGGCTCACTTACCCTTCTGAAAATGGAGAAAATGGTTCCTACCGAAACATTTACATCAATGTTTGAAGAACCGTCCAAAGGGTCGATCAGCACAACGTATTTGCTTAAATGTCCGTTTTCGCCGCATTTGATATCAATAAAATCATCATTTTCCTCGGAAGCAATTCCACAGACAACCTCACGCTGAGACAGAGCTGTAATAAAAATTTCATTGGCAATCACATCCAGTTTCTGCTGCTCCTCTCCCTGAATATTCTGGTTACCGGCGGCACCTGCGATGTCTACGATCCCTGCTTTATTTACTTCTCTGTTTACCACTTTAGAAGCCAGCCTTATCGCACTTAGCAGGCGGGAAAATTCTCCGGTGGAATACTGGAAATCATCCTGCTTCTCGATAAGGAACTCTCCTAAAGTCTGTAATGGTTGCTGTGACATATTTTTCTTTTTACGATTTCCTCAAATTTCGTAAAATTTATCACAATTTAAAATAATTATTAACAAAAGCCCTTAACCCTCTGTACATAAACCAGATAAAATATAATATCATCACAAAAAACAGAACTTATCATAAAAATAAGCTCCCTTTTCAGGATGGCAAGAAGAATAATCGGGCAGTATCGGTAATTTTAATAAAATCTTAAGCCGGTGAAATTTCCAGGCTATTTCATATCTCGTTGTAAATTTATAAATTTGAGCCCCGTAAAATATTCCCCATAATTTTTATCTAACAATTTTATTATTAACAAATTAATGAAAATTTTTAAGTTTGGTGGAGCGTCGGTAAAAGATGCTGAAAGCGTAAAGAACGTATCTATGGTTTTAAAAAGCCAGGGATTTGTCAAATGTCTGCTGGTGATTTCAGCGATGGGCAAAACGACGAATGAATTGGAAAAAGTGGTGGAACTTTATTTCAAGAAAGACAATTATCAAACAGAGATTGAAAAGATAAAACGAAAACACATTGAAATAGCGGAAGGCCTGTTTCCGGAAAATCACGCGGTTTTTTCGGAAATAAATATATTTTTCGATGATATTGATTCTTTCCTACGCCGAAACAAGTCTCCGAATTATAATTTCGTCTATGATCAGGTGGTAAGCTGTGGGGAAATGATTTCTACCAAGATTTTAAGCGAATACCTGAACGAAATTCAGTTTACCAACCAGTGGCTGGATGCACGGGATTATGTAAAAACGGATAATTCGTACCGCGAAGGGATTGTGGACTGGACAAAAACAGAGGAATTTATTTCCAGCTTAAATAAAGAGATTTGCTATGTTACCCAAGGCTTTATCGGGTCCGACGAAAACAATTTCACCGTTACTTTAGGCAGAGAAGGTTCTGATTATTCCGCAGCTATTTTTGCGTATTGCCTGAATGCCGATGCAATGACCATCTGGAAAGATGTACCGGGAGTGATGACGGGAGATCCGAGAAAGTTCAAAAATGTTAGTCTGCTTTCCAACATTTCTTATGAGGAGGCAATCGAGATGGCATACTATGGGGCCAGTGTGATCCACCCGAAGACCCTGCAGCCGCTTCAGCAGAAAAACATCCCTTTTTATGTAAAATCTTTTGTAGATCCTACGAAAGAAGGAACTAAAGTCGGAGCTTCGGAAAAAAATCAAAATGAGGAGTCCTACATTTTAAAGGAAAACCAGACGCTGCTGAAAATCTCGACACGGGATTTCTCATTCATTGCGGAAGATCATATGAGCCTGGTTTTCGGATATTTATCCAGAAACAAAATCAAGGTTTCCCTGATGCAGAATTCTGCCATTTCACTGGCTTTATGCCTGGAAGATAAATTTAATCATATAGATGAGCTGAATGAAGAACTGCAAAAATCATTTAAAACGGAAATCGTAAAAAATGTATCTTTATTTACCGTAAGGAATGCTAAAATAGAGAACATAGATCAATTTTACCAGGAAAAAAGTGTATTATTGGAGCAGATTTCGAAGAATACGCTTCAAATGGTAACACAATAAAACTAATTGCGACTAAACACACATGAGTTTAATTTCGAAAAACGATTTAATTAAAGCTTCCGGCTTACATAAAATAGGATTTCTGAAAAATCCTGTGGCCTCTGCTGTAATGAGCATTGCCAAGATCAACGAAGTAAATAAATTATACGACAAACTGAAAGATAAGGAAGGTAAAGACTTTTTCGACTCATTTGTGAGAGAGCGTAATCTAAGCTATATCGCTTTTGAAGAGGATCTGGCCAAAATTCCGAAAACGGGGCCGTTTATTCTGGTTTCCAACCACCCGCTGGGTGCGATCGACGGAATCCTGATGTGCAAGATCTTATCGGAAGTACGTCCGGATTTTAAGGTGATGGGAAATTTCCTTCTGGAAAAGATCAAACCGATGGAACCGTATGTGATTTCCGTAAACCCTTTTGAAAGCAGAAAAGGAGCATACAGCAGCTCTTCCGGAATGCGGGAAACCCTAAAACACCTGCAGGACGGCGGCTGTGTAGGAATTTTCCCTGCAGGGGAAGTGTCCAACAAAAACAATCCTTACGGCGAAATACTGGATAAAGACTGGGAAAAACCGGCACTGAAGCTGATCAGAATGGCAAAGGTGCCGGTGGTTCCCATGTATTTCCATGCGAAAAACAGCCGGATGTTTTACCAGGTGGCAAAGCTCCATCCTAATTTACAGACCGCCATGCTTCCTGCAGAAATGATGAAAGACCGCGAAAAACCGATCAGGATCAGAATCGGAAAGCCGATCACGGTAAAAGCCATGGATGATATGGAGACGATTGAAGAACTGGGCGAGTTTCTGAAACGCAAGGTCTACATGATGCAATCTTATTACGAAAAGAGGAAATCGCTGGCGCAAAGCATCAATCTTAAAAACTTATCGGTAAAATTCCCTTTGTTAAAAGAAGAGAATATCGTCCAGAATATTATTGATGAAACGCCGAAAGAAGATATTTTAAAAGATATTTCGAAGCTGAGGGGGACAGATAAAATGTTTTTCAGCAACGGGAACTACGAAGTCTATTTTACGACCTACGAGGAGATTCCTTCCATCATGAGGGAAATCGGACGTCAGCGTGAACTGACTTTCCGGGCAGTGGGTGAAGGCAGCAACCTGCCTTTCGACCTGGATGAATACGATAAACATTACCACCACCTTTTCCTTTGGGACAGCACTGCGGAAAAACTGGTCGGCGCCTACCGGATGGCTTTAGGTAAAGAAGTGATGAAAAAGTCCGGAATCCGGGGCTTTTATACCAGTTCGCTCTTCGAATTCGAGCAGGACATCCACCCTTTCTTTAAAAAAGTGATTGAAATGGGGCGTGCATACATCTGCCAGGAATACCAGCAGAAACCGCTTCCTCTTTTCCTTTTGTGGAGAGGGATTGTACACGTCTGTCTCAGAAATCCGGATCATAAATTCCTGATGGGCGGTGTAAGCATTTCCAATAAATTTTCGGAATTCTCTAAATCCCTGATGATCGAGTTCATGCGTTCGAATTATTATGACTCTGCCGTAGCCCAATACATTACCCCGAGAAATGAATATAAGGTAAAGCTCAGAGACCGGGACAAGCATCTGTTTTTTGAGGAAATGGAATCCGATCTGAACAAGCTTGATAAAATTATCGATGATCTCGAACCGGAACTGAGACTGCCTGTTTTAATTAAAAAATACATTAAGCAGAATGCAAAAGTAATCGCCTTTAATGTAGATCCGAATTTCAATGATGCGATTGACGGGCTGATGTACATCCGGATCAGTGATCTTCCTGAAAGTACGATTAAACCGGTATTGGAGGAAATGAGTGAGCAGATCCGGAAGGAACAGGAAAATAATCCGGTTGAAAATCAGTAGGTTTTAGGTTTTATCAAAAAAAGTACGGTTAATACTTGCTTCATATACGAAAACTTACTACTTTTGCATCACTTTAAAACAACGAAGTAAAGAATGGTTTCTTAGCTCAGTTGGTAGAGCAATGGATTGAAAATCCATGTGTCCCTGGTTCGATTCCTGGAGAAACCACTTAGAAAAACCACCTGTCAAAAGGTGGTTTTCTTTTCAAAGCTGTTTTAAAATAAACCTTGCATGATTTAATAATTATTATTACTTTTGCACCACTTCATACCGAAGTAAACCTAATGGTTTCTTAGCTCAGTTGGTAGAGCAATGGATTGAAAATCCATGTGTCCCTGGTTCGATTCCTGGAGAAACCACTTAAAGTCATCTCATCCGAGATGACTTTTTTGTTTGAATGGGATTTTTGTTAAATGGTGGTTGATCTCCAGACTGCTTTATTATATCAATTTATTATCTGTAACATAAGAGAGGGCTTGTGAAATACTAGAAACCTGCATTTTATCAAACAATTTTCGGCGATAAAATTTTATCGTATCAGGCGAAACAAAAATTTTATCTGCAATTTCACTAATAGTGTAACCTTGAGCATAATATCTCAAAACATCAAGCTCACGCTCTGAAAGCTCTATTTTACAATCACTGTTCCAACCATCGATATTAATATCATAATTCCAGAACCG
>JAKOOG010000174.1 GCA_022701545.1 Weeksellaceae bacterium | reverse complement strand
CTTTCTTATCATAGTTCATCTGATAGGCCGAACGGAATGCCGATAAAGCTTCCTGCTTCTTCCCCACCGCCAGATAAGCATTACCCAGCTGGTAATAGGCATTCTGGGCCAATGCCGAATTGCTGTTCAGCAATTGGTTGTAATAAGAAACCGCTTCGTCGTATTTTTTAAGCTGGGCGGCAACAAACCCCATTTCGTAAAGATCGTTTTCCGACGGGTTCTGCTGGACGCTCAGATAATCTTTAAGATGCGGATAGGCGGCAGTGTAATCATTTTTCATGAAATAACTTTCACCGATAATCTTGTGGACTTCCGCTTTGTAGGCCTCTGAAATGTCCTCGTTCAGCAATGCCGTTCCTTCGGTAATGGCTTTGTCGTAATCCTTATCGTTGTAATACATCTGTACATAATAAGGACGGACCAGCTTTGAATATTTCGCTTCTTCCTTTATCGAATCGAAATACTGGAAAGCCTTATCGTTCTGGCGGTTCGAGTAATACAAATGGCCCAGCATATAGGCAATGTCCCCTTTCTGCGACGGGTCGGCCGTTTTATAAGCTTCTTCCAGTGCGTCGGTTGCGCCTTTGGAGTCACCCATCATGAATTTGGCATAGCCCAGTTTCAGAATATACTGGGTATTTTCTTCTTTTGAAAGCTGGTACTGGTTGACTTTTTTCAGGGTTTCCAATGCCTTTTCAAAATCTTTTTTAGCCAGATAATAGTCTGCCAGGGGCAGGCTTGCCTGAGCAAAATACGCTGAGTTCGGGTATTCTTTCATAAAAGCGGCCAGCCCTTCTTCCGCATGGTTCTTCTGAAGGATCACGCCGATCACATTATCAAAAAACTGTGCCGCCTCCTTTCTCGAACGCGACAGGTGCTCATTATAAAAATACTGTCGGGCATATTCGTATTGGGAAGCGTTGTATATTTTGGTCTGGTAAAGATTTTCAGCTAAATTGAACCGGTAGTTTTCTTTTTGGGTAAAGTACTGAGACTGTTGCGCATCGGAGATCCCGAAATACATGACAGCAGCCGCTAAAAGTATTTTTTTTGATTTCATTAATTTTAAATTTTAACATGGAAAAGCCTGAAATTCAGGTTCAAATATTTAAAATTACGGGAATTTTATCCACAATTTATCAACGAAAATATTGAAAAGAAATTGTATAAACAAGCCTTTTAACACAATGTTAATAACTGAATTTTTTTTTAAGACTTCTTAACTTTCTTGGGAAGAAACCTTAAGAAAATAAAAATTATTTCCGAGAAATAATTACATTTGCTTCTCTTGAATCAAATATAGAATTGAATGAATCAACTTTTTAGAAGGAAAAACTATTCAGAAACAGATACATCCACGCATTTATTACGGGTGTTGGGCGTCTGGGACATCGTATTTTTTGGTATTGCGGCCATTATCGGAGCGGGAAGTTTCAGCAGTCTGGGGGAAGCCGTTTTCAGAGGAGGTCCCGGCGTGATCTTACTATATTTGATCTGTGGGTTTGCCTGCGGGTTTACGGCTCTTTGCTACGCCGAGTTCGCCAGCAGGATCCCGACTGCGGGTTCTGCCTACACTTATGCTTATGCCAGTTTCGGGGAACTGATTGCCTGGATCATCGGCTGGGCCCTGATTATGGAGTACTCTTTCGGGAATATTTACGTAGCCTTCTCCTGGTCGGATTATTTTACCAGCTTCCTTCACCGTCTGGGAATGCACATCCCGGATTACCTTACGTGCAGCTACACCGAAGCTAAAAAAGCCTTTATGAACGGCTCTGAAAATAAGGAACTGATCAATGCATGGACCAATGCACCGTTGATCGGAAGCCTGAAATTCATTGTGGACATTCCGGCTCTGGTTATTAACGGCCTGATTACCTGGCTGTGCTATGTCGGGGTAAAAGAAAGCAAGAATTTCAATAATGCTCTGGTGATTCTTAAACTGGCTGTGATCATTCTTGTAATCCTGGTGGGATTTGCTTATATCAATACCGATAACTGGACACCGGTAAATCCGGAAACCCAGGTTTCATCTTTCATGCCGAACGGTTTTGCGGGTGTGATGAGTGCCGTTTCAGGGGTCTTCTTTGCCTACATCGGTTTCGATGCCTTAAGTGTGCTTTCCGAAGAAACGAAAGACCCTCAGAAAACACTGCCGAAAGGAATGATTATTTCTTTGGTGCTGTGTACCTTTATTTATATTGCCTTAACCCTGGTTTTGACGGGAATGGTAGATTACAGGAAATTCGACGGGGTCGGAGACCCGCTTTCCTTTATTTTTGAAAGATCAAATGCCAATGTGGCCTGGATGGAACTGGTGGTTTCTTTTGTAGCGATTGTAGCGATTACTACCGTTCTGTTGGTTTTCCAGATGGGACAGCCGAGAATCTGGTATGCCATGAGCCGTGACGGGCTGATGCCGCAGAAATTCCAGAAAGTGCACCCGAAATACAAAACCCCTGCTTTTGCTACCGTGGTTACAGGAATCGTCGTGGGAATTCCTATTCTCTTTACCGACAAAAGCTTCATCCTGGACTTTACGAGTATCGGGACGATTTTCGCCTTTGTGCTGGTTTGCGCAGGGGTTCTGATGCTTCCGGCCAAAGAAAAGATCAAAGGCAGGTTCCATCTTCCTTATATTAACGGTAAATTTATTTTCCCCTTCATCTTCATCGGAGGAATTGTTTTCTTCTACTTCTGGCAGCCGGACTTTTTCCATACGCTGATGGACTGGAAAGATCCGAAACAGGGTGAATTCAGGGCATCCATATTCTTTTTTATCCTGATTAATATCGTTTTGTGTGCAGTAGCCTTCATTAAAAACCTTTCGCTGATCCCATTGATCGGACTCAGTTCGTGCCTTTATCTTTTAACGGGGATGAGCCATGACAACTGGTTCTGGTTTGGACTGTGGTTTGCTGTAGGTCTGGTAATTTATTTCTGCTACGGGTACCGGAACAGCAAGCTTCGAAGAGCTTAATAAAGACACTTATTTTATTCATTCCAATTACATCCGGAACGAAGGGGTAATCAAGGAACTGACTAAAAACTCAAAGGCACTGAATGCTTCTAAGACGTTTATGATCGGAACTTTAAACTACAGATAATCATGGCTGAAAGAATAAAAACATTTAAAGAATTTTATCCGTTTTACCTTACTGAACACAGCAAAACAGGCACCCGGGTGTTGCATTTTATCGGAACACTGCTGGTATTTTTTGTGATCGGATATGTTATCGCTTCCGGAAAAGAACGCTTCCTCTGGTATGTCCCGATTTTCGGCTACGGATTTGCCTGGTTCAGCCATGCAGTGGTTGAAAAAAACAAACCTGCCACTTTCAAATATCCTTTGTGGTCTCTGATCTCGGATTTCAGACTGTTCTTCGAGCTGCTGACCGGAAAGCAGAAATTCAGGGGAATTCCGGACCGGAAAGCTTCTGAGGAAAAATCTGATGAGTCGGCTGGCGGATGAATGCAGGATGATGAAAGTTTTATTTTGTCAGAAGTACTACCCCATCGTACATTAATCAATTGAATTTAAATCAACCAATAAAAAGCTTCGGCTGGTTTGCAAGCAAACCAGCCGAAGCTTTTTATTTGATATATGATCAACAATCATTTATTAATCATCATTCATATCAGGAAATTTTTCTGTTTCCACATACTACAACCTATTAGAAAAAGATTTAATTGGATCAGCCATAAACAGAATTTACACTCCTTCATCGCCCACATCCAGCCCTACTTAAATTTCTTCTTAAAGCTGTATTTCAGCATATTCATAAATCCGGGCTCAATAATGTCAATCCCCAACCCGAAGTTGCTGTCGGCAATGGTATGGTGGTCGGTCCTGAACTTTTCAAAAGCTTCCTCCGGGATTTCAAGATTGACCAGCGGCTTGAATTCAATGTTCGCCGTTGCTCCGTTTTTGGTCACTTTTTTACGGCTTGAAAAATCAAAGTACGGATTATGAATCGTGCTTTCCTGGACGGTATATTTCTCTTCCGTATCAATTTTCTGATCCGTATAAAGATTGATCTCATATTTTTCGCTGTCGAAATTATGCCAGAACGGAAGGTCTTTATGGATGAAGTCCCTCGCGCTGGCCTTCACCACATTCCGGTCGAAGTACATCAGGAAACGGTCTCCTTTCGGATCGGTATAATACGGGTTATGGACAGAAGCTTTGTACTGTATTTTAAACTCGTTCAGCTTTCTGTCGTCGCTGACCATCTCAATGGTTGCATCATTGAAGATATTGCGGACATCGGTCCCGTTGCGGTCGCCGGAATAATTCAGGCTGTAGAACAGGAAATTGTTCCAGCTGTCGATGACTTCCCGCTTGTTGGTGTTCTTGAAATACCGTCTCATGGCATTGGCGCGGTTGCCTTTATACGTCGTGTTAAGAACAAGCTGCCCGGTTTTGTCCTGAACGCTGAAGTCCACCTTTTCGTCGATGCAGAAATAAGGATATTGATACGGTTTTCTCTGCTTCAGTTCCTGATTGGATTTTACTTCGAGGTAATGCATAAAGTAGATAAACCCACGGTATTCCAGAAGACCGAATTCGTCCCGTACCGTAGCATCTACGAAATACTCCTCTCCTTTATGATTGATTTTTACAATCGCATGGTTGAAGGTCAACAGCGACGGCAGGTAATATTTAATATAAAAATCGGTATGGAAATTCACCAGTACAATGGAGGAATCTACGCCGATATGATCCAGGATTGCTTTCAGCAGAACGGATTTTGCCTTGCAGTCTCCCTGTTTGTTTTCATAGGTAACGGCAGGTTCCTGTGGCTTATGGCCGTTCATTTCGTCTGCATTAAAGATATAGTAAATATTGTTCTGCACATATTCAATGGCAAACCGGATCTTCTCATCCTGATCCGCAATAGCATCCAGCTTTTCCACGAGGTTTGGGGCAAAATCCTGTAATGATGCCTGACTGAATATTTCACCGTAGATCGGTGCAATGTAGTTGGAGAGTTCTTTCCAGCTGCTGTCCGTTGCAAAATCGATATACGGAAAAATCTCGCGGCTGGCATCGACGGGATTGATGTAGTTCTCCAACTTGTAAACAAACTCTTCCCCTTTATCCAGGTAATGGATCTCCGGATCCAATACGGTTCCCATTTCATTGCGGAAAAACGTTTTTTTGCACGCCACTTTCTGTTTGCGGTCGTTGATAAAGGTAAAGGTATAGCTTCCGTACGCCCAGTAGCTGTCCGGGCTAACCCAGACGTATTTCGCAAATTCCTTTCTGAGAAAATCACGCTCTCTGAACACCTTCACCCTGGAATCTTCCATGATCAGGATATCGTTGAGCCTGAGGTCTTTTATGGTAATATTGATTTTTTTGTTGCTGCTCAGGATCCCGCCGCTGCTTTGGTTCTCACTGTCGAGCACCTTTATTTTGGTATCCGGGATTTTATCGATCAGGATCCCGTCTCTTACTACACTGATGCGGTGGATATGATAGACTTCATTTTCTTCCACTACAACATCTGAAACGGACGCCCTTTCAAGATTGGCGGGTTCGTTCAGCTTATAAGCCATGCAGACATACTCTCTGTTTTCGGTATTGCCTATGCGGTATTTTTTATCTAAAAAATAGCAGAAATCCTTTCCCTGATCGATCTGATGTTTGGCAAATTCAGATTCCGAGATCCGTTCCAGAAGCTCATGATCCTCTATATTTCCCGCCCATGCTTCCGACTTTCCGATCCTGTAATTTTCAATTTCAAGTTGATTATCCATATTCTTATTGCTGATTGTACAATTTGGTATTTTAAAAAGAAAGATGAAATTAGGGATTTAATCGAAAAAAAACAAGAGTAAAAAATGGAAGATATTTCTTATGCCTTATCCTAATTTTGCAGAAAAATCCTTCTCCGCGTGCAGAGAAGGATTAATTCATTATTAAAAACAGCAATTTTCAAATACAGTTTCACCGGATCTTTGCCTGTTTGTTATAAACCCGCTGATCATTTCAGGCCTATTTTGTAAAGCCACCGCTTTTTTTTGTGGGATCTGTTACCGGCATATGTTCGTCCATTTTCTGGGTGGCTGCCATGGAAACCACCAGATCATTCAGCATGGAGCTGGCAGCGGTAGGCGAATTGGGAAGAAGTACGAGATTGCTCCGGTTGTTCCCGCCTATGGAACTTAAGGTATCGTAATGCTGGGTCACCACAATCAGTGCCGAAGCTTCCTGGGCGTTAATGTTAGCGGCATTCAGCATCTTTACCGATTCTTCCAGCCCCTTTGCAATTTCCCTTCTCTGGTCGGCAATTCCCTGTCCCTGCAGCTTTTTGGATTCCGCTTCCGCCTTGGCTACGGCGACGATCCGTATTCTCTGGGCTTCCGATTCATATTCGGCAGCGGTTTTTTCCCTTTCGGCAGCATTGATCCGGTTCATGGCATGCTTCACCTGCTCATCGGGATCGATATCGGTGACCAAAGCTTTAATAATATCATAGCCGTAACTCTGCATGGCCTCCTGCAGCTCACTTTTTACAGCAATGGCGATGTCGTCTTTCCTCACGAATACATCATCCAGCTTTGTTTTCGGCACTTCGGCACGCACCACATCAAATACATAAGAGGTAATCTGGTTTTCCGGATTTTCCAGCCGGTAATAGGCATCCTTTACATTCTCCCTGATCACCTGGTACTGTACGGAAACTTTCATTTTAATAAATACATTGTCCAGGGTTTTGGTATCAATGATGACGTCCAGCTGCTGGATCCTGAGGTTCAGCCGTTTGGCAATCTGATCAAGGAACGGGATTTTCAGGTGCAGCCCCGCATGGCTCACCTTTAAAAATTTTCCCAACCGCTCCACGATAGCGGCGGATTCCTGTTTGACGGTAAAAAATGAAGCAAATAAAATGATAAGACCGATAAAGGCCAATATTCCTGCGTACACCATACTATTTTATTTTATTGATTTGCTGTAAGATATGAATTTTCACCTGAAAATCAAATAACCGGCTGGTATTTTAAAGTGAATGATTAAAGGTGAATGGTGAATCGCGAATTCGCTGCACTTGTGAATTTTTTAGAACTGCTGATTTTGATGTTTGGTTTGATTAGTGCAGTGATCGCAGATTTTTTCATATTTTTCCATTGCTTTGTTGTGGAATATAAAATTGACCATTCACTATTTACTTGCGAAGCAGAATTCACCGTTGGAATAACCACCCCGTCAAAAATTCTTCCGGAATTTTCGCCACCCCT
>JAKOOG010000168.1 GCA_022701545.1 Weeksellaceae bacterium | reverse complement strand
ATCATACGTAAAATTTCTACTCTAAATCCTTCATCTGCCTTATCGAACTCTTCAAAAACAAAAAGGCAGTTATTTTCCGCGATCCAGTCTATATGAAAATCAAGAATTTGATTCAAGTTATATTTTGTCTTTGTCTCATAAGATGGAGAAAACAGTCCTTTGGTCCGAATAAATTTCAAATACTCATTAAAAGATTTCATCGATGTCGGGAATCTGAAGGTTTCAAGATCACAGGAAGCCAGAATGTAATGTAAATGGTTATTTCTTTCCTGACCTGTTTTCCCACAAATCAAAAGATGCTTCTGAAAAGTAATCCTGTTGTCTTGCATCTGATCTAAAATTGACTTCTATAATAATGAATCATTTTTCTCCTTAATTCATTTCAAATTCAGTAAAGCCTTTGAACTCCTTTTACAGGCCCACTTCTGCTTATAATTCACCCATTTCGATTTAAACAGCTTCCGCATCAGCTTGTCGGTATACCGCATGATGAATACATGATACAGCATATTGGCAAACACCGCAGGTTTGTTGGGAAGTGCGCGGAGCGACATGGAAAATCCCGGCTCCAGATAGCGGTTGAAATGCCAGAATGCTCCGGGAATAAAAAGCGCGTCGCCATGCTCCATGAAAATTTCGAAACCCCGGGCATGCTTCAGGGCCGGAAACTTTTCATAATCGGGATTTTCGTAGTCCAGATCGTAAACCGTGTGTACCGACAGCGGAACTTTATACAGAAATGCCGACTGTTTCTGATCGAACAACAAAATCCTTTTCTTTCCTTCAAAATGAATATGCAGAAAATCACCCAGGTCCACGTCATAATGCATCAGTACATGGGCCTCGCTTCCGCCGAAGAATAAAGTGGGGAGGCGTTTGAAAAATTTCATTCCCAGATCCGGATAAGTAAAGTTCTTCAGCAATTCCGGAAGCCGGTCGGTAATGATGTAAAAGAAAATCCGGAGATCGGAAGGTGTGCTTCTGATGGTATCGATATATTCCTTCATTTTCATTTTGGCCACAGGCGCATCGGAGCTTTTGCCGGCATCCGCAGGTTTGTTATCGTAGAGCGGAACTTCCTGTTCACCGGCTTTTTCCCGGATAAAATCGAAATTCCACTGATCGAAAGCCTCCCACCGGCTCGCAAAATTTTTGATCAGGAGCGGCTTCTGCTTTTTAAAATAATTTTTCTGAAAATCTTCTTTACTGATATCCGTAACAACATCTACGTTTTCTAGAATCATTTTGTGTGGTATTTTATGAGACTAAAAGTAGTGTTTTTCTGAAATCCTGAAAAATTTCAAAAGGAATAATCGATTATCATTTCCCGTCAAATTCCGGCAGTTGCTTAGGTTAAGAAATAAATGAGCAGCGAAATCAGTCCTCCGAAAACTACCACTGCACAGCCTTGCGGGCTTTTCGCTTTTCTCCTTCCGCGTCCGAACGTACTTACATAATGACCACTTACCCAGGTTCCGTCTTTTTTATAATGCCCTTTTCTGTAGTATCCCATTTTATTGATTTTCTTACAAAGAACCATCAGCCCGGTTAAAAAATATTACGGCTTCCCGTAAAGGCGGGATAAAATGAAAAAATTATATTTGTAGGAATAACCTTATCTATGAGAGTTTACAACACCAAACATTTCCTGAAAATCCTTTTCAGCCTGCATAAAAGCGACACTTTAAAGATTTTGTTTCCAAGCATGATCCTGGTCGGGCTGTATTCATGGGGCGTGGAATACCTTGAAATTGAATATTTCCGGCTGAACTCGAAATCCGGCATCAGCAACGTAGGGCTCATCCATTCCCTGCTGGGTTTTGTGCTTTCTTTATTGCTGGTTTTCAGGACAAACACAGCGTATGACCGCTGGTGGGAAGGGCGGAAACTATGGGGGAAACTGGTGAATGATACCCGGAATTTTGCCGTAAAGATCAGCCTCATTTTAGGCGATGACCTTCGAAATACCGAACAGATTACCCGGTACCTGAAATTCTTTCCGCATCTTCTGGCAAAACATCTGTCGAAAGAATCGACAAGACTCGCTTTAGATGAAGATTATTCTGAGATTGAAAAGGAACTGAAAAACCACGGGCCGAGCGAACTGATTATCCTGCTGAGCCAGAAACTGAACCTGCTGAAAAAAGAAGGAAAGATCTCTGATGTTGAAATGCTGTACCTGGATACCCAGCTCTCCGGATTCCTGGATGTCTGCGGCGGCTGTGAAAGAATAAAAAATACCCCGATTCCCTATTCTTATTCGTCTTTTATCAAGAAATTTATCATTCTGTATGTTTTGGCTTTGCCCATTGCTTACGTTATCAATATCGGCAATTACATTATTCCTCTTACCGTATTTATTTATTATGTGCTGATGAGCCTTGAGCTGATCGCCGAGGAAATTGAAGATCCTTTTAATAACGATGAAAATGACATCCCCATGGAAACCATAGCGCAGAATATCGAGAAAAATGTGCACCAGATCATGGAATCCCGGAAATAATAAATCCGTTTCCGGCTGGAAATCGTAAATAATTATACCTAATTTTGACAAAAAAATAAAATTGGTACAGAAATTAAAACTGGAAGAACTTAACAGATTGGATGTGGAAACCTTTAAATCTGTTGAAAAGATTCCGTTGGTGGTTGTATTAGACAACATCAGGAGCATGCACAATGTAGGGGCGACCTTCAGGACGGCAGATGCTTTTCTGATCCGTAAGATTATTCTTTGTGGGATCACGCCGCAGCCGCCTCACCGCGAGATCCATAAAGCGGCATTGGGCGCTACGGAGAGTGTGGACTGGAGCCATGAGAACGATATTAATGTAACGATAGCAGATTTGAAGGCGCAGGGTTTTGAAATCGTGGGGATTGAGCAGACGACCGGCAGCCGGATAATTACCGATTTTACGATTGATAAGACCAAAAAATATGCGGTAATTCTGGGAAATGAAGTAGAAGGAATCAGTGATGAAGCATTGCCGAATATCGATTCTTTCGTGGAAATTCCTCAGTTGGGAACCAAGCACTCCCTGAATGTAAGTGTATGCGGCGGCATCGTGATGTGGGAGTTTGCCAAAGCCCTAAAATAAAAAACTGCATGTGCCTTACAGACATTGCAGTTTGAAATAAATCTAATAAAAAGTAAAAATGAAAGGCGACAAAGATACTTCTTTTTTCATCACGGACAAATTTTAAATTTACTTTTTTGATTTTTTCAGAAAAAAAACCAATATTTCAGAAAAAGTTTCGTTTAATTTTTTATAAATTAGCACAATGTTTATCAAGGACTATATCTCAAAAGACTTCCCGTGTTTCAGCCTTTCTGACTCGATAGAATCAGCGAGGGAAATGTTAGAAGCATTTGGATATTCTCATATTTTCATCAAAAAATCCCATCACTTTTACGGTGCCCTGGCTCAGGATTTCCTTTACGAAGCAGAAGGAACCCTGAAAGAACTGGAGCATCAGATCGAGCGTTTTGCAATTTTGGAGGACAATAATATTATGGACAGCATCCGGCTGTTTTATACATTCAACTCCAACATCATTCCCGTGATCAATAAGGCAGAAAAATATATGGGCTACATCAGCTGTGAAGATATTTTCCAGGATTTTTCGAAATATCCGCTGTTCTCGGAATCGGGAGCCATTCTCACCATTGAAACGCCGGCCAGGAAATACTCCATGACGGAAATCGCCAATATCGTGGAAAGCAACAACTCCAAGTTTTACGGTGCGTTTATCAGTTTTATGTCTGATGAGGTGATCCAGGTAACGATTAAGATCAGCAATGAAAATCTGAGTTCAATTGATGAAACATTCGACCGGTACGATTACCGCATTGTGCAGAAATATTACTCTGATGAAAAATCGGACCTGTTTGGGGACAGATTCGGATTTTTCCAGAAATTCATAGAAATTTAAACACGGATGAAGGCAGCCATTTATTCTCAGAAAAAAGATCTTGATACTTTTTTATATTTAAGCAAATTTATTTCCGAGCTGGAAAACAGAGGGGTAAAATCTGTTTTATATGATGAAATGGCTGAAGCGCTTCAGTTTTCGAAAATTTTTGAAACGTTTAATTCCAAGCAGGATCTCCTGGATAAAGAGGTAGACCTGTTCTTTACGTTCGGAGGCGACGGCACTATTGTAAATTCCCTGACCTTCATTGAGGACCTAGAAATCCCGATTGTCGGGGTAAACACCGGAAGGCTTGGATTTCTGGCCAGCTTTACGAAAGAAGAAGCCTTCAATGCATTGGATTCTATTCTGAAGGGCGATGTGAAGACCAGCCGCCGTTCGGTAATCCATGTGGTTTCTCCTGTTTTTGAAGATTTTTTTCCGTATGCCCTAAATGACGTTACGGTTTCAAGAAAAGAAACCACGTCCATGATCACCGTGGATTCTTATATTAACGAGGAATTTCTAAATGTTTTCTGGGGCGATGGGGTTATTGTTTCCACCCCTACCGGGTCTACGGCTTATTCGCTAAGTTCCGGCGGGCCGATCATCTCTCCGAATAACGAAAATTTTGTCATCACGCCTATTGCACCTCATAATCTTAATGTAAGGCCTTTGGTGGTGAACGACCGGGTTGAAATAAAATTCAAAGTGGAAAGCCGGGTCCCGCAGTATTCCCTTTCCCTGGATTCACGGTTGATCCATATCGAAACGGATCAGGAGATCGTGATTAAAAAAGCAGATTTCCAGATCCTGCTGGTACAGCCGAATAATTTGAGTTTCTATGAAACCATCCGCCAGAAGCTGCTTTGGGGACGGGACAAAAGAAATTAAGAATAATTTTAAAAATGATTACCTTTACAGGAATTTAAAGACACCCTATAATTATATTAAAAAGTAAAACATGAGCAGAATTTTTCCGGCAGGAGTTGCCACTGGTCAGTTAGTTACTGATATTTTTCAGCATGCTAAAGAAAATAAATATGCATTACCTGCAGTAAACGTAATTGGTTCCAGCAACGTAAATGCGGTTATGGAAACAGCAGCCAAGCTGAATTCACCTGTCATTATCCAGTTCTCCAACGGAGGAGCGATTTACAATGCAGGAAAAGGACTAAGCAATGAAGGACAGCAGGCCGCCGTTCTAGGAGCGATAGCCGGAGCAAAACACATTCACACCCTGGCAGAAGCTTACGGTGCCACCGTTATTCTTCACACCGACCACTGTGCCAAGAAATTATTGCCTTGGATCGACGGGTTGATGGATGCTAATGAAGCGTTTTACAAGCAAAACGGAAAATCTCTGTATTCGTCTCACATGCTGGATCTTTCTGAAGAACCTTTAGAAGAAAACCTAGAAATTTCCGCGCAGTACTTCGAAAGAATGGCAAAGCTTCAGATGACGCTTGAAGTGGAAATCGGGGTGACCGGAGGAGAAGAAGACGGTGTTGACAATTCAGATGTTGACAATTCAAAATTATACACCCAGCCTGAAGATATCGCTTATACTTACGAAAAGCTAAAGGCGATTTCCGATAATTTCACCATTGCCGCCGCTTTCGGAAACGTACACGGGGTTTACAAACCGGGAAATGTGGTTCTTACACCGAAAATCCTTGACAATTCACAGAAATACGTTCAGGAGAAATTCGGAACGGATGAGAAACCGATCAACTTCGTATTCCACGGAGGTTCCGGTTCTACGATTGAAGAGATCAGAGAAGCCATCGATTACGGGGTTATCAAAATGAATATCGATACCGACCTTCAGTTCGCTTACACCGAAGGAATCAGAGATTATATGGTCGATAATATCGATTATTTAAGAGCTCAGATCGGAAACCCGGATGGAGAAGAGAAGCCGAACAAGAAATTCTACGATCCTAGAGTATGGGTAAGAAAAGGTGAAGAAACTTTCGCTAAGCGACTGGTTAAAGCATTTGAAGATTTAAATAACGTAAATACGCTTAAATAAATTATGAATGGCAGAGGATGAAGCAAGTGATTTTATTAAACCGCTTTCTTCATCTCTCATCATTTATTAACATCAATTTTATACAATATGGCATTCGAGTGGTTTAAAAGAAAAGCACAAAATATTACGACCTCTACTGATGAGAAGAAAGACGTGCCCAAAGGTCTTTGGCATCAGACTCCTTCAGGAAAAATTGTTGAGCATGACGAGTTGAAAAGAAACAGCTACGTGTCTCCGGAAGACGGGTTCCATGTAAGAATAGGAAGTGCAGAATTTTTTGATATCCTTTTCGATGAAGGTAAATTCACCGAGCTGGACGCCAATGTTGAAAGTATTGATATGCTGAGCTTTAAAGACACCAAGTCGTATACCGACCGTCTTAAGGAGGTAAAGGCCAAAACGAAGCTTACGGATTCCATCCGAAATGCAGTGGGAACTGTAAAAGGAACGGAAATGGTTATTTCCTGTATGGATTTTGCTTTCATCGGAGGTTCTTTAGGTTCTGTGATGGGTGAAAAAATTAAAAGAGCCATCGATTACTGTATCGAAAAGAAACTTCCTTATATGATCATCTGCCAATCCGGGGGAGCGAGAATGCAGGAAGCGACTTATTCCCTGATGCAGCTGGCTAAAGTTCAGGCTAAACTGGCCCAGCTTTCGGAAGCGGGACTTTTATACATCGCTTATCTTTGTGATCCTACCTTTGGAGGAATTACTGCTTCGTTCGCAATGACAGCCGATATCATCATGGCAGAACCGGGCGCACTGATTGGCTTTGCAGGACCAAGAGTGATCCGTGAGACCATCGGAAGAGATTTGCCGGAAGGCTTCCAGACCTCGGAATTCCTTCAGGAAAAAGGGTTTGTGGATTTTATCGTGAAGAGAACGGACATCAGAAATACGGTTGCCAAAACAGTAAACTTACTGACTTCCCAAGCATAAGAACATTTAACAAAATACATTAATCTCTCTCTTTCCGGGAGAGATTTTTATTAATGAGGACTTTTAAAATTTTTTTTAATACGATCCGGAGCATGAGCTTCCAAAAGATTCGCCGTCTTTTAGGGCTCGTCCTTCCCCATCCTGTTTTTTCCTTATTAAGCTTCTACGCAACTTTGCAGGCTTACACCATTGCCCAGAAAAAATTTCCGGATACCGCCTCTACCAATGGCATCGGCAATTCTTTCCGGCATGCATTGTGGTGCTGCTTCATCCTGATGTACTGCTGTAAGGTTTCCTCTCCGAAAAAAGCCCTGGAATTCTGTAAACGAATCACCGACCTGCATGAAGAGCTCTTCCCGAATAAACCGCTGGAAACCAAAATGGACCTCCACAACAATCAGATAGGAATGGATTACTTCATGGAAATGCTGCAGGGCGTCCACCGCCAGTTTTTTGAAAAAAGCTTTTTCATCGACGGCCTGGAAAAGAAAATGAAAGAGGCCAAAGTGCTGAAAGACACGGATGATGATTTTGAGGGATTTTTGGTTTATCTGGATGAGAAGTGAAAGAGAGAATGGTGAATTTCGCTCCGTGAGTCAATTTTGCTGTGCAAGTCAATTTAATACCATTAAAATTCACTTTTGACCCCGAAGGAAATTGACCATTAACAATTCCCTCTTTGTAATCTGGAGTTTTTTTGATAAGTTTAACCCATATTTAATTCTATCGGATGGTCCTCAGCAGAATTTGGTCGGCATTCATTATTATTGCCATTGCCATTGCCAGTATAAAATACATTTCATCAAGTTCTTACAAAACCATTTTTAACGACATGGTGGTGGGAAAAGGCGGTGATACCGTGAAGATTGCCACACAGAAAATGAACGCCCTCTCTCCTGTTTTACGGGACAGCCTGATGAAAAAACCGGATTTTGAGGACAACCGGATTCATTACAAAACCGACTCGTTACAACAGGAAGTTAGGGTATACCGGATACAGGAAGCCGACGGTGTTATCGGAACTTCTGAAACAGCGGTGAAAATCTGCCTTGGCCTGATCGGGATCATGGCTCTGTTTATGGGATTCATGAGCATTGCGGAAAAAGCCGGAGGCATCAACCTTCTCAGCCGGCTCATTCAGCCTTTTTTCTCTAAACTTTTCCCTGAAATCCCTAAAAACCATCCTGCTTTCGGGCACATGCTGATGAATTTCAGCGCCAATCTGCTGGGTTTGGATAATGCGGCCACCCCCTTCGGTTTAAAAGCCATGGAAAGCCTGCAGGCCCTGAATCCGGATAAGGATACGGCCAGCAATTCGCAGATCATGTTCCTGTGCCTCCATGCGGGAGGAATGACCCTGATTCCGGTTTCCATTATTGCGCTCCGGTCGTCTGCCGGATCTAAGAACCCGACCGATATTTTCCTGTACTGCATGATTGCGACCTTTGCCGCAACGTTAGCCGCCATGATCATCGTTTCCTTATACCAGAAAATCAATTTGCTGAAACCCATAGTTTTGGCATATGTCGGAGGAATTTCCGCGCTGGTCGGACTGTTGGTCTGGTATTTAACCGGGCTCAGCAAAGACAACCTGGATACTTTCAGTCAGATTTTGAGCAACGGACTGATCCTTTTCATCTTTCTGGCTATCGTTCTCGGAGCGGTTTATAAAAAAATAAACGTTTTTGAAGCTTTTGTCGACGGTGCCAAGGAGGGTTTTACCACCAGTGTGAAGATCATTCCTTATCTTGTCGGGATGCTGATTGCGATTTCGCTTCTAAGGACTTCCGGGGTTTTTGATGTGATTATTGACGGAATGAAGTGGGTGGCTAATGCCGCCAACCTGGATGCCCGTTTTGTGGATGGGCTTCCGACCGCACTGATTAAGCCGTTATCCGGTTCCGGAGCACGGGGAATGATGATGGATACGATGGCAACTTTCGGACCGGACAGTTTCCAGGGTAAGCTGGCAGCCGTCCTTCAGGGAAGCTCAGATACCACCTTCTACGTGATTGCCGTCTACTTCGGTGCCGTAGCCGTGAAGAATACCAGATATACGGTTATTGCCATGCTTCTGGCCGATCTGGTGGGGATTATTACTTCAATTGTACTGGCTTATCTGTTTTTTGCGTAAAAATGATGAAAACATATATTCAAGCTGATAAGAACGGAGAGTTTTACAACGTAAATGCTTTTACCGCATACGAAGGTTTTAAAAATTTTGGCTTTGAAATCGAAAAGTTCTCGGAAGTCAATGAAATTTCAGACAGCAATCCGGAGCACATTACGGTCGGCGGTATTGGCAGCGTCAGAGAAAGACTGAAAAATTTAAATATTACCCGTCCTGATAAAGAAATTGATTATCCGGATCAGCTGGAACCTTTTTTGAAAAGAAAGATCTGGGAATCTACAGTCAATACGATATTTAACGATAAAAACAGCAGGAATATTTTTATTAAGCCCAAAACAGAAACAAAATTATTTGCCGGAAAAATTATAAAAAACGACATGGATTTTGTTGGTTTAATCGATAAAGAAAAAGATATTGAAATTTATTGTTCGGAATTAATTCATTTCAAAACGGAATGGCGATGTTTTATCCGGTACAAAGAAATTCTGGATATCCGCAGGTATAAAGGGGATTGGGATACTAAACTGAATATAAGAAAAGTAGAGCATGCAATTGATTGTTTTACTTCGCAACCGAATTCTTATGCTTTGGATTTTGGCGTTAATGAAAACAATGAAACAATTTTAGTAGAAGTTAACGACGGACATTCTTTAGGAACCTACGGTCTTTCACCAAACCATTATGCTAAGTTTCTCTCTGCAAGATGGAGCGAACTAACCCAAACTAAAGATTATTTAAATTTTTAATTAAAATACAATACCTTATGATTACCGATAAAGAATTTACCTTAAGACTAATCCGTCAGTTGAGCCAGGCATTGGAAAAACTGATTTTAGATAAACCCGAAGAAAGCCTGATGCAGAAGGAACTGGATTTCGACTCTTTAATGCGGGATATTTTTAAGTTTGATTTCCATACGCTTTCATCAAAATCTAAAGAAGAGATTATCGGAATTGTAAATGAGAGGCAGGAACGGGATCATAAGGATTATTATGAGATGCTGGGAGATCTTTTCTATTTTAAAGGAAAGACAGAAGCGAATAACGACTTCTTGGACAAAGCAAAGACCTTTTATGAGCTCTATCTCCAGACCAGCGGAATTTTTGCCCTTCCCATCATCAACAGAATCTCAGAAATAAAGAAAGCACTTGAATAAAGTGCTTTTGTATTTTTAAAAAGTAATTTTATAGGTTCCGGTAGACGAAACACTGGCTTTCTCAGCTTTTACGTATTTCTTTACCCATGAAACGGCATTGGAAGTGATGCAGGGATCCGCTGTTCCTCCTGATCTTCTTG
>JAKOOG010000150.1 GCA_022701545.1 Weeksellaceae bacterium | reverse complement strand
AACCATAGCATGAAGAAAGTATTGTTTATCGACCGTGACGGGACATTAATCGTAGAACCGCCGGTAGATTACCAGGTGGATTCCCTGGAAAAGCTTGAATTTTACCCCGGGGTTTTTCAGAATCTCTCCGGAATCGCAAAAGAACTGGATTTTGAACTGGTGATGGTTACCAATCAGGACGGATTGGGAACCGGCAGCTTTCCTTTTGAAGACTTTATAAAGCCCCAGGAGAAAATGATGAAAGCTTTTGAAAACGAAGGCATTCTTTTCAGTGATATATTAATCGATAAGAGCTTTGAGCATGACAATCTGCCGACCCGCAAACCGGGAACCGGAATGATGGGAAAATATATTTATGGCGATTACGACCTTAAAAATTCATTTGTGATCGGAGACCGTCTGACGGATGTTCAGCTGGCCAAAAACCTGGGAACACAAGCCATTCTGATCGGTAATTCAGCAAATGAGGATGCGGTTTTAACAACAACGAACTGGCAGGACATTTACCGGTACCTGAAACAGATTCCGAGGAAAGCAAAAGTGTCACGGAAAACCAATGAAACCGGGATTGAAGTGGAGGTAAACCTTGACGGAAGCGGAAAGTCGGAGATTTCAACCGGGCTTTACTTTTTCGACCATATGCTGGATCAGATATCAAGACACGGCAATATGGACCTGAAAATTAAAGTGGAAGGCGATCTGCAGGTTGATGAACACCATACGATAGAAGATACCGGAATTGTGCTGGGTGAAGCCTTTTTAAAAGCACTGGGAAAGAAAAAAGGAATCGAGCGGTATGGATTTCTGCTTCCGATGGATGACTGCCTCGCACAGGTCGCCGTGGATTTCGGAGGACGCCCGTGGCTGGTCTGGGATGCTGTTTTTAAAAGGGAAAAGATCGGTGATGTCCCGACGGAAATGTTTTACCACTTTTTCAAATCGTTCACCGATTCTGCTAAATGTAATCTCAGCATCAAAGCAGAAGGTGAAAACGAACACCACAAGATCGAATCCGTTTTCAAAGCTTTTGCCAAAGCCGTTAAAATGGCGGTGAACCGCTCTGACCTGAATTTCAACCTGCCATCAACCAAAGGAAGTTTATAATGATTGCCATCATCAAATACAACGGCGGAAATGTGAATTCCGTGCAGAACGCAGTCCGCAGATTAAATGCCGATTCCGTTATCACGGATGATTTCGACATTATCCGGAATGCCGATAAAGTAATTTTTCCCGGAGTAGGGGAAGCCTCATCCACCATGGAAAACCTTAAAGAAAAAGGCCTTGACCTGCTGATTCCTTCACTGCAACAGCCGGTTTTGGGAATCTGCCTGGGAATGCAGCTGATGTGCAGCGATAATGAGGAAGGGAATACCGTAGGAATGGGAATTTTCGACATCCGCGTAAGAAAGTTCCCGGCAGAAGATATTGTCCCGCACATGGGCTGGAATACGGTTTCGCAGTTCAGATCCGGTGTATTTTCAGGAATTGAAGAAAACAGCGATGTTTATTTCGTGCACAGCTATTATTGCGAACGGTCGGAATTTACCACCTCCGTCTGCGATTATATTCTGCCTTTCAGTGCTTCCCTGCAGAAAGACAATTTTTATGCGATGCAGTTTCACCCGGAAAAGTCGGGAACGGTTGGAAGCCGGTTATTGGAAAACTTTTTAAAACTTTAAAAATGAAAATTATTCCTGCCATTGATATCATCGACGGAAAATGTGTCCGGCTCTCAAAAGGTGATTACGGAACAAAAAAAATATACAATGAAAATCCGGTAGAAATTGCCAGAGAATTTGAGAGCTTTGGCATCAGGTACCTTCACCTGGTGGATCTGGACGGTGCCAAATCAAAACATATCATCAATCATAAGGTGCTTGAAAATATTGCACGGGAAACCGCTCTTGAGATCGATTTCGGCGGCGGACTGAAAACCCTGGGAGATATTGAAACCGCTTTTAATGCCGGGGCCCGGCAGATTACCCTCGGAAGTGTTGCCGTTCAGGATCCCGCATTTTGTTTTCAGTTAATTGAAAAGTATGGTCCAGAAAAGATAATTCTGGGGGCCGACTGTGAAGACAGAAAGATCAAAACTTCCGGCTGGACGGAAGAAAGTGAGCTGGACGTCATTGATTTTATCCTGCAGTACCGGGAAAAAGGGATACAAAACGTCATTTGTACGGACATTGCAAGAGACGGGATGCTGCAGGGAGCGTCCGGAGCACTGTACTCGGAGATTTTAAGCAAAACAAAGATCCATCTGGTGGCAAGCGGCGGCATCTCCTGCATGGAAGACGTCTATGAAATGAAAGAAGTCGGATGCTCCGGAACCATCATCGGAAAAGCGATCTACGAAGGCAGAATTTCTCTAAAACAGTTGCAGGATTTTATTTAACTACAAAAATTACGGAAGTTTTTGACACATAAACCACAGAAGATAAGTTATCTGCTTTGCGCACATTTTTAGAGCACAGAAGATTAAAGAATCTGAGATTTTATTGAGCGTGGGAAAATTAAATCCTATCAATAGGAGCGGGTTTCAACCCGTTCAAAAAAATAAAAAACCCTGTGGCTGAGACGCTC
>JAKOOG010000135.1 GCA_022701545.1 Weeksellaceae bacterium | reverse complement strand
TTGACCTCGAATCCAAAACATGCTTTATCAACCACAAGGCGGTCAACCTTACCCGTAAAGAACTCAACCTGCTGATCTTCTTTATCAGCAACGAAAACAGGATGCTTTCCAAACAGGCCATCGCCGGTCATCTCTGGGGAGACTATACCTACAGCATAGACAATATCGATTTCGTTTACCAGCATCTGAAAAATCTGCGCAAGAAAATCACCGATGCAGACGGAAAAGATTATCTGCATACCGTTTACGGGCTGGGCTATAAATGGCAGGACTCATGAATCTCAGCTACCGTTTTGCCAAAGCATTTACCATTCTGGTATTTACCGTGCTTCTTCTGGGTTTTGCGATTCTTTACTATGCCTTTGAAAGGACAACCATGCGCTCGGCCATTGTAAAAATGGAAGACCTGAATGCTTATGTAGCGGGAAGGATTTCCAAAGATCCCGGTTACGATTACTTCAATTACCACCACAGGCAGACCCGTGTAGACTTATTGAAAAAAATGCCTGCGGATAAGGAGGAAAAAATGATTGAGGAAAAATACATCTGGAACAGGAGCATCCAATCTTATATCAACAGGATCTCGGTGGGATCTTTTTTTACCATCAGAGGAAAGCTGTACAGGATTACCAGCGTACGGTATATTACCGTAATTGAAAAACGTTTCCTGCTGAGCCTTCTGATGGTCGTGGCCTGGATCATGGTATTCCTCCTGATTCTTTCCATCATCATCAGCGTTCTCATCTCCCGGAAAATTCTCGATCCGTTTTACCATGCGCTTGAAGAAATTAAAAAATTCAGCATTAAAGACCGGCAGCCAATGCAGCTGATGGATACCGGAACCTACGAATTCCGCCTTCTGAACGGTTTTCTGGCAAAGATGTCCGAAAATTCAAAGAAAGATTATTATCTGTTGGAAGAACTCACCGAAAACACTTCTCACGAACTGCAGACCCCGCTGGCTTCGGTAAAGGGCAAAATTGAACTGATGATGGAAACGGGGCTTACCGAAAAACAGTTTGCCACCCTCTCTTCAATGAACGATGAGCTGGACCGCCTTTCATCGATCAACAAATCGCTGATCCTGCTGGCCAAGCTGGAGCATTTCGAGCAGAAAGATATCGGCCTCATCAATTTTTCTCAGATTTTATCAGAGCGGATTGCTTATTTCGAAGATATTTTCGCTTTCCGGCATCTGCATATAGAGGTTTCCGTTGAGCCCGACGTTATGGTGTTTATGGATGAAAACCTCGCTGTGATTGCACTGGATAATCTGCTGAGCAATGCCAAAAGGCATAACGACGATTACGGGCATATAGAGATCAGCCTTACTTCATCCCGGCTTATGATTTCAAATACAGGAAATCCGCCTTCTATTCCTGAAGAAGAAGTTTTCGGGAGATTCAGGCGGGGAAATCCGGATCAGAACTCGATCGGGATAGGATTGGCATTGGTGAAAAGGATTCTGGAGATTTTCGGGTACGGAATCAGCTACAGATTTCATGAGGACAAACACATGGTTATTGTTGATTTTAAAAATTAATATACTGTTAATCAATAATTTGTTTATAATTTTTAAATTCTGAGGCCATCTTCAGAATTTCTTCAGAATTTCTTTTTTGATTAGCTGGAAACAAAACCTATGAAAAAAATAACATTGGTATTTATGTTTCTGGGCTTCCATATTTTTTATGGCCAGGACAGTACCGGAGCCGTTATAAAAAAGGAAGCTGTTTCTTCCGGAAAAAGTCCCGTGGATATCGGCGAGCTTAAGATCAACCTGGACCCCAAAGGAGACCGGTGGCTGCGCCTGGCCATCAACAGCCAGATCTGGCTGCGGAATATCGAAAATAATCCCGGGACAAAAGTGAACGGTGTTTCACAGGATCAGACTTATGATGCCGGCATTCGAAGGATGCGTCTGGTTATCCAGAGCCAGGTTACCCCGTTTTATTCCGTTTACCTTCAGGTGGGGATCAACAATCAGACGTTTGTCTCCGGCGGGGGCAGCGGTACGGGAGCTAACGGCGCCGGAAAAAAGCCAGGGCTGTTTTTCCATGATGCTTATAACGAATTCAGTATTATTCCGAGAACGGATTTTGGTACCGGAAAGCCCAACCGGAATAATCTTTATATCGGCGCCGGGCTTCATTCCTGGAACGGGGTAAGCCGGATGACGAACGCCAGCACAACCAAAATGCTGGCCGCAGACCTGCCGATCTTTAATTTTCCAACGATTGAAATTGCGGATCAGTTTGCCCGGCAGTTCGGTGTATTCGTTCATGGTGATCTCAACAGGATCAATTACCGGTTCAGCGTCAACAAGCCTTTTGCAACTTCCAATACGCCTGCAGTCGGAGGGCCTGCGGTAGATAATAACCAGAGCGGGAAACTGTCATACGCAGGATATGCCTTTTATCAGTTTTTTGAAAAAGAAGCTACGGTAACCTCTTTTTTACCCGGAAACAACCTGGCAAAGAAGAAAGTCCTGAATATAGGATCCGGATTCTACCTCAACAAAGAAGGAACCCAAAGCCAGCCGGAAGCAAATGTTTTCAAATCCCATGACGTTTCCATTTTCGGAGCCGATGTATACAGTGAAATTCCCGTGGGAAGCAAAAAGAAGGAAATGGGGCTTACGCTGTATTCCGTATTTTACAGATACAACTACGGGCCGGACTACATCCGGATGAGCGGACTGATGAATCCCGGAACGGCAGATCCTTCATTTACCGGGCAGAAAGCGCTGGAAGGCCCCGGCAACAACAGGGTCCTGATGGGAACCGGGAACATCTGGTTCTTGCAGGCAGGGTTTGTACTGCCCAAATTCAGCAATATCGTAAAAGTACAGCCTTTTGTTAACTATACGCTCAAAGATATGGACGCGCTCCATCAGAAAGGAAACTTTTACGATGTCGGAACAAGTTTCTATTTTTACGGCCAGAATGCCAGGTTGGCCATCCAGTACAGCAGCAGGCCGCTGTATGATACGGCGTCCCGTACTGTTTTCGACAGAAAAGGCGAATTCACCGTTTTATTCCATATTGTTCTTTAAAATTAAAACATCATCTATATGAAAACACAACAAACATCTACCATTACCACTGCAGAAAGGATCAGGGCCATTATCGGCGGATCGATAGGAAACCTCGTAGAATGGTATGACTGGTATGCCTATGCGGCTTTTGCCATTTACTTTTCACATTCTTTTTTTCCGGATTCGGACATGACGGCGCAGCTGCTGAATACGGCCGGGATCTTTGCCGTGGGATTTCTCATGCGCCCGGTAGGCGGATGGATGTTCGGAAGCATCGCCGATAAGATCGGAAGAAAAAGAGCCATGACCCTGTCGGTACTGCTGATGTCTTTTGGTTCGCTGCTGATTGCCCTTACGCCGACCTACGACACCATCGGAGTGCTGGCACCGATCCTTCTGCTGGCTGCGCGTCTGTTGCAAGGGCTGAGCGTGGGCGGAGAGTACGGCGTTTCGGCAACCTATCTCAGTGAAATGGCTACGGAAGACCGCCGCGGATTCTATTCGAGCTTCCAGTATGTTACGCTTATCGGCGGACAGCTGATCGCATTGGGAATCCAGTTGATCTTACAGAAACTGCTTCTTACGGAAACCCAGCTGGAAGAGTGGGGATGGAGAATCCCGTTTGTCATCGGTGCCATTCTTTCCGTTATTGCTTTATACCTGAGGTCAAGCCTGCATGAAACCGAGGCTTTTGAAAACAAAAAAGAAATGGTAAAGGATAAAAAAGGAACCGTAAAGGAGCTTTTGAAGCATCCGCAGGCCCTGCTTACAGTAATTGGGCTTACCCTTGGCGGAACCCTCGCTTTTTATACCTACACGACCTACATGCAGAAATTCCTGGTCAATACGGTACATCTGAGTAAAGAGCAGTCCACCCTTATTTCATTTATTTCCCTTTTCTTGTTTGCCTGCCTGCAGCCTGTTTTCGGAGGGCTTTCGGATAAGATCGGGAGAAGGCCGCTGCTGCTGGGCTTCGGAATCCTCGGGACTTTATGCACCGTTCCGCTTCTTACGGCATTGAGCCATACCACCTCCATGTGGATGTCGTTTGTCTGGATTATGATTGCTCTGATCATTGTAAGCGGATACACCTCGATTAATGCCATCGTAAAGGCGGAGCTTTTTCCTTCGGAAGTACGGGCATTAGGGGTGGGGCTTCCGTATGCCTTAACCGTAGCGATCTTCGGCGGAACGGCCGAATATATTGCCCTGTGGTTTAAGCAGGCCAATATGGAACATTATTTTTACTGGTACATTACCATCTGCATTTCGTTTTCCCTGATCGTTTATTTCAGGATGAAAGATACCAAGGAAACATCGAAACTGGATGAAGATATTTAATAGGGAAGCTGCTGTCTGAGGTAACAAGGGCAGCGGTTTTTTGCCATCAGATAAGGGCATAAAAAAAGGAAAGAGTTGGACAGGGTAATCTTTCAAAAGACGCTATCGCAGGATTGCTGATGTTTGTCTCAGGAGGCAGAAAGAGCATTAACCAAAAATTTCCTTATGCTGTGTGGTAGATACAAATGTAAGAAAAGTTTTT
>JAKOOG010000127.1 GCA_022701545.1 Weeksellaceae bacterium | reverse complement strand
AAAACAGGATTTCCTATATTTGTAGAAATCCTGTTTTTTTATGAATAAATTTTCTATTTATATTTTGATGATGTTGTCTTTTGTTTCCTGCACAGCAAAACTTAATCAGTATATTAAAGATGAGCATCAGGTGAACAAACGGAACGGAAAATGGCTAGAAGAATATTCTGTTGATGAAGGGACGCTGGTGGCTACCGGAAGATATCAGGCAGGAGAGAAAAAAGGAACCTGGAAAACTTCTTTTAATGGCAAAAAATACCAGAAAGATGTTATCAGAAAGGAGGTAACGAAAACCAAAAAGTATTTTCCCAATGGAAATATAATGGAAAAAGGGCAGTCGAGGCTGGAAATCTCAGATCGTGAAAGGCACTGGTTTTATTTCGGGCCATGGAAATACTATGATGAAAACGGGAAGCTGCTTTATATAAATAATTACCAGCTCGGACGGAAGATCGACAGTATCTCAATGGTAGAGCAATAGGGAACATCAGAATATTTTTCGTACTCATTAAATAAACCATGAGAAAAAAATTACTCCTTTGCATTCCGTTTATTCTGGTAGCTGCTGTTTCCGCACAGGAATTGCCGCCATCACCACAAAAACCACAAGAGCTTGAGCAGCCAATAGAATCCCAGCCATACAAACAGGGAAATTATCATTCAATACTTACCGTCAGCGGATTTGCACCCTTGCGCGACCAACGTTGGAACGTCGGATACATGCACCGGCTAAACAAAAGATGGTGGATCGGGACAGAACTCGCTTACGGACAGAAAGGAATGACTCCATACAATCTCGGATTTGAAGGGAATTTTAAAATCTTTGAAATAAAACCGGAGCTTTATTACAGCCTGAACCCAAACTCCCGGCTGAAGCATTTTATTTCAGCAGAACTTTCTTACCTGAATCATAGATCCAAAAGGGCAGACGCGGGATATTATGACCGCAGCGGACAATATTACAATTTCACTTCCGCTGATTTTAAAAGAATACGGAAAGGGCTAAACATCAACTACAGCATTCTGCTTCACCGGGAATCCTCATAGTTTGGCTTCATGCCTAAAATAGGAATTGGCATTGCCCACCGCAGCATTACGTACCATAACGTCGAAGGCCGGGATCCCAGCCCTGAACCTCTGGATGGCTTCCCGTTTCTCCCACAATTTGACCGTGAACAGAGTGGAATGCGTTTTATGGTAAATATAGATATGAAATTTGTTTTTAAATTTTAAATGGCAGAAAACGTTCTTTTTTAATTTATCAGAAGGCTTCTTTATTTGCCGTCATTTTTTCGTATAAAACGTTCTTTTTTTGTGAAATAACTTATCTTTGCAAACAAATTTTTAAGATGCTTTATACCATCATCAAAGCGCTTCATATTATCTTCATGGTAAGCTATTTTGCAGGGATTTTTTACCTCGTAAGAATCTTTGTCTATTATAAAGATACCGATGCATTTGCGGAAGATAAAAAAAGGATTCTGCGGGAGCAGTATATTTTCATGGCCCGGCGGCTGTGGAACATCATCACCGTTCCGGCAGGGGTAATTATGGCAGTGTGCGGATTTATCATGATCTTTCTAAACACCGGACTGATGAAGACCCCCTGGTTTCATCTGAAGCTGACCTTTTTGGTAGGGTTAGCCGTTTATCATTACTGGTGCTGGAAAAAAGTGCTGAAGTTAAAGGAATTGAATGGCAGTACCCTGAATACGGCCAACATTAAACTCCGACAGGCCAATGAAATCGCAACCTTTATTTTATTCCTGGTTGTTTTTACCGTGATCTTAAAATCGCAGGTTATTGAGTACTGGTGGCAATTAATTGCCGGATTTTTCGTTCTGGTATTTTTGATCATAATGACGGTGAAGCTGGTGAATAAAAGTAAAAAAATTAAATAATCGGTTGACCGTTATCGGGTTAGAATTGAAAAGAAAACCGCTAACAATCAACCAATAACTGTTAACAATCAACATCTGACAATAAAAACTATGATTGCAATTTTAAAAAAGGAACTCTGGAGCTACTTCGGGAACTGGAGCGCGTGGGTGATTATCGCCGCTTTCAGCCTGATCGCGACACTGTTTCTGTTTTTTTTCGAAAACGATTCCAATATTTTTGAGATCGGGATGGCTTCCTTACAGAGCTATTTCGTTTTGGTTCCCTGGCTGCTGATGTTCATCATTCCGGCGCTTTCCATGAAAACCTTTGCGGAAGAACAGCAGACCGGTACCCTGAACTGGCTGTTTTCCCAGCCGTTAAAAGTTTCGGATCTTGTGTTCGGAAAATTCCTTTCGGTATGGATCGTCGGGATTCTCTGCCTGATCCCGTCACTGATCTATCTGTATACTGTGTATGTTCTGGGCGTTCCGGAAGGAAACATCGATCTTGGCATGACCTTCGGAAGCTATGTGGGATTAATCATTCTCATTGCCGCCTTTTCCGGCGTGGGAATCCTGGCGTCTTCGCTTTCCCAAAACCAGATCATGGCTTACCTGCTTGGGGTTTTCATGTGCTTTATCCTGTATTTCGGAATTGAGCAGCTGGCCAGTTACAAATTACTGGGCGGTGCCGATTTTATTTTGCAGAACATCGGTTTTTACCAGCATTTCATGGGATTCACAAGAGGGCTTATCGATTTTAAGGATGTTGCCTATTTCGTTTTCATCATCGGGGTTGCCTTAGTATTGTCCAATCATTTTATCAATAAAAAAAAGTAGAATTATGAAGAAGATATCATTTAAGTCTCCGTTAGGAATTTTACTTTTCGTTATCCTGCCATTGGTTATTATTCTTGCAGTTTCAGGCATCAGGCTGGATCTGACGAAAGAAAAAAGATATACCCTTTCCGATAATACCGTTAAAGTATTGGAATCGGTCAATAAGCCTTTGGTCGTAGACGTTTATCTGGAAGGGGATTTCCCGGCAAGCTTCAAGCAGCTGCAGGGGGAAACGAAGTTTATGCTGGAAGAATTCAGGAAAATAAATCCGAAGATCGATTTTAAATTTATCGATCCGATCAAAACCAAGATGTCGAAAGATACCCTGATGGCGATGGGCATGCAGCCTTCCATGCTTCCGGATATCAAGGATGGCAAGGTTTCCCAGATCATGCTTTTCCCATATGCGGTGGTAAAATATGATAAAAAAGGCGTTTCCATTCCATTGGTGGTTCAGCAGACGGGAATCGATGCCGATCAGCAGCTGACGAAATCCATTGAGAATCTGGAATACAACCTCATTTCCAATATTAAAAACATCGCCGCCAACAAAAGAAAGAAAATCGGGATTCTCGTGAACCAGGACGAACTGAATCCGAGGGAATTTCAGGGTTTTATGCAGCTGGCTACCGAAAGTTACGATGCCGGTCCGGTTATCCCTAAAAACCAGACCGAGCTTACGCTGGCAGACATTCCTACTTTAAAGCAAATGAATGCCCTGGTGATTGCAAAACCGAGAAAAGCTTTTACGGACGGTGAAAAGGTCATCCTTGACCAATACATCATGAACGGCGGGAAAACCCTTTGGATGATTGACGCTGTCAATGCCGAAATGGATACGCTGATGAGGTCCCAGAAAGTAATGCCTTTCCCGGTAGACATCAACATGACCGATTTTTTCTTCAATTACGGAGTGAGAATCAATCCGGCTCTGGTAAAGGATGTGAAGAAATTTGCTTTGTTGAGGCTGGTTACCGGAGAAGTAAGCGGAAATCCGCAGTACACAAGTCTTCCATGGCCATATTTCCCTTTAGGAATTGCAGAAAAGGATAATCCGATCACCAAAAACATCAACCCGGTAAAGTTTGAATTTCCGACTTCCATCGATACCTTGGGCGGAAGAAAGAATATCAAAACCCGTGTCCTTTTTGAATCCAGCGAGCGTACTTTGCTGAAGCAGGTGCCGAATTATGTAGACCTGAAAGAAATTTCCAGCGTCGACAGCCTCGGGCAAATGGAAAAACCAAGCACTCCGAAAATTTATGCCGTGTCCCTGGAAGGGAAATTCAATTCGGCGTATGGTTCAAGGATCGAACGGAAATCCTATCCGGGTTTCAGAAGCACAAGCCCAGAAAATAAAATGATCGTTATCGCCGACGGTGACGTAGGAAGAAACAAAGTCCTGAAAGGCGAGCCGCTTCCTCTGGGTGTTGATCTGCTAACGAATGAACAGTTCGGAAACGAGCAGTTCCTGCGAA
>JAKOOG010000122.1 GCA_022701545.1 Weeksellaceae bacterium | reverse complement strand
GGGGTTTTCAGGAATTTGTATACGGGAACCTGCAGTTCTTTGCCCAAAGCACAAGCGTCGCTGCAGATTTTCCACACATCGTAATTCAGCGCTTTGAAAGTGGAATATTCCGTGACGCGGATTGGGTAGAGGTGGCAGGAAATCGGCTTTTGCCAGTCTATGGCGCCGTCTTCATACGCTTTTTCAATCCCGCATTTCGTAATGCCGTTTTCATCAAAAGTTACGTACGCACACTCCCGGTTGTCTACCATGGGCGTTACATACATTCCGTCCATCGGGTCGGTTGTCCAGGTTCCTATGGTTTCAATCGATTTGATGCCCTCCTGGGTAAGATAAGGTTTGATTTTGTCAAAAATATTATCCAAAATTTCCAGCTCACTTTTATCCAAAGGAGCCCCTACATCTCCTTCCACACAACATGCCCCTTTGCATTTTGAAAGGTTGCAAACAAACTCTTCAGAAAAAATATCCTCGGAGATCAATTTATCGTCTATTTGAATCATAATCTTTAAAATAAATTAAAATAAGTTCCGGCTTTAAATCCTACAAGGCTGAAAATAATCAGCCACAGGCTCACTTCCTGCATCCAGTATTTCTGCAGAAACTTCAGCATCCGGCTGATGATGATCGTGGATGGGAACGCAAGGAGCAGCAGGTATTCATAGCTTTTATTCATGTAAAGCACAATCGTAATAAGCTGCGCTACGGAAAAAACCAGCAGGAACGTATATTTATAACGGCTGACCGGACTTTTCTTGTTGTAATTCCTGAAATGGTCGTAAATCGCGTAGATCAGCATCAGGATAACCGGAATCAACGGCACCAGTTCCATATAATCTTCAGCCTGCCTGATTTTTCCGAAAGGGAAATAATCCATATTCCAGCTGGTAAAGCCAAAGAAGAGCATTATTGAAAAGTAGCTGAGGACGATCAGGGCGATTCCCAGCAAAAACCTGAAAATATTAAGCCCGATCCGCTCCGACGTGGCAATAACGTGGATGATCACAAAAACCGCCATCGGCCAGGTGGTCGGCAGGAAGATGAAATTCAGCGCCACGATCGATCCTACCAGAACATAAGACCGCCTCCGGATATCCTCATTGGTACTGGTAAGGAGCAGCAGGAGAAAAGAATTGGTAAGCAGCGAAACGGCAATCCCGATGTCTAGATGTCCCGGATAGAGGCCGAAAATAAAAAAAGTATATAAACAAAGAGGCAGATGGGTCTGGTAATTCAGGGCAATGCTGTGAAAACAAAAATATCCCAAAGCAATTCCAAGAAAAGTAATTCCTGCAATAATAGCCTCATAAGTGTTGAAATTCAATAAATTAAAAGTTATTACGATTAAAAGAAGAAACCCGATATACACCGGTATTGAAAAAATATTGCTTTCTTTTGAAAGTAATCTAAACATTTTTTATAAATTTGTACAAAGTTAATTTAAAAAAGGAAAATAATGACGTCTTTCTTTCTATTCTTAAGCAAAGTTTTCAAATGGTCTTTTGGTTTCTTTGAGACTTTCGGTAATGTTCTGAACTGGGTTCTGTTTATCGTCTGCTGTGTAATGTTCACCTACTGGTGCTATGTTTTAGTAACAAAATTGGGGAACAATAAAGATAAAGACTACTATTCTCCAACGGAAGGTAAGCATCCTTACTACGATCCTACCATCTACAAAAATGAAGGTTAATTAATTGGTTATATAGTAAAAAGCCGATCGGATTTTATATCTGATCGGCTTTTTTATTAACGGTTAAAATTTAATTTTCATTTTTCTCATGGATCGGCAGCACCAGCACCGGGATGTTTGAATCCTTTGTAATCCCTTTGGTTAAGCTCCCTACGAAAACGTCATAGATGCCGCTTCTGCCGTGCGATCCCATCACGATGAAATCTGCATTCTTATCTTTGGCATGCTCCAGGATGATGTCTTTCGCCAGACCCTGTTTCAGGATATGTTCGCAGTCCACGCCGTGGGCGAGAATTCGCTGCTGAAGTTTATTCAGCTGCACCAGCTCTTCGCGGATTTCATTTTCCTCAACTTCCGGAAAATACTGGAAGCCCATATCACCAATGGCAAAACCGATATCGGAAGGTGCCACATGGATAAGATAAATTCTGCCGCTGACCTGCTTTGCAAATCGTACAGCCCCTTCTAAAAGCTGATCGGTCTTTTCCCCAAAATCTACGGGTAATACTATATTTACCATGATTTCTAATTTTTGTCTATTAAAGATAGGAAAATTATGCCAAATGGTCCATAAAAAGGCCTATAAAATGCGGATGTCAAGAACTTTTTCCCCTTCGAGATAAGCTTCCAGAATATCATTTTCCTCCACTTTTCCCACGCCTTTCGGTGTTCCGGTAAAGATCAGGTCACCCACTCTCAGCGTAAAATACTGGGAAATGAACGCAATAATATCGTCGATGGTAAACATCATGTCTTTGGTATTTCCGTCCTGCACCTTCTCCTTATTCTTTAATAATGAAAACGATAAAGATTCAAGGCTGAAATCCTCCTTTTTAAAGAAGCTTCCTACCACGGCAGATCCGTCAAACCCCTTGGCCAGTTCCCAGGGCAGTCCTTTCGATTTCAGGTCGCTTTGCAGGTCCCTTGCCGTAAAGTCGATTCCAAGACCGATTTCCTCATAATGTTTGGGAGCGGTCTCCTTTTGGATGTATTTTCCGCCTTTTGAAATTTTCACCACCACTTCAAGCTCATAGTGCACGTCGTCTGAAAATTCCGGGATATAAAAATCATTCCCTTTCAGAACGGCAGTATCCGGCTTCATAAAGATCACCGGTCTTTCCGGGATTTCGTTGCCCAGTTCTTTGGCGTGTTCGCTGTAGTTTCTTCCGATGCAGATTATTTTCATAATTTATTTTTTATACTGTTTTAGCCTAAGCTTCCGGCTTGCTGTTGTTTTTTCAGGAGCTTTTTCCCGCTTTCCGCTGTATCTTTTGTTCCGCTGCGCTTCACAAAAGGATGCCGCTGCAATCGGGGCTAGGGGATATTTGACGAAAAAGAATTTAATGCACAAATTCATTCCCGCAATAATAGCACACAAACTTATGGCTCGTCAGGATCGAAATTCCGAAAAAGCTCGTAGCACTGTCGTCCCGGTAAATATGGTT
>JAKOOG010000121.1 GCA_022701545.1 Weeksellaceae bacterium | reverse complement strand
GGATCAACATACATTGAATCCGGTCCGCCGGCTTCAGGAAGACAGCTGGTATTGCTGGTAATCACTACCGTTTTTGAAAACAGGGCTTCAATTACCGGAATTCCGAATCCTTCAGAAAAGCTGGGATAAATAAAGATTTCCGCCAGTTTATACAGTATGGCCAGCTCATCCATGGAAACGCCTTCCAGAAACTGCACCTCAATCTTATTCTCCTGGACAAACCGTTCTACTTTTTTAAAATATTTAGTCTTTTTTCCTACCACGACGAGCGGGATCCCGGTGTCTTTTAGCGCCTTTACCACATTCATCAGGTTTTTACGTTCCTCAATGGTTCCTACATTCAGGATAAATCTTTCCGGAAGTCTGAATTTTTCTTTTGTTTTAGTCATGAATTCGTCGGACTGCTGCTCTTTAAAGGCCTGATGGCAGCCCTGGTAAATCACTTCCACTTTGGATTCGGGAACTTTTAGAAACTGAACGATATCGCGCTTGGTCTGTTCTGAAATTGCAATGATCCGGTCTGCCGATTCTGTGGCTTTTCTGAATTTCCAAAAGTGGATTTTACGGTCGAAAAGAATAATACTGCGGATATCGGACGAAGATAAGATCGTGAATGGTTACCACCTTTTTGATCAGATGCTTATCCCATTTCAGCGGAAGCTCGCCGGACAATCCGTGAAAGATATCGGCACCTGCCTTCTGGGCGTCTCTTCCCATTTTAAACTGCCTGGACATCTGTCCTTTCGATGTTTCCACAAAACGAACGTTGGGACGCTGCAGAATATCCGCGCCGCGTTCCGATTTGTTTTTGTTTAAAAGAAGATATTCATTCTCCGGGAAATGGTAGGACAGTATCCTAACCAGGTCGCGGGAATAGTTGCCCAATCCTGAGGTATTGTGGAACAATCTTTTGGCATCATACGCTATCTTCATGATTCGATCTGTTTTTGAAATTCCTGGAAGGTGCCAAAGGTATGGTTTTTATTTTTTAGCCATAAAACAAAATCATCAAACCTTCCGGCCATGTCTTCTCCTGAATTTTTTACGGTAAATCCCGGAAGCTTAAAAGCTTCTTCCTTAATTTCCGCAAATTCCCAGGGATGGAAATAGATGTTAAGGTAACGGTCTTTCTTCAGGGTATCGGAAGCCAGCTTTTTGTAGAAAGCCAACGGAAAGTTGTGAAAGCTCAGCCAGAATAACGGAATTCTGAAGTTGGGTGAAACGGAAGCCGGGATCTGGGTCACTTTCCCTTCTTTGAAATAGGTTCTAGAAACTTTCAGGTTGTTGTATCTTCCCGGCAGAAAGGTTGGATTAATGGACGAATTGTAGGAGTATCCCGCATCTTCAACGGCATTTTTGCTTACGGGCATCATTCTAGGCATCCGCAATCCGGTTACTTTTGCAGAGAAAAGTTCTTCGAGGCGGTCTTTCGATTCCTTCAGGTGCTTTTCTTCAAATTCGGAATGAAACCAGGTGTGGGAAGCCAGTTCATGGCCTTCGTTCAATAATCTTTCAATTAAAGATCTGCTGTTTTCCGCAAAGACTACCGTTGAAAAAAACGTGGCTTTTACCTGATGTTTTTTAAGGATATTTAAGATCCGTTCGAGGCCGGCCTGTGAAATTGAAATCTGTTTTTCGAAAGGAATCTGACCCTGGTACTCCAACGGCATATCAAATTCCTCAATGTCAAAACTTAATAAAACCATTTAAAAGTTTTTGTTTTTAATGATGTAGTTCGGTCGTTCTTTAACCTGCTTGAATATTTTCCCTAAATAAATTCCGATGATTCCCAGAATAATCAGCTGCAACCCCCCGAAAAATACAATGGTCATAATCAATGAAGCCCACCCGGAGATTTCCGTTTTGGCAATAAATGAATACAGCACGTAAATCCCATACCCCAACACAGAAAAGCCTGAAAAAAGAAATCCAAGGTAAGCAGCAATAGACAGAGGTTTTACACTGAAAGCGGTGATCCCCGTAAAAGCGAAAGTCACCATTTTTTTGAGGTTATAGCTGCTTTCCCCGGAGAGCCTTTCATTCGCTGTAAATTCAATTCCCGTCTGTTTAAAGCCCATCCAGCTGGTAAGGCCGCGCAGGAAAAGATCATCTTCGTTAAGGCTCCTCATCACTTCCACTGCATTGGCATCCATTAATCTGAAATCCGAGCCGCCGCCTTTGGTTAAGTTGACATCGGAGAGACTGGATAAAACTTTATAAAAGAAGTCGGAGGTTTTTCTTTTAAAGTAAGAGATCTGTTTGGGGTATTTCCGGATGGTAAAAACAATATCATACCCTTCTTCCCACTTCCTGATCATCTGCGGAATCATTTCCGGAGGATGCTGAAGGTCGCCGTCCATAGAGATTACCGCATTTCCGTAGGCCAGATCCATTCCCGCTTTTACGGCAGGCTGATGCCCGAAATTCCTGGAGAATTCAATAAATTTTACTTCCGGGTATTTTTCGGAAAGCGCTTCAAGCTTTTCCTGGGTATTGTCCCTGCTGCCATCGTTCACAAAAATAATTTCAAAATCATAATAAGGCAATCCGTCAAAAACTTCCTTAATTTTCTGATGGACCAGTGCCACATTTCCTTCTTCGTTATGGGCGGGAATTACAATTGAAATTTTTTTCATAGGATCAGTTCAGGTTATAGTCTTTTTGAAAATCTTTAGTCAGCAGCTCATAAATCACCCTGAACCAAACGACAATACAAGGTACGGCTTTCAGAGAGTATTTGATGATGTAATTTTCCCTTACAAACTTCGGGAACAGATCCGAAGTAGAGAAACACGTCAGAATGATTACGAAAACCAATAATCCGATGACATACGGTGTCCTTTTTTTCTGAAGGAAAAACCAGAGCATCACGCCCACTACGGCAATAATATAGGTCGGAGATTCCGAGCTTGAGCTGAACAGCACCAGGAACAGCAGTGAGGAAGCCAGGATCATCAGCTGGAAGGCGTAATTTTTATACTGCTTGATCCGGATATAAGGTACGGCAAAAAGCGGCAACCCGAATGCCAGGAAAGTAAGGTTGGAGATCGACGCATCACCGACGATTCTTCTTACAAAACCCATCAATGAAATATCCTGGTAGGATGTCAATCCCTGATTCTGCCCGTTCTTTTCTGCCAGCGAATGTAACCAGTCCGCATAGCTTTGGACAACAAATGCCGGACCCGAATAAATCATCGGGATCACGAAAAACAGTATACCGATAACCACTGCTGATAAAATGTATTTTAATTTATTTTTGATGAAAAAAAACTGCGTCAATCCGACGATGCCGTAAATTTTCACGAAAAAACCGACCATCATGGCCGCAGCGGCACTCTTCTCTTTATTCTCATAAATGTAAACCGCTCCCAGTACGAGAAGAGCAACCAACGCGATATTAAACTGAAAATACAGCGATGAAGTGATGTATTCCTGCAGACAGAATAAAGCAAAAAGCGCTTTTTTCGGATCCGAAAAAGGCAGTTTATAGATGGCGTAGAGGAAAATTGAAGTATTGGCTGCATTCCAGAGGCTGATCCCGAGCCAGTCCGGCATCAATGCAAAAGGAGCAATTAAAAGACTGAAGAAGATCCCGTAATGGTTTGAATCCTGATACAAATCAGGATACTGTAGATAAAGATTCTTTTCGTGAAGGGTATTAAAAAATACATGCTTAAAGATCAGGTAATTGTTGATGGAATTCCCTCTCAGGTATTTGGAAACGGCTGTTATCACAGCGATAATCAAATAAACCCCAAATATATATTTAGGGTTTAGAAGTATTTTAAGAAATTTTTCTTTCAAGATGTGAGGTTTTAGTTTAAAATGATCATCTTAAACAGCAACATTATTCTCTCTCAACGCATCATTCAAAGACGTTTTTTTGTCTGTGGATTCCTTTCTTTTACCGATAATCAACGCACATGGAACCTGGTATTCTCCTGCAGGGAATTTTTTGGTGTAGCTTCCCGGAATAACCACCGATCTTGCCGGCACTCTTCCTTTGATCTCCACCGGAGTATCACCAGTTACGTCGATGATTTTTGTAGAAGCCGTCAACACCACATTAGCGCCTAAAACCGCTTCTTTTTCTACATGCACGCCTTCAACAACGATACATCTTGAACCTACGAAACAATCGTCTTCGATAATTACCGGAGCAGCCTGAAGCGGTTCCAGCACGCCACCGATTCCTACACCACCGCTTAAGTGAACGTTTTTACCGATCTGTGCGCAGCTTCCTACCGTTGCCCAGGTATCCACCATGGTTCCCGAATCCACGTAAGCACCGATATTAACGTAAGACGGCATCAGGATCACCCCTGGCGCAATGTAAGCTCCTTCTCTCGCGATAGCATGCGGTACAACCCTAACACCTTTTTCAGCATAGTTTCTCTTCAAAGGCATTTTATCATGAAATTCAAAAGGACCTACTTCAATGGTTTCCATTTTCTGGATCGGGAAATACATTACGACTGCTTTCTTCACCCATTCGTTGACCTGCCATCCGTTTCCGGCAGGCTCAGCGGTACGGAGTTCTCCTTTATCTACCAAAGAAATAACTTCTCGGATGGCCTTCTGGCTGTCTTCCTGCTGCAATAATTCTCTGTTGTCCCAGATATTTTCAATAGTTTGTTGTAACGACATGTTTCTCTTTTAAAATTATTCGCGCCAAAGATACAAAAAGTTTGGCAAGATGGAGGCTCAGCTTAAGATTAACGCGGGGTGAGTTTTAATAGCCTTGAACAGGGATGCTGGCTGCCGGAAGTTTTCCTTTTACTGATAAATATGACCAAAAGGCTTGATGATCAAAAAGATTTGTTTGTTATAATCTTAATTAAAACCACTAAGATTTGATCAGGTATTTAGAAAAAGGAAGTCGGGTTCCGCTTTAAGAAAACCGCTGAATAAAATCTTTGATTTTACCTTAATCAAGCCTCGAAACCTTCATATATTTTAATAATTTAAACTACAGTTCCACTGGATCCTGCGACCCGTCTGTTCCGGCTTACAGCACTCTTTTGGCATGCAGATAAGCTTTATTCCAATAAGCTTCATTCAGGGAGGAGATAATAACGCCTTTGGTGGTTGAGGCGTGAATAAAGCGTACTTCTCCGTCATTTCCGATATCGTGGACGATCCCGACGTGAGAAACTCTGGTGCCGCCGGCGGTAGCGAAAAACAGAAGGTCTCCCGGCTTCGCCTCTTTAATATCGATTTCATTTCCTGTTTCGGCCTGGTCTGCAGATCTTCTGGGGAGTTTGTAGTTGTTCTCTTCAAAAACCTTCAGGGCAAATCCGGAACAGTCGAATCCTGAAGACGTACTTCCTCCGAATTTATAAGGAGCCCCGAGATATTTTTCCGCATCTTTTAAAAGCTCATCGATGGATTTTGAAACTTTGCCATCGAAACGGGAATCCAGTTTACGGAGGTTTTCCGTTTTAGCTACATTTTTATACGGGGTATTTTTTTTAGCGGATACTTTTTTTGAACTTCCGCAAGAAACCGCAAATAAAGAAAGTGCGGATAAAAGCCCTAAATTTCGGATGGATGGTTTTCTGCAAAAGATTCTGTCGTTCATAGGTTCCTTTAATTTAATGCTGCTTACAAATATAAGCAAATTATGTTTTCGTGGGATCAGAAGGCAGGTGCTTTTAAAAAAGGTCATAAAAAAGGCTGTCCGAAACGGGACAGCCTGTATTTACGTATAGAATTATTTTACTTGGATGTTTTAGCTCCTTTCCAGGTGCCGGATCTTACCGTTGCCGGAACGGCATTGGTCCACGTTCCGCTGGCTTTTTTATCTTCTCTTGTCAGCTTCCCTCTGAACTCCCCGTCTTCAGGAGAACCGATGGTGGCATTTAGATCCCCTGACTCACTCAGATATCCGGAAATATAGTAGTTTTCGGTAGTCTGGTCGGAATGCATGGTTCCTGTTACTTTTCCATCAGTTGCCACAACGATGTTCCAGTCGCCTTTTTCAGTTCCTTCATAAGTTCCGGCCCATGTTCCGATAAAATCGTAGATCGTATCGTCATCTTTGCTGCAGCCTACAAATAAAAAAGCAGTGAATAAGAGTAAAAATAGTTTCTTCATAATGTATAAGTCGATTATTTTTTCAATAATTTACAGGGAGCATCCCCTCCCATATCTGAAAGTCTTCAAGATTAGACTTTGAACGGTGACAAATATAAAATTTATATTTGATTTATTTGTCTTTTCACACGCTAAATATCATTTTTACAATCAATAATTAAAAATAAATTTCAAAGATCCGGCTTGTTTCTTTACCACTATTTATTGTTTATGCTTTCTGACAGTTAATTAAGATAATTTGTTTAAATCTGACGAAGTGCAAAAACCGGATCAGTTACAAAAGTTGGGGAGTAAAAAGATAAAGTTTTATTTTTGTTGAATGTATGGTGAGAACGAACTTTTGAAATTGATGCAGCCGCGTAATTTGTACCATGCCTAGTCATCATAAAAAAAGTCATTTCAGATTGCTGAAATGACTTTTTAATTTTGTTGATCGAAAATACGAAATGTAAATTGATCCTGTGGAGAATACGGGATTCGAACCCGTGACCTTTTGACTGCCAGTCAAACGCGCTAGCCAACTGCGCCAATCCCCCATCTGATTTTAAAGTGGTACAAAAGTAAGCATTTAAAGTATATCCCGCAATAGCCGTGTGATTTTTTATTTCATTTTTTTCAAAATTAAAAATGAGCAGGACTTAATATACTCTGGCACAATAGTTGAAAAATAAAAATCAACTATTAAAAAATAAACAACAAAGAACTTTAAATATTCCCGTCTGATTGTCGGGAATATTTGTTTATCAATACTTCTCAGTTTACATTCTGTCATTTATTCTTACCCGGTAGACCAATTGTACTTTATTAATCAGTCTATTGAATGCTTTATGCATTAAGGATCAACAAAAAATAAACCTGACAGATTTCTAATCCTGTCAGGTTGTATCAAATTATTTATTAGATAGGGGCTTCTTAGAATTTTATTTCCAGCCTCCTCCGAGTGCCTGGTACAATTCTACTCCGGCTCTCATTTTATTGTATTCTGCGTTTGCGATGTTCAGTTCTGCATTCAGGGAATTTACGCTGGCATTCAGCACTTCCAGGTAATTGGCCATCCCGTAGTTGACCAGCTCCTGCGAGTAATCTACTGACTTTTTATAAGAATCAAGCTCCTTCTGTTTCAGTTCGATATAAGAATCCTGCACCGAATACACACGGATGGCATCAGAAACTTCTTTTCCAGCATTAAGAATTGCTTTTCTGAAATTCAGATAAGCGGTTTCCTGATTGGCCAGGCTTACTTCATAGTTGGTCCTTATTGTTCTTCTGTTCAGGATCGGCTGAGCCAGACCGGCCACTACATTTGCGAATAAAGAATTCACGCTGAAAAGGTGATCGATATCCACCGACTGCACCCCACCGCTTCCGGTAAGACGCAGGGTCGGATAAAACTGTGCTTTTGCTGAGTTTGTCAGTTCAAAAGCATTGATCAGATTATACTCTGCTCTTCTTACATCAGGTCTGTTGGCCAATAATTGTGTAGGATAGCCTAGTTTCAGGTCGACCGGCAGATTCTGGCTTTCCAGTGTGGAACGCTCAATAGCCTGTGAAGACTCTCCCATCAAAAGGCTCATGGCATTTTCCAGCAACTGGATCTGTGTTTCGACATCAATCAGTAAGGATTGTGCATTATAAACCAAAGCTTCGCTCTGCTGCACGGCTACTTCCGTTAAGGTTCCGGCTGTTTTAAGGGCTCTGGTCGTTTCCAGATTACGCTCCCGCAATTTAATGGTCTCGGTAATGATCCTCTTTTGGGCATCATAGGTCAGCAATTGATAATAAGAAGATGCCAGTGAAGCAATCAGGTCGCTTTTTACGGCTTTGTGTGCTTCTACCGTGCCTAAATAAGTAGCCAGCTGTGCTTTCTCCTGTGCTTTCAGCTTACCCCAGATATCGGCTTCCCATCCTATACTGGCCGTAATGTCGAACTGGTTGACATACCGTCTTTCCCCAATGATCTGCCCGAACTGGGTATTGATCGACTGGGTCTGGAATGTATAATTGGGACCAACAGATAAGGTAGGCTGATAGGCTGCTTTGCTCTGTTTTAAGTAAGCTTCCGCAGAAGAAATATTCTGCAGTGCGATTCTGATGTCCAGGTTATTTTCCAGTGCTTTGGTAATGTGGCCCTGAAGAATAGGATCGGTAAAAATCTCTTTCCAGGAAACATTCGCGAGATTGGTACTGTCTGAAGAAAGCATATCGGTGCGATACAGCTTTTCGTCCACCATACGGTCCGGTCTCTGGTATTCTTTTCTTACCATACACGATGATACGGCTGTAAGAATAGTCACAGAAAATGTTATTCCTTTTATAATGTTTAAAATACTCTTCATTATTTGAATGTAAGGTTTAAAGCGCAGGACGGCAATTTGGGTTTTACCTTTCGCTGCCATCCTGAGCTGACTTAATTTATTCTGCTAAATTGATTTCTTTTTCTTTGATCGGCTTCACTTTTTCCTGCAGATATTCGAAAATAACATACAGGACCGGAATGACGAAAAGTCCCAGAATGGTACCGATCAGCAATCCGATAGCCGCTCCGGTTGCAATGGAACGGTTACCCACTGCACCGATTCCGCTTGCCAGAACCAACGGCAACAAGCCGAAGATAAATGCAAATGAAGTCATCAGGATCGGTCTTAGCCTTGCTTTTGCCGCATTAATGGCAGACATGACGATCGACTCACCATGATGCCTTCTCTGTACGGCAAATTCTACAATCAAAATTGCATTTTTTGCCAATAAGCCCACCAACATGATCAGGGCGATCTGGAAATAGATATTGTTTTCCAAGCCCATGATCTTCTGTCCGAAATAAGCACCCATTACCCCGAGAGGAAGGGAAATCACAACGGTCAGCGGAAGAATGTAACTTTCATACTGTGCCGCAAGAATAAAGTAAACAAAGATTAAACTCAGGGCGAAGATCAGAACGGTCTGGGACCCTGAAGACAATTCTTCCCTCGACAGTCCCGTAAACTCAACGCTGTAATTCTTGTCTAATGTTTCGCCTGCTACCTGTTGCACCGCTCCGATGGCATCCCCGGTACTGTATCCGGCGGAGTTTGCCCCCGTAATTTTCACCGAACTGAAAAGGTTGTAACGTCCTACTGACTGAGGCCCGTAGGTTTTGGTGAGGGTAACGAACTGTGAAATCGGCGACATGGTTCCCGAACTTGTTTTCACATATAATTCGTTCAGGTTGCTGGCGTCTTTTCTGTTTTCAGGCAATGCCTGGATCATCACCCGGAACTGTTTTCCGTATTTGGTGAAGTCGGCGCTGTAAATTCCTCCGATATAACCCTGCATTGTTTCCAGAATATTACTTACGGAAACGCCCAGCTGCTTCGCCAGTGGAACATTAATTTCCATCTGGTACTGAGGATATTTTGTATTAAATGAAGTCTGTGCAAATTCAATCTCCGGCCTTTTCATCAGGTTACCGATAAATTCTCCGGTTTTGGCATCCAATTCCGCAAAATCACCCCCGGATTTATCAAGAAGTACCATTTCGAAACCGGCACTGTTCCCGAATCCCGGTACGCTCGGTGGCTGGAAGAATACAATTTTGGCATCCGGCACCTTGGCTGAAAGCCCGAAGAGCTGCTTGGTGATATTATCGGAACCGAGGTCTCCTTTTCGATCATCAAACGGTTTAAGCTTAATGAAGGCCAGACCATTGTTGCTCCCGTTCCCGGATAGCAATCCTCTACCTGTGGAAATCGTTACGTTCTGAATGCCCGGAATTTTAAGAGCTTCTTTCTGAATCGTTTTCAATACATTGTAGGTTCTCTCCATGGAAGCTCCAGGAGGAAGCTGTACATCGGTAAAGATAATTCCACGGTCTTCCGTAGGCACAAAACCTTTTTTCATCGTGGCGCTTGCCCAATATAAAATACCGCCGGTCACCGCAAAAATGATCAGCGTTACCCATTTATGCCTCAGCAAAAAGATGAAGCCTCTTCCGTAACGCTCCGTTGTTGTTTTGAAGGCGATGTTAAACTTATAGAAGAATTTCTGGATGAAATTCAGCTTTTTGTACTCCTGATGATGCGCGTCATGAGGTTTTAAGAACAATGAACATAACACCGGGCTCAGCGTTAAAGCGTTTATCGCAGAAATAAAGATCGCTACGATAAGGGTTATCCCGAACTGCTGATAGAAAACACCGGTAGGACCAGTAATGAATGTCACCGGAATGAATACCGAAGCCATAACAAGGGTAATCGAGATAATGGCTCCCGTAATTTCGTCCATTGCTTCAATTGTCGCTTTCTTGGCGTCGGAAATACCGTTTTCCATCTTGGCATGAACGGCCTCGACGACGACAATCGCATCATCCACTACAATACCGATGGCAAGCACCAGGGCAAATAATGTTAGAAGGTTCAGGGAATATCCGAATAAATTCAGGAAAAAGAAGGTCCCTACAATCGAAACCGGAACTGCAATAGCCGGAATCAGGGTAGACCTGAAATCCTGTAAGAATATATATACGACGATGAATACCAGGATAAATGCTTCAATCAGGGTATGGATCACCTTCTCGATCGAAGCGTCGAGAAACTCGTTGGTATCAAAGTTAAAGGTATATTTGATCCCTGCAGGATATGTGCTTTCCTTTGCTTTCAGCTGAGCTTTGATATTCTCGATGATTTCCTGCGCATTGGATCCTGGGGTTTGAAAGATACCCATACTGATCGACGGAGAATCTCCGTTTTCACCTACTCCGCTGTAGGAAAGACCGCCCAGTTCAACTTTGGCAACATCCTTCAGCATCAGGTTCTGCCCGTCCGGCATTGCCTTGATGATGATATTGTCATACTGTTCTTTTTCGTTGAATTTTCCTACATATTTAATAATGTATTCAAACGAACTTCCGCTGTTCTGTCCCAAAGAACCGGCAGCTGCTTCCCTGCTCTGTTCGTTGATGGCGGTAGTAACATCCGTTGGCGTAATGCCGTATGCTGCCAATTTTGCCGGATCGAGCCAGACTCTCATCGAATAGTTTTTACCCCCGAAAACGTTGGCTTCCCCAACCCCGTTGATCCTCTGTAAATCCGGGATAACGTTAATGTTCAGGAAATTCTGTAGGTAAACGTCATCTATATTTTTATTTTCCGAATAAAATGAAAGGTACATCAATGCACTGGTCTGCTGCTTTTGCGTAACAACCCCGGAACGGGTAACTTCGCTCGGCAGCAACGGGCTGGCTCTGGAAACACGGTTCTGGACGTTTACCGCAGCGATATCCGGATCAATTCCCTGTTTAAAAAATACCTGGATCTGTGCTGAACCGTCATTCCCTGCTGTTGAGGTAATATAGTCCATTCCTTCCACTCCATTGATCTGCTCTTCCAAAGGAACAACCACACTTTTCATGACCGTTTCGGCATTGGCACCGGTATAATTTGCTCTCACACTCACCGTAGGCGGCGCAATATCCGGGTACTGCGTCACCGGAAGTGCATAAAGACCCAATACCCCCAGTATGACGATAAGTATCGAAATTACCGTTGATAAAACCGGCCGGTTTATAAAATTTTTAATCATATTAGAATTTCGGTTTTACGGATTGTACAAGACTGTCCATTTTTACTTTTTTAGGCTTGATGGGTGTTCCGGATTTTAATGTTCCCGTTCCTGCAGCCACCACCAGCTCCCCTTTATTGACGCCTGATTTTATCAGAGCCATATTGTCGATTCTGTCGATAACATCAATAACCACATTTCGGGCAGTGTCTCCTTTATCAACCTTATAGACATAGACAATACCCTGCTGCTCATACGTTGCACTTTCAGGAATTACTAAAACATTATCGTACGGCTGAGGAAAACGGATGGTTCCGCTGTTCCCGTTGCTCAGGAGTTTCTGGGCATTCGGAAATTCAACCCTGAACTGAATGGTTCCCGTCGTCGGGTCGATCTGTCCGGTAATCGCTTCGATCCTTCCTTTTTCAGGATAAAGGCTTCCGTTCGCCAGCTGCAGCTCCACCATCGGAAGGTTTTTGATTTTTTCAGACATCGATGATCCCGGAGATTTTTCAAGGAAATCGAAGTATTCCTTTTCATTCATTGAAAAATAGGCGTAAATTTCAGAAGTATCCGAAATGGTCGTCAGGGGGGTCTGATCGCTCGGACCTACCAGACTTCCCACCTTTAGAGGAAGCTTTCCTATAACCCCGGAGATCGGCGCACGGATCACGGAATACTCAATATTGGCTTCAATGCCCTTGTAATTGGCCACGGCCTGGCTTTTGGATGCCTGCGCCTGTTTTAGCTGTGCCTGCGCCTGGGCTAAATTGGCCTGCGCCGTCTGCAACTGGACATTGCTGATGATATTTTTCTGAACAAGCGGCTTCAGTTTGTTTACTTCTACATTTGCTGCGCTTACGGCTGCCTGAGCGGCTGCAATATTGGATTCCGCCGCGCTGATCCCGGCTTTTGAAGCAGCGGCATTCTCATTCAGGATATTGGTTTCCAATCGGAAAAGCGCCTGTCCTTTGGTTACATACTGCCCCTCATCTACAAGAAGCTGGGTAATGTAACCCTGGATTTTAGCCCGTACATCATTGTTTACCCTTCCCTGGATAGTTGCAGGAAATGTCTTATAACCCACCACATTTTTAGCCTCCACATTTACCACAGGATACGGCATCGGGCCGGTCTGTTTCGGAGCTTCTTTTTTGCACGCCACCAGAGAAAGTGCCGCAACAGAAAGTATTACTAGCTTATTATTCATTTTATAGTTTATTAAGAGATTCCTGAATATGTATGATATTTTTGTTTAACAAAGCTTTATAGGCTTCCATCTTTTCATTGTGATCATCATGATTCTTTTTAAAATGGTCTAAATCATCCAGCAGTTTTAATTCGTCTTTCATTTTTTGAACTATTCTTTCAAATCTTATCTTTTTGTAGCCGTCATTAATGAAAAAATACCGTTTCCGCTCGTCCATTTTGTTATGATCGATGATAAGCTCTGCATTCAGCAAAAGAGAAATGCTGGTGGAAACCGAACTTTTGCTTGCGGAAAATACCTCCACGAATTCATCAAAAGTAATGCCCACTTTATCATAATCGAAAAGAAGGTAAGCATAAATCTTTGAAGCTAAGGGTGGTAGGCTGAATACAGAACCGTAAAACTTCACGGCGTCCTGGAATATTCTTTCATCAATTTCTATACTCTTATGCATGGTATATAAATTTGAGACAAAAGTAAAAATTAGTTCAGAACTAAACGAACAAACTTGATAGAGTTTATAAATGCATAGCGTTTTAAAAATTCTATGATAAAGGATTTAACTTTTGAATCAAATTATAATCTTCTCAAAAGCCTTACGCATTCCGCCTGCCAGGAAAACTTCCCCGCAATAGCTGTATCCTTTAGTTTCTAAGATCCTAAGCATGGCCGTATTGTCAAAGTTGGTATCTACTTTAACACTTTGGATCCCGTGCGATCTGGTAAAATCTTCGATATGATCGAAAAGGACCTTTACCATTCCTTTTCCTGCAAATTTGTCATCGACTGCGACACGGTGTACAACAACAAACTCCCCATTGCTGAGCCACGCCCCTTCAATAGAGCTGTAAGCAGGTTCGTCATTTATAATCAAAGCCACGTAAACCGCAATTTCACCATCAACGGTCATTACATATCCCAGCCCTTTTGAGATATCGCTTTCCACCGTCCCGGGATTTGGGTATCCCTGCTGCCATTGGGTACTTCCATCCTGTCTGCGCCGTTCAATAGCCTGCTGCAAAATGTTCCAGATTCTGTCTTTTTCATCGATTTGTGCTTTTCTTAGTCTGATTTTCGAATGCATTGCTTTGAATTTTAATTGAATATCGAATTACCTCTGAATACCTACCGGGCCAGGTAGTCATTCAAAAGTAAAAACCGAAAACTAATTGAAATTAATTTTCGGTTCGAAGTAGTAAAATTTAAAATTATGAAATTGTTTTATTGATTTTCATTTTGCTGGAGATAGGCATCGATTACCTCAAAGGCTTTCTTCTCATCTTCCAGTTTTACCATTACTTTCAGGGATGTTGCCGTAGGCGTCGTTGTAAAAGTAAGGTAGTTGTTTTCTACTGAATTTCTGATCTGTGCATCATCCAGCTTAGACTTTATTAATTGGATTTCTGCAGGTTTGTCACTTTCAAAAACTGATACTCTTGTACTTCTTTCCATAGTTCTGTCTCGTTTGAGTATCTAAATATATAACGTTTTTTTGAAAATTACAAATTTCAGCTTTTAAATTTTAGTAATATTGTTTTCTATTTTATCCAGCGCAAGCTGAATTTCTTCTCTGGTAACGTTCAGATGCGGCCGGAAACGTAACGACTGATCGCCGCATGCGAGGATGATCATTCCGTCCTGCCAAAGTACATCCCTCAGGTGATTTCTCTGCTCGTTGTCCGGAAGATCGATGGCACACATTAAGCCTCGGCCTCTGGCATTGGATAATTTTTCAGGATATTTCTGCTGCAAATTCTGAAGACCTTGCAACAGGTAATCGCCGACTACCCTTGCATTCTCTACCAGGTTTTCTTTTTCGATAACTTCCATTACCATCTGGAAACGGAGCATATCGATAAAATTTCCTCCGAAGGTAGAATTGATTCTGGAACTTTCCCTGAATACATTGTCCGGAACTTCATCAAACTTTTCCTTATTGGCCAGAATTCCGCAGACCTGCGCTTTTTTACCGAAAGAGATAATATCCGGCTTTGCCGTAAAATGTTCAAATGCCCACATCTTTCCGGTAATCCCGATACCGGTCTGCACTTCGTCAAAAATCAGAAGGATTTCATGCTGGTCGCAGATTTTTCTCAGGCCTGTAAAAAATTCATCCCGGAAATGGTTGTCGCCGCCTTCTGCCTGGATCGGCTCTATGATGATGCAGGCTACTTTGTCGGGATTCATCAGAATGGCTTCTTCGATGTTTAGTAAAGCCAGCCTTTCATTTTTTATGGTTTCTTCGAGGTTTTCTTCGGTAAGCGGAAATGTTAGTTTCGGATTCAGGATCCTCGGCCAGTTGAACATCGGGAAATACTGGTATTTTCTCGGATCGGCTGTATTCGTCAGGCTTAGGGTATAGCCGCTCCTTCCGTGAAACGCCTGTCTGAAATGGATGCAGATTCCGGCTTCAAAGTCAAGTCCCTTTTCAAAGTTTTTCCTTGTTTTCCAGTCGAAGCAGGCCTTCATTGCATTTTCAACAGCTATTGCGCCACCCTCGATGAAGAAGGCATACTGCAGTTCCTGAGGAATGGCAACTCTTTCAAATACTTCCAGGAAATGAGCATATTCTTCGGAATATACATCTGCCAGTGTTGGCTTATTGACCGCCATTTTTCCGAGCCACTCTGATTTTTCCATCAGATAAGGATGGTTGTACCCGATGGATGCCGAAGCAAACATGGAAAACATATCCAGGTATTCGCGGTTGGTCAGTTTGTCATAAAGCCATGAGCCATGGGATTTTTCAATATCCATCACGAAATCGAAGCCGTCTGCCAGAACGTGTCTGCCTATCGTTTCTTTTACTTTATTTGTCTGTATATCAATGGTTTTTTGCATATTAAATAAAATCTTAGGGGTGATTAGAATTTAATAATAAGAAATCGGGGTTACATCATAACGTCAATAGTACCTTTAATGACCTCCCGATTCTCAGTATTCGTTTTAAAGGTCAAATTTAATTCCTTGTGCCAACGGAAGGCTGGCGGTATAGTTGATGGTATTGGTCTGTCTTCTCATATAATATTTCCATACATCGGATCCGGATTCCCTGCCGCCGCCGGTTTCTTTTTCTCCGCCGAAGGCACCGCCGATTTCCGCACCGGAGGTCCCGATGTTCACATTGGCAATTCCACAGTCCGAACCTTCATGGGAAAGGAATAATTCTGCTTCTCTCAGGTTTTGCGTCATGATGGCAGATGATAATCCCTGAGGAACATCATTCTGGATGGCAATCGCTTCGTCCAATGTGCTGTATTTGATTAAATATAAAATGGGCGCAAAAGTTTCGTGCTGAACGATTTCATAAGAATTTTTTACTTCAGCGATACATGGCTTCACGTAGCAGCCCGATTCATAACCTTTCCCTTTCAGAACTTCGCCTTCCACAATAAATTTTGCCCCTTCTTTCTTTCCTTTTTTAATCGCTTCCTGATACATATTCACCGCATCGGTATCGATCAGTGGTCCGACGTGGTTGCTTTCATCCAGCGGATTTCCGATCTTTAATTGTCCATAGGCTTTTGCCAGTCTGTTTTTTACTTCGTCATATACGCTTTCATGAATGATCAGCCTTCTGGTAGAAGTACATCGCTGTCCGGCAGTTCCAACCGCTCCGAATACGGCTCCGATAATCGACATATCGATATCCGCATCTTTGGAAATAATAATGGCGTTGTTACCTCCCAGTTCAAGAATAGATTTACCGAAGCGTTGGGCCACATTTGTGGAGACCATCCTTCCTACCCTGGTAGATCCCGTAAAAGAAACCAGTGCAATTCTCTTGTCATCTACCAATTGCTGCCCGATCTCGTGATCCGCCACCAGTACACTTGAAATTCCTTCAGGAAGATTATTTTCCTTCAGTACCTCGTTCATGATATTCTGACAGGCGATGGCACAGAGCGGTGTTTTTTCCGACGGCTTCCAGATCGTTACGTTTCCGCAGATCCAGGCCAGTGCCGTATTCCAGGACCAAACGGCAACCGGAAAGTTGAAAGCCGTAATAATTCCCACAATCCCTAGCGGGTGGTATTGCTCATACATCCGGTGCCCCGGTCTTTCCGAATGCATGGTGTATCCGTGAAGCTGTCTTGATACCCCTACGGCAAAATCACAGATGTCGATCATTTCCTGAACTTCACCCAGACCTTCCTGCAGGGATTTACCCATTTCATAGGAAACGAGTTTTCCGAGATCGTCTTTGTACTGTCTTAATTTCTGGCCGAGCTGCCGTACGATTTCCCCTCTTTTAGGGGCCGGAATGAGCCTGAATTCTTTAAAAGCCTTCTCTGCCGTTTCGATTACCTTATCGTAATCCGATGTACCGGAAGTTTTCACTTTTGCAATCAGGTTTCCGTCTACCGGAGAGTAGCTTTCTAAGGTTTTCCCCGATGCAAAGTATTTTCCGCCTGTTGAAGTCCCCTTGTTTTCATCTTTAATTCCCAGATTTTTGAGCGTTTTTTCAATCCCAAAATCCTTTACTTTTTTAGACATAAAAATTTTACTTTTCGTTTCCTCTAAAGATAAAAATATTATGCGAACCGCAAAATTTTAATTTTTAGCGTGTTTTTTATTTGGACTAATTATAAACATGCTTATCTTTGTAAGGCAATCATTTGAATTTCAGAAATGGAGAATAACAGGATTAATAACGAATCTGATGCCGGAGAGCAGAAAACCTCCCGGTGGAAGAGCCTGCTGAAAAAATTCGGGATCGGCGGGATTATATTTTTTACGGTGAAAGGCATCATCACGTCCACGCTTATCTATTTCTTAGGAAAAAATGCATGGAGCATTGTTGCAGGCTATTTTACAGGGATATTTGATTAACTGATTGAGATATAACAAGAAAAGCTGAGATAATTCTCAGCTTTTTTCATTGTTGCGGGTTTTGTTTATCTGACTGCAGACTATCCATCGCAAAAACTATTCTTTCTTTCTCCTCCCCGAATTTGTAAGGCTTTGATGCAGCAAATATTCGATCTGCCCGTTTACACTCCGGAATTCATCATCTGCCCATTTCTCCAGAAGTTTGTACGTAGACTCATCGATCCTTAAAACAAAAGATTTTTTGCCTTTGCCTCCTGAAGGATTCTGAGTTTTTTCTGATTTCATTTTTTCTTGTTCTTGTTTGTTTTAACGCCGAGCGCGAAAGAATTTTTTAATTTATTGTAAATAATTAAGTCTTTAATGCAATGCAGCGTCCTGTTTTTATTTTTACCGGTATGTTGTCCTGCATGGAAAAGACAATATTCATTATTTAATTATATAAAGTTCCGGCATTTAACACCGGCTGTGCCGCTTTCTCTCCGCATAGCACCACCATCAGGTTACTCACCATTGCCGCTTTTCTTTCATCGTCGAGTTCTACAATATTTCCTTCTGAAAGTTTTTTCAGCGCTAAATCTACCATGCCTACCGCGCCTTCAACGATTTTGGTTCTCGCGGCCACGATAGCGGTTGCCTGCTGTCTCTGAAGCATGGCTCCTGCGATTTCAGAGGCATAAGCCAGGTGTGAAATTCTTGCTTCCTGAATGGTAATTCCTGCTTTCGAAAGTCTTTCGGTAAGTTCCTGTTCCAAAATTGCATTGATCTTTTCACCACCCTCTCTCAAAGTAATAGGCGCATGATCATCCTCTAAATTATCATAAGGAAAACTCATCGCCAAATGGCGGACCGCAGCCTCGCTCTGCATTCTGACAAAATCCGAATACCGTTCCACATCAAAAGCAGCCTTGTACGTATCACCTACTTTCCAGACCATCACCACGGCAATTTCTATGGGATTTCCCATCTTATCATTTACTTTCAGTGTCTGCCCCTGAAGGTTCTCGGAACGGAGGCTGATTTTCTGTGATGAATACAAAGGATTGATAAAAAACAGTCCGTTGTCTTTTACCGTCCCCACATATTTTCCGAAAAAATTCAGAACCCTTGAGTGATTCGGCTGAATAATCATCAGTCCTTTCAGGAAAAAACAGAACAGGATAAATGCTAAAAATCCGATAATGACAAAGGTAATGCTGTTGTCCGCACCGATAGCGAAGAAGTAAATTGAAGCGACAAACAGTCCGAGACAGATCACCAAAGTAATGTATCCCGACATAGGTTTTAAGATTTTTTCCATGATATTAAATTTTAATTTGATATTATTTTAATATCATAAAGATATAATTAAATTCTGAATTTAAAGTATGGAATTTTATATTTTTAAGTGAAGCGAAAGGCTGGAAGCGGGATGATGGATGCTGGAAATTTTTGTCAATTACAACTGGCATACCTGACTTCTTTAATATTGAAAACCATAGAGATATGATAAGGTATTTAGAAAATTAAGATGAGCTTTTGCTTTAAGTGTAATGCTAAAATAAAAAATCCCGAAAGTAACTTCCGGGATTTTGCTTATAAAGATTGAATCTTATTTTTTCGTGAGTACTCTAAACTTTAAGTACGAGGCAATGGCCAGGGCCAGCATGCTTCCAAGTCCGATGTATACCCAGGCCGGAACCGGAACCGGATCTCCTGCAGCATAAGAGTGAAGTCCGCTGAGGTAGTAATTTACCCCGAAATACGTCATGACCATCGAGCAGAAAGCAAACATCGTAGCGACGTGGAATGCCCACCTGCTTCTTAGTCCGGGAACCAGTCTCATGTGGAGTACGAACGCATAAACCATGATGGAAATGAAAGCCCAGGTTTCTTTAGGGTCCCAGCTCCAGTATCTTCCCCAGGATTCGTTGGCCCAGATTCCACCTAAGAAGTTCCCTACGGTTAAGGCAAACAAACCGATGGTCAGGGACATTTCCGAAACGATGGCCAGCTCCTTCAAGGTTGTATCGTGATGTATATTATAAGTATCCTTTTTTGAGATAATATAGAAAACTAAACTGATGACTGCAATGATCATTGATAAGGCAAAGAATCCGTAACTCGATGTAATAATCGCTACGTGAACGATCAGCCAGTAGGATTTCAGAACCGGAACCAGCGGTGTGATCTGTGGATCCAGCGCGGAACCTCCGTGGGCAAACCCCATCATAATAACCGCTACCATAAATCCGGCTGCCGGAATCAGGGCATTAGCGTTTCTGTATAATAAAAGCCCGGCGGTAATTCCGACCCATGAGATAAAGATAATGGCTTCGTAACCGTTACTCCAAGGCGCATGTCCTGAAATATACCATCTTGCGATCAAGCCTAGGAAATGGAAAGCATATCCGATAATACCTATGACGATAATAGCCTTGATGGTTTTATTTAAAATTTTATTTGGCTTGAATAGTTCAATAAAACCTAAGATCAGCAGCAATCCGCCGATCAGGGTATAGAAAATCAATAATTTGAAATTGATGTTTACTTTATTCATGAAAACTTCAAGATCCACTTTCGATTTTGCCGGTACCACGGCTTTCCCCCATTTCTGCTGGTATTCTGAAAGCTTGGCCAGTTCTGCATCAGCTTTGATCCAATCTCCGGTTTGCTGTGCCTTTAAAACTTCTGCGAAATAAGGACCCATTACCTGCTGCGATTCCATGTCCGGTTCCATTTTCTGGTCCAGCCAGGAATGCCATGTATGGTTCGCATCGTTTTTTACGGGAACAATTCTCATAAACTGGCCGCTGAAGAACTCGTTGAAGATCTGCACCCTTTCGTTTACAGAGATTACCTCTTTATCATAATTGGTCTGTTCGGAAGGTTTTTTCCGGAATGCGGTGTTATAATCATTCTCCAGAATATATTTCAAGTTTCCGTTCGCATCTGCCGGGAACAGGTTCATCAATGAAGTATACCCTTCATCATCGGCTTTGGTCTTGTTTTTCAGTTCATCACCGCCTTTTGTTCCTACTTTAATCATCGGAACCATTGTCCAGCTTGGCGTATCGGTATTCACTGAAAGGAACCATTGGTTCGCCGTCAGGGATTTTCCGTCCGTCCCTTTAAATTCGTCTTTTTTGTACAGTTTTCTTAAAACATCCAATGCTTCCGTATTGATCGGAACAATCCGTCCTTCGAAATTCTGTACCAGAAGATACCCGAATTTGTCGGCATGCTCTGCACTGATTTTATTTCTTGCAATAATTTCGTCTGCGGAAATCGTTCTCATTTTACCCATTGGCGCGGCCAGGGAATTCTGCTGCGACTGCTGGGTCTGGGCTGCTTCCGGCGTATGGTTATGGTTGTCTCCTTCCACATGAACATGCTCTCTGCTTCCGTCGGTTGTCCCATGGGTTTCAATTTTCTGGGCATTTAAGCCGAAGCTTAACAGCAATAAAAGAATGGTTGCCGTTTTCTTTTGATTTACGTCTTTCAGGATTTTATTTAATTTCCAGAAATGGGTTCCTTTCCAGAAGAACATAAAGAACATTCCCCCGAATAAGAAGGTATAACCGATATAGGAAATCAGCGTTCCCCAGAAATCGTGGTTTACGGAAAGCACCGTCCCCATTCTGTCCGGATCGAAACTCGACTGGAAAAAACGATACCCTTTATGGTTCAGCACGTGGTTCATATAGATTTTAAAAGGCGTCTGTTTTCCTTCATCGATAATTTTAATGTGGCTCTCGTAAGCACTTGGGGAAGAACTTCCCGGATAGGTTTCCATAATAAAGTCATCCAGCTTTAACGAGAAAGGTGTATTGTATACTTTTGGCCCGAAACCAACCATAATATTTAATCCGTCCATCGTTACCTGTTTGTAAGCATTCGGATTTCCTTTTTCTACCGAAAGGTCGACCAGCTGTTTGGTCTTGGGTCCCTGAAGCTCTACCGTCAGCATGTCCGGAACATTCTGATCTTTTTTACGGTCGCCTTCGATGGATAATAATTTCCCTTTTCGTAATCCTTCGGGAACTACTAATTTTAATTCATTAATAGAGTATAAACTTCTCAAAGCCAGTGGCTGGAACTCATCTTTTTTGGTTGTTCCGGTAGCCTGCGTAGCCATGGTCATGTAGTTGGCATCAACCGGAGTTTTGATGAACAGTTTTCCGCCTTCATTTTTAAATTCCACGGCACCGTCGATGGCTCGGTTAAAGGTCACCAGGGTTCCGTTAATAGATTTTGTCTCACCCGGCTTGATAAAGATATTCTGCCTCCCCGTTTGCCCGGTGGATACCAGATGCAGGTATTCGGCACCGTTAGGGTCTGCCAGAAGACTGTCTTTTTTCCGCTGAACATATTCTTTGGCCACCACTTTTACCTGCTTTCCATGGAAATCATAAGTTGCTTCCAGATTTTTGTGCAGCGGAGACATCAGATAAGGAATATCCTGATAATTAAGCACATCGCCTTTTTCTTCGATTTGGATCTTAAGGAAATTTTTATCGGTGACGATTTCATTGGTCGTTTCACCTTCCCTGATATGCATCATCCCTTCAAAACTGATGTACCGGGTAATGGCACCGCCGATAAAAATAAGCACAAATGCCAGGTGAAATACCAGCACCGGCCATTTTTCTCTCTTCCAAAGCCTGTATCTTCCGATGTTGCCGATAAAGTTGAGAATTAAAAGGAGCATGATAAGTTCAAACCACCATGCTTCGTAAATTAATGCCTTTGCTGTGGGGGTTCCGTAATCGTTTTCTAAAAACGTTGCATAGGCCATGGCGAATGCATACCCCAATAACAATACAGCCATTGTTCTGGTTGAGATCAAAATATCCTGGATCTTCTTCATATGTATATACTTGACATGCAAAAATAAGCATGATAAACCATAAAGCCGTTAAAAAAAGCTGTTTTTTATCACTTTGAAGACCCGAAACGCTATTTTGAATCGTTCTTAATAATTCGGATTTCATTGGAGAAAAATTAAAAGAACCCATATAGCAATCCATTCTTTTTTGCATAAGGAAAAATTTGATCCGCTATTTTTTTTAAATTCACTTTATTTTAAATATTTTTAATGATCAGAAAACAAAACCGTAGAGAAAATCCCTTTTTCAGAGCGGGAAAAATTAAATTTCTTTTCGTAAAAAAGCATCTTGTTTAATGTTGAAAAATATTAAATTTGCCAATTGACATTATGAATAAAAACACACCTACCAAACCGACAGAATCGCCTGATAAGGGCAAATTCTTATCAAAGCCCCGGGTATTTTTCGGGCTTACGTTTATCCTTTTTTCCGTAGTGCTTACCTTTTCATTCATATCATACCTGATGAACTGGAAGGCTGACCAGAGCCAGGCAGGAACCATGCTGGACAAGAGCATAAAATCTTCCAACCTTTTTGGAAAACTGGGCGACTGGCTTGGGAATATTTTTATTTTCGAAAGCATTGGGGTTGCCTCATTCATCATAGCTTTTCTATTCCTGGTTTTCGGGACAGTAATCCTGAAGAAGAGAACGTTTAAGCCTTGGAAGACCGTGGGCCATTCGCTGTTCTTTATCTGCTGGCTTCCTATTTTGTTTGGAGCGGTTACCAAAGGACAGGGAGTTCTGAGCGGGGTTTATGGCTATCAGATTATGGATTCGCTGAATGCAATTATCGGAACCGTCGGTCTGTGGCTGGTACTGGTATCGAGTATTGCCTTGTATTTTATTTTGGAATTCAATCTTCGTCCAAGCTCTATCAAATCAAAACTAAATGATATCAACGAAAGTACCATCGGAAAAGTAAAGTCGATGATGCCGAGCTCTGATGAAAATTTCGAAGCGGATGAGGAGCTGATTGAAGAACTGGAAGCGCATAAAGAAGACACCGTTGAAAAAGTTAAGGTAACTGAAGTTGTGCAAAAACCTGCTGCCAAAGCAAAAACGCCTGAACCGGTAAGCATTCCGAAAGGATTTCCGGAGGTTCCGGTTTCTGCCGACCTTGATCCGATTGTAACCCCGAACAATACTTCTTTCGAGGAAGAAATAAAAACGGATTTTTCATCATCCATCAATCTGCCTGTAGATACGAAGCCGAAGATGCCGACTCCTACTCCCGAACAGGCATTTGACTTTAAACCTTCCGTTCCGGCAGCCCTGGCCGCCGCTCCTGTGGAAGACATCAAATTTAACGTGGAAGTAGCTCCGGTAATCGATATCCTGGATGATGCAGATATTAAATCCCGGGAATTGGTTGACAAGCATGGCTTATATGACCACAAACTGGATCTGGCCAAATTCCAGATGCCGCCGGTAGAGCTTTTAAAAGACTATGGAAACGAAGAAATTTCCATTAATAAAGAAGAATTAGAAGAAAACAAAAATAAGATCGTAGGACTGCTGAAAAACTTTAACGTCGGTATTGCCGAAATTAAAGCAACCATCGGTCCAACGGTAACTTTATATGAAATCGTTCCGGAAGCCGGAATCCGAGTAGCGGCTATTAAAAAGCTTCAGGATGACATTGCGTTGAACCTTTCGGCTCTGGGAATCCGGATTATCGCACCGATGCCGGGAAAAGGAACCATCGGAATTGAAGTGCCGAGAAAAAACCCGACGATGGTATCCATGCGTTCGGTAATTGCTTCGCAGAAATTCCAGAATACGGATATGGATCTTCCGGTGGTATTCGGGAAGACAATCTCCAATGAAATTTTCATGGCGGATTTATCCAAAATGCCTCACTTGCTGATGGCAGGTGCTACAGGACAGGGTAAATCGGTTGGGATCAATGCGATTCTGACTTCCCTGCTCTACAAAAAACATCCGAGCGAACTGAAATTCGTGATGGTGGATCCTAAAAAAGTGGAACTTTCCTTATATTCGAAAATTGAAAGACATTATCTGGCAAAACTGCCTGATGCAGAAGAAGCAATTATCACAGACACCAATAAGGTGATCAATACACTGAATTCCCTATGTATCGAAATGGATACAAGGTACGACCTGCTTAAAAATGCGTTCTGTAAAAATTTAAAGGAATACAATAAGAAATTCACGGAAAGGAAGCTGAATCCTGAAAACGGACACCGTTACCTTCCTTACATCGTTCTGGTCGTAGATGAATTTGCGGATCTGATCATGACGGCCGGTAAAGAAGTGGAATTACCGATTGCACGTCTGGCACAGCTTGCGCGGGCAGTAGGAATCCACTTAATTGTTGCCACACAGAGACCGTCGGTAAACGTAATTACCGGGATGATCAAGGCGAACTTCCCGGCAAGGGCAGCGTTCAGGGTAATTTCCAGCGTGGATTCAAGAACGATTCTCGATTCTCCGGGTGCCGACCAGCTGATCGGTAAGGGAGATATGCTTTATTTCAACGGAAACGAGATCCTGAGACTTCAGTGTGCTTTCGTTGATACTCCGGAAGTGGAAAGACTGGCTGAATTTATCGGTGAACAGAAGGGTTATGCTTCAGCATTTATCCTTCCAGAATATGTTTCGGAAGATTCCACAAGTACCGTAGGTGCATTTGATCCGAATGAGAAGGATGCTTTGTTTGAAGAGGCGGCAAGAATTATTGTTTCGACTCAGCAGGGTTCTACTTCCATGCTTCAGAGACAATTGAAACTCGGTTACAACAGGGCCGGAAGAATCATGGATCAGCTGGAAGCAAGCGGAATCGTAGGCGGTTTCAACGGGGCAAAAGCAAGGGAGGTTCTCATCAGTGACCTGCATTCTTTGGAACAGTTTTTGGAAGACCTGCGCAGTTAAAAGTAAAACTGAAAGTTTAACTTTTCCTATAAAACAGAGTCTAAAATTAAGTAAGATTTAAATACATGAACAATATTATTTCAAAAGTTGTAATCAGCAGCCTGGTTATCGGAGCGGTAGGATTTACAAACGCTCAGAAAATCGATGCCAAGGCAAAAAAAATCCTGGATGATATCACCGCAAACTATAAATCGAAGAAAAATACCTATTTTAAATTCTCATTCGGCAGCGGTACCAACGGTAAGGTGGACAAGAATGAACCGGGAATTTATTACGCAGCCGGAGACAAATACAAACTGAAGATCATGGAAACGGAACAGATCTTTGACGGAAGCAAGATATACAACATCAATACGGAAGATATGGAAGTTACCGTAGCAAAGCCTAACGGCAGCAGCCCGATGTTCTCCCCTATCAATTATTTGACATCATACAGAAATGATTATAACGTTACCTATGAAGGCAAGAAAAATGTAAATGGGGTAAATGCAGACTTTATTAAGTTAACGCCTGTAAAATCAAACGGAATCCAATACGTTTATCTTTTCGTAGACGCCGCAAAAAAACAAATGCTAAAACTGGAGCAGCATGGGAACAATAAAGACCTTGCCGTAATTGCCATTACCCAGTACAAAGAAAACCAGACTTTAGATCCGGGGATGTTTGTATTCGACAAAAACAAATACAAAAATTATCTGGTTACAGAACTTTAATAATCATTATTATAAAAATTTCATAAAATATAAGAGCTGCAAAGGAAACTTTGTGGCTTTTTGATTAATTTTGGCACATGTTAAAAATACTAGACCGATATATCATAAAAACTTTCTTCGGACCGTTTTTCTTTATATTCAGCGTGCTGTTTTTTATCTTTATCGTAAACATTATCTGGATCCAGCTCGGGCAGTTTATGGGTAAAGGTCTAAGCTACTGGCAGATCATGAAGCTGCTTTTCTACCTTGGGGTGAGTGTTATCAGTATGGTATTGCCGCTGACGATCCTGCTGGCAAGCATTATGTCCTTCGGTGAGTTTGGGGAACGGTACGAGCTTGCCGCCATGAAAGCCGCGGGAATCTCCCTCACCCGGGTGATGATGCCGCTGTTGGGCGTAACTGTAGTGATGTCGATTATCCTCTACTTTTTCTCCAACAATATTATTCCCGATTTCCAGAGGAAAGCGAAAAATATGCTTTTTAATATTGCACAGACGAAGCCGGCCCTGAATTTTACCCCCGGCCAGTTCATCGACCAGATTCCAGGAAACATGGTGAAATTTGATAAAATCACCGGTGAGAATGATGAGAACATCGAAGGCGTTTTTGTCCATAAGAAAGCAAGTTCCTATGATAATCAGCAGACGATTGTGGCGAGGAAAGGAAAATTTGTTCCTGCTGCCAACAAAAATTACCTGAAGCTTGTACTGTATGACGGATATGTGTATGAAGACAACTTTGCCGGAAAAGGGGAAAATGTAAGGCTGAAACAGCCGGACCAGGCCATCAAATTTGATTCCCTGACCTCCCATTTCGACGTCAGCGAAATTATAAACAAAGCAATTGACGAAGAAAAAATTACGGATGACTACCGTTTTCAGACTTTTGCAGAACTTAATAAAACCGTCGAGAAAGCGAAAACCGATAACGACCGGTTTTTTACAAACGTTAACAATGATGTACTGAACCAGACCAATTCGGTCATCAGCTATATGGATTCCAAGCAGAACCGCGCAAAGGCAAAACCGAAGCCGATCATCAAACTGGATACGGTGAAAAGTGGTAAAAAATTGGAAATCATTAAAAATGCATACGATCGGCTGGAAAGCCTGAAGAGCACTCTTGAAGCAAAAAACAATGAGCTTGATCCGGGCATCAAGTATTACAATAAAGTCGTTATTTACCAGCAGAGGATTGTTACCTATTCATTTACCTGTATCATCTTTTTCCTGATCGGTGCCAGCCTCGGATCTATTATCCGGAAAGGGGGAATGGGACTTCCGGTGATTATTGCAATTGTTATTTTCATTATATTCTATGTCATCAACGTAGGATTTGAAAATATGGCATGGTCCGGTAAAATTAACCCTTATTTCGCAGCCTGGGTTCCGAATATCGTCCTTTTCCCATTCGGAGTCTGGATGACGTATAAAGCACTGACCGATTCTCAGCTGTTTGATGCGGAAAAATACAAAGCTGCCTTTAAACCGATTACAAAGCTGTTTGTAAAGAATAAAGAGCATCAGCGCTATCAATAATTAAAACCATTTTAAATACATGAGATCCGGATATATTTTCCGGATCTTTTTGTTTGAGGATCAGGACAGGATCCAGGTAAAAACTAAAAGGTGCAAAGTGGCTAAAATATTTAAACCGTTAAAAGATAAAGAATTTAAGGTTTGATCAAAGATTTTATTCAGCAGTTTGCTTACGGCAGAGCTCGGCTTAATTTTTTCGAATACCTTATTGTTATTTTAACGGGGATTCAATTATATTTAAATAATATTCAGTTAGTTACTAAATAAAAAGTAAAGTCAGGTTTCTGAATAAGGATTTGAACAAAGTCTCTGTCATAAAGTAGCCAATAATGTCATTTTGTATCAATACTTTTTGATTGTCATATGGACACAAGGGACTTCCAGCATTCGGCATCCTTCTTCCATCCTATTACGTATTTCTGCTCCGGATTCACGTTAATTTAACAATAAAAAATTATCTTTACCGGAATTAAAAGTTTAATACTATGAAAAAAATATTACTTTTTGGTTTGTTGAGCCTGGCCTCTTTTAACGCATATGCTCAGGAAGACAATACCGAATATGAAATGAGAAGCGGTGAAAAACCGGGTTACATCATCGAAAATAACGGAAAGAAAATCGAAGGTATCGTAAGGCTGGCCGGAAATGACATGAGCCCCTGGACCAATCAGAAAAAAGTAAAATTTATTGCTTCTACCGATATTGATGCTTCCAAAAAGAAACAGAAATTTAAAACGTATGATGTCGACGATCTGAAAGGCTATATGGCAGTAGATAATGATACGGAAAGGGTCTTTGAAAACATCAAATATACCAATGTAAAAGAAGCCTATAACACCCAGAACGGAGGGTTGAGCGGTAACCTAAAGGCCTTTAATAACCTTACGAAAAACAATCAGTTTGCAGAGCTGGTAGCCGATGGGAAAATTAAGGTTTATAAAGTGTATGGGTTCCCGACGACTTTCTCAGCAGGAGGACAGGTTGCCGTTGCCGAAGCGGAAAATAAAAGAATGAGAGAAAACCCTTCGTATGTTTACTCCAAAAAAGGGGGTAAGCCGGAAGAGCTTACGGCGGTAAAAGCAAAGGTTATTATTGCCGATTGCCCTGTCGTAAGAGCCAAGGCAACGAAAGGCGAGTATGCTTCTTTAAAAAATGACACAAAACAGCGGTCCGGCTTAGGGAAATTCATCAGAAATGAAATCGGAAATGCCATGGCTGACAATAAGGCCATCGTAGATGAAGTGATCGTTGATTACAATGAAAACTGTAAGTAACCGGTTTTAAAATAAAAGAAAAGCAGTTTCATATTTGAAGCTGCTTTTTTTGTTTGATCCGGATTATTTTGTATTATTGAATCAGCCAAATTTACACTATGAAAATGATTATAACTGCCATGATCCTTTTGCTGTTTGTTTCATGCAGTCAACAGAAAGATACTTCGGAGAAAAGCCTTTCCAGGAACAATTCTGCAGTTAAAAAAGACAACAATTCTCCGGAAAAAGTTCCGCAGACTATCGATGAAATCAAAAAAGAATTTACCGTAATCAACGAAAAGCTGGTATCGGAAAAATTAGATTCTACGAGCTTTACTTACGCATGTGAAGAAATCGAAGGAAAAGCAGATTTTTATAATGAAAAACAAAGCCTGAGAATAGTTAAGCATTTTTATGCAGACAGCCATTTCTCATCGGTTACCAATTATTATGTAAAAAACAACAGTGTATTTTTTATTTTTAAAGAAGAAACAGTATGGCAGTTTGACGGTGGCACTCCCGAAAAACCTATCACCAAAAACAGTGTAAGCCAGCAGAGAATTTATCTAAAAAACGGAAGTCCCATCCAGTGCCT
>JAKOOG010000120.1 GCA_022701545.1 Weeksellaceae bacterium | reverse complement strand
GTAAACAAAGAAACCATACTTTTTATTCAGCAGATCATCCGGGAAGATGCGCATTTGCTGTTCGGATTTAAGACCCGTTCGGAAAAAGAAATGTTTAATCTGTTAATAAGCGTCAACGGTGTAGGTGCCGTATCAGCTCTTATTTTACTTTCCACGTTAAGCCTGGAAGAGATCGCTTCGGCTATCCTTTCAAAAAACAGTGCGCTGATTCAGAAAGCCAAAGGAATCGGGGTAAAAACCGCTGAAAGGATTATTGTTGACCTTAAAGATAAAGTGCAGAAATTCAGTAGTCCGGAAGAAAATATTTCGACGATTGCAAATAATAAAGTGAAGGAAGAATCGTTATCTGCATTAGAAGTTTTGGGCATCCCGAAACGGATGAGCGAGAAGCTTGCAGATAGAATCATAAAACAAGATCCTGACATTTCGGTCGAAGCGTTGGTAAAACAAATCTTAAAAAACATCTAACATTTGGTGGCAAATTATAAATACCTCAACCTATTTCTTTTCCTGTCATTTTTGCTGGTCTCGGTAAGCACCTTTGCCCAGCGGCGTCCTGCGGCACAGGTACAGGATACGGCAATTATCAAGAAAGATTATGAACTGGCGGATCCTACACAGTATGAAGCCTATTATGATATAAAAAGCGGGATGTACTTTGTCTATCCTAAAGTAGGAAATACAATAACCGGACCACCGACTGCCATGTCTCCCGAAGATTACAAAGAGTTCATGATGTCGGCCCAGACGAAGGCCTATTACAAAGAAAAATCCGACCGCTACAGCCTCATGTTCCGGAAAGACAAAAGCGATGCCGCCAGAAAGGGGCTGATTCCTTCCCTACGGATCAACAACCGGCTTTTCGAAACCATTTTCGGAAGCAACAAGATCGAAATCATCCCATCCGGATATGCCTCTTTCGATTTTGCTGGACTGTACCAGAAAATCGACAACCCGCTGATCCTGCCTCAGAACAGGACCAGCTTTACCTTTGATATTGACCAGAGAATTCAGCTGGGCTTATTGGGTAAGGTAGGGGAAAACCTTCAGTTGAAAGCCAATTATGATACCCAGAGCGGTTTCGCATTCGAAAACAGGATGAATCTTGTCTGGCAGGCCAAAGGAAGCTGGAAAGACCTTCAGCAGAAAGGGTTGAATGATGTGGATAAGCCGAATGCCGGAGGAGAAGACAAAATCATCAAGAGAGTAGAATTCGGTAATGTGAATATGCCGCTGTCAACCAGTTTGATTCGGGGCTCTCAGTCGTTATTCGGGGTGAAAACCGAATTCCAGTTGGGAAAAACCTACGGAACCGTGGTCCTTTCCCAGCAGCAGGGGGAGGCAAGGAATATTACCGTTCAGGGTGGCGGGGTGATGAATACCTTTAAGCTCAATGCCATTGATTATGAAGACAACCAGCACTACTTTTTAGGACACTATTTCCTGAACAACTATGATAATGCTTTATTAAATTACCCTCAGATCAATTCCAAGATCAGCATTACCAGAATGGAGGTTTGGGTATTGGATCAGGGAAACAGCAATTTGCAGTACCAGAAAAGTATCGTCGGGGTAAGGGATTTAGGCGATGCTCCGGGTGTGCTTCCTAACAACGACCAGCCCGGTTTCGGGCTTTATTCTGCGGTAAATGCCCTTCCGGGATTACGGGATGCCACGACTGCATACAATGCCATCAAAGGAGCGACTCTTCCTGCAATTTCGGCTGGTGCAGTCGGAACGGCTACTTATCAGGATGGAGAGAATTTTATCTTCAATAAAAAAGCAAGGCGGTTGAATACCAATGAATACATCCTGCAGCCGCAATTGGGATATATATCCTTAAACCAGAAATTAAATGACAACCAGCTCCTGGCCGTGTCATTCTCTTATACGGTAAACGGAAGCAATCAGGTGTACAAAGTAGGGGAATTCTCCGAAGAGAGTACGGTACTGATGGCCAAATTGCTGAAGCCGAACACCACGGTGAAGACCTCTTCCCCAATGTGGGACCTGATGATGAAAAACATCTATTCGCTGGATGCAGGGCAGGTAACCCAGGACGGATTTATCCTGAATGTTTTATACCGGGATCCGCAGTCCGGAGGTAAGGTCAATTATCTGCCGGTAGCCAATAACCCGCAGGTAAACAATGTTCCTCTGATCAAATTGCTCAACTGGGACCGGTTGAATGCCAACGGCGACTTACAGAACAACGGAGGCACAACCGGAGACGGAATCTTTGATTTTGTGAACGGAATTACCATCCGGCCGGAAACCGGAAGGGTGATCTTTACAAAAACGCAGCCGTTCGGAAGTTATATCCAGAATGTTCTGGGAACCAATGATCCGCAGTATGTATTCTCGGATCTCTACACCCAGCAGAAGCAGGTGGCCACTTCCAGCAACCTGGCACAGCGGTATACCATCGAAGGCCGTTACAAAGGAACGCAGGGCCAGGGAATTTCTTTAGGCGCCGTAAACGTTCCGCAGGGATCCGTAAAAGTTTCCGCAAATGGGGTGCAGCTGACCGAGGGAATCGACTATACCGTAGACTACATGCTCGGAACCGTAACGATCATTAATGAGCAGGTGAAACAGTCTGGCCAGGCCATCAACATTTCACTCGAAAACCAGTTGACGTTCAATACCCAGCGTAAGAGATTTTTGGGATTAAATTTAGAAAGAAGATTTAATGAAAACTTTATTTTGGGCGCAACGGTGGTCAATTATTCCGAGTCTCCGCTCACCCAGAAGGTTAACTACGGGCAGGAAGCTGTGAACAATACCATGGCCGGAATCAACCTGATGTACAATAATCAGCTGCCGTTCCTGACCCGATTAACGGATAAAATTCCGTTGGTGAATACCGAAGCGCCATCCAACCTGAACTTTAAGATGGAAACCGCTTATCTGCTTCCGGGATTAAATAAAGGGACAAACGATCAATCCTATATCGACGATTTTGAACAGACCACTTCAAAAATCACTCTGAAAGAGCCGACGGCATGGAGCTTAGCTTCAAAACCGGAGAAGAATCAGGACGATCCTCTGTTTACGGGAGCCGGTAAAAACAATGACCGTTCAGAAGGCTACGGAAGAGGTTTGTTATCATGGTATAATATCGATCCGAGATTCTGGGGCGTAGGCGGAAGAGCACCGAACGGCATTACGCCGCAGTCGGTTTCCAACCACGCATCCAGAAGGGTTCAGTTCTCTGAGATTTTCAATAATCGGGATTTCGTAGCAGGCGAACAGACGTTTACCAATACCTTCGATATCTCGTATTATCCGACAGAGAAAGGACCTTATAATTCAAACCCTGCACCGGAAACTACGGCGCAGCGATGGTCAGGAATCATGAGGCCGATTTCAGTATCCAACTTCGTTAATTCCAATATCGAATATGTGGAATTCTGGATGATGGATCCGTATGCCGATGGAAATACGTTAGGAACTGCACCAAAAATGTTATTGCAGTTGGGTAACGTTTCAGAAGATGTTCTGAAAGACGGACAGATGCAGTATGAGAACGGATTGCCGACTCCTTCCGCACCTTCGGTAACTACCACTTCAAACTGGGGAACACAGCCTAAGCAGCCACCAATTTTGTACGCTTTCTCTAGTGAAGGAGCTGACAGAACCGCTCAGGATTTAGGATACGACGGATTAAGCTCTGATCAGGAATCTGCTTTATTCGGAAATACATTCATTAACCCGGTAACCAATATCAATGACCCGGCGGTAGATGATTTTGTATTCTACATGTCCGATAAATTTACAGGGAACCAGGCGTCGTCTTTGATTCAGCGGTACAAATATTTCAGAGGACCGGAAGGGAACTCCCAAAGCAATTCATTGGAAGTGGCTTCCCAGACTCCGGATGCCGAAGATATCAATAAAGATTATAACCTGGATCAGACCGAAAGCTATAACCAGTACGAAGTGAATTTAGACCAGGGAAGTCTGGCTTTAGGACAGAATAACATCGTTGATGTAAAAACCGTTCAGGCAACTTTCCAGAACGGGCAGACTTCACAGGTAAAATGGTACCTCTTCAGAATTCCGGTTTCACAGTATGTGATGACAGCGGGGGATCACGATGCTTCCGTCCTGAATAATGTACGTTTTGCCAGATTATTATTAAAAGGTTTCGACCAGACCTCTACCTTAAGATTCGGAACCATGGATCTTGTACGTTCGGACTGGAGAAAGTATCCTAAAAATATTGCAACTACCGGAACAGGTACAATAGATGAAGGATCTATATCGGTTACTAATAATGATTTTGAAGTAGGAAGCGTAAATATTGAAGAAAATGCATTAAATCAGCCTCCTTATGTACTGCCTCCGGGAATCGACAGACAGGTGTTAAGCGGAAATGCAGGTGCACAAAGACAGAACGAAGCTTCTTTATATTTAAAAGCTATTGCTCTTCCTCCTTCTGAGGCAAGAGGTGTATTTAAGAATACTTCTTTAGATATGAGAAGGTATAAAAAGCTAAAACTTTTTGTCCATACTCATACAGATCCGAAAAGTACAGATCCTAATATTGGCCAGATTGATCAGAAAACAAAGTTCTTCATTCGATTTGGTAGTGATGCAACGGACAACTATTATGAATATGAATCTTCATTAAAAATTACTCCGACAAATGCAACTGCTCCAATGGAAATCTGGCCGATGGAAAATGATGTAGATCTGAATATCCAGGATTTCGTAGATGCTAAAATCAGAAGAGATAAAAAATATCCTACACAGATTATACAAAGGTTAAAAGATGAGGTTTTCGATCCGGGAAATACCTTTAAAAGTCTTTACATCAAGGGACGCCCTAGTTTAGGTAATATTACTACGATCGTGATTGGTATCAGAAACGGATTTGATAGAGGTTCCGGAGCCGCTACCGCAATCGATAGAGTTTTGTGGGTCAACGAAATCCGCCTTTCCGAAATTGAAAATGACGGAGGATATGCCGGAAATGCCAGTCTGAACTTTAACCTGGGAGATTTTGCTACGGTAAATACCAGTGCATCTTATACGTCCGTAGGTTTCGGGAACATCGATTCGAAACCGGCGGAAAGAACCCAGTCGACCCAGTCGGCTTTCAGCATCAATACGGCCGTGAATGTAGATAAATTCCTTCCGGCGAAAAGCGGGGTGAAAATTCCGGTAAACTATTCCTACTCTCAGACCATCGAAGATCCGAAGTACAACCCTCTGGATACCGATGTGGAATTTAATAAAGCCGCGAACAAGGAGCAGCTGAAAAAAGTAGCGAGAACCTATACCCAGCAGAGAAGTCTTGGGGTGGTGAATATGCACAAAGAAAGAATGAATCCGAACAGGAAGCCGAAGTTCTACGATATTGAAAACGTATCGGTAACTGCGGTTTACAATGACGATTATTTCAGGGATATTTATACCAAGAAAAATTACAGGCAGTATTTGAGAGGGTATATCGATTACAATTATACCTTTAAGCCTTGGGTGATCCGTCCGTTCAATAAAATGATCAGCGATACGGCAAAATCTACGAAATACCTGAGATGGGTAAAGGAATTCAATTTAAATCCGGTTCCGACGAGATTCTCTTTCAGAACTGAAGTAGACCGGAATTACAATGAACTTGAATTCAGAAATATCGATGCCATCCTAAACGGAAATTATGGAGACGACTTCGGTGCCATCCGCAACAGGAATTTCTATTTCGGCTGGCAGTATGGACTAGGATTTAATTTTACAAAATCTTTAAAGCTTGAAATCAATTCTGCTACAAGAACATTGAATGACAATGTTGATGTGAATACCATGGATAACACGGCCATTTTTGGAAATGTATTCAGAGCCGGAAGGCCGGTATTGTACAACCACAGGGTCCAGCTGAACTACAAGCTGCCGTTCCAGTATCTTCCGTATCTGGATTTTATTGATGCGGAATTGGGGTATGGCTTCACGTACAACTGGAATGCCAGATCTACGGTGCTGTTGTTAAGCCCGGACGGAAGCTTAGGTTCAATCGGTCAGAATACCAATGTTATTCAGGCAACGGGAACGGCTGACTTTACGAAGTTCTTCGGTCAGTTTAAATACTTTAAAAACATTTCTGCAAAACTTCAGAAACGCAAGCAGGAAGTAGATTCGTTAAACAATGCCTTCACGCAGCAATGGGAGAAAAACCGGTATGCTTACAAAAAGTATAAGTTTAAAAACAGACTGACCCCGCTTCAGAGCCTGGCTTATCTGCTGACTTCCATGAAGCAGCTGGACATCAATTATTCCGAAAACAACGGGACTGTGCTGCCGGGATTATTATCCGCACCGAACTGGTATGGATACGGGCAGACACTGGGAGGCCCTACCATCGGATTCCTTTTAGGATCACAGGCCGACATCAGAAGAACGGTGATGGAAAACGGATGGGTAAGCGATTCCGAATTCATGACGGATCCTTATGTCCGCATGTCGACAAGAGAGTTGCGGGCCAATCTGCAGATCATGCCGATGAATGACCTTCGGATCGATCTCAGTGCCCTGCATAATTACAACAGGAACTTTACCCATACCGGATTTAATTACAGGGATCCGGTTACAGGAATCGCAAATCCGAATTATACCTTTGCCAACGATTTTGTGACATACTCCAACTCGGTCGTTTTATTAAAGACCGCATTTAAGGATGGAGCTGCAATTTATCAGGCGATCAGGCAGAATGCACAGATTCTTTCCCAGCAGATGCCGGGAGCGTTGCAGCCAGACGGATTCAAGGACGGGTACGGAATTTCAAATGCTTATATTTTAATTCCTGCCTTCAGAGCAGCAGTGGAAGGCAAGACCCCTAAAGAAATGAGCAATCCGAGAAAAGCGGGACTTCCGATTCCGAACTGGAGGATTACCTATTCCGGATTGAGGAATATTCCGATTATCAATGGGCAGTTTTCTAAGTTTGATCTTTTGCATGCCTATCAGGCCACCTATACCGCAACGGGAATCCAGTCAAGCATTGATTATTTCAACAGCCTGAATGCGTATGATGCCACAAAGAGGGATATCAATGATGATTACATCAATCCGTTTACTTTCGCTCAGGTAGGTTACGTAGAGAACTTCTCGCCGCTGATCGGAGTGGATATGACGATGAGAAATAACATTCAGTTTGGAATCCAGTACAACAGGTTGCGTACGTTATTGCTGGGATTGGTAAACCATACCTTAACTGAAGATTCAAACAGTGAGTATGTCGTAAGGATAGGATACATCATCCGAAACTTCAGGCTGGGCATGACCAATGTTGGCGGAAGAGGAAAAGCCAAAGGAAGTGATCTGAACATCCGAGGAGACTTCTCCCTGAGGGACAGCAAGACCAGCATCACCAACATCCTGCTGGACGACTCACAGGTGACGGGAGGACAACGGTTGATGAATATCAAAGTTTCTGCAGATTACAACGTCTCCGAAAATCTTAACCTCAGAGTGTTCTACGAGCAGATGACTTCCAAATACAAGATCTCAACAGCATTCCCGCTGTCAACGATCAGAGCCGGGATTTCCGCAACGTTTACCTTCGGGAATTCGGGAACTTTCTAATTAGAACGAAAATAAATTTAATAGTCCTTCAAATTTTTGAAGGACTTTTTGTTGCACGATATTTGAAGCTTCTGGAATTTTGAATACATTTGTACAAATAAAAATTAAAAATGAACACACCATCAGAATTAAAGTACACCAAAGATCACGAATGGATCAGAATCGAAGGTAACGTCGCTACAATCGGTATTACAGACTTCGCTCAGGGAGAGCTTGGCGATATCGTTTATGTAGACATCGATACTGTAGATGATGATTTGGAAGGCGGTGCCGTTTTCGGAAGTGTAGAAGCTGTAAAAACGGTTTCGGATCTATTCTTGCCAATTGCTGGAAAAGTAATCGAGTTCAATACAGAATTGGAAGACCAGCCTGAATTGTTAAATACCGATCCTTACGGAAACGGATGGATCATCAAATTGGAAGTTGCTGAAGGTGCGGATCAGTCAGAATTACTTTCTGCCGAAGAATACCAGGAGATCATTGGATAACATTTCTAAAATATTCAGTAAGATTTTGCCCATTTATTGGGCATTTCTTACTTATATGCTCTTGAGGCCGGGTGAGGAAAACCATGAATACTGGTTTATGTTCAATGGCATCGACAAGGTTTTGCACCTGAGCATATTTGCAGCATTGGGTTTTTGCTTTATGGCAGCCTTTCCCAAAATCAGATTCTTTTACTTTATCCAGATTATCCTGATCTATGCTTTCCTCACCGAAATCCTTCAGGAAGAAATGGGCCTCGGCAGATCCATGGAAACCTTAGACGTTGTTGCAGATACCATCGGTTGTCTTATCGGATATTATACATATAAGCTTTTTATTAAAAGGTTTTTCTAATCATTCACTATTGATTCTTTACCAAGATCCTGACTTATCTATAGTATTGTCGGTATCATTTGGTCCTTCTTATTAAATTTCAGCTAATCTAAGTGTTGAACAGAAAGTTTTATTCTTTCAGTACCCCGAAACTCTATTTCTAAACGCTACCTATTTTTAATACTACAAGCTTCATCATACTTTATAAACTCTTTCAACTCTACAACGCTCCAATTTTTTACTTTTGTTTAGGAGCTTCATCCGGCTCTCTGCTCATACTCCTCGCGCCTGACTCTCCAGCGGCTGATCTTCCAGCTTTGCCGATCCTTGCTGTGGGGTAACCGCGGCGATCCGGGCTAGGGTGGTGGTCTTTGTTACAGATATTTTGGATTCTGATCATTTTACTTTCTCCTTTTCAAATATCCTTTGTCTACACCTCGCTTTCCTCTTCTGAT
>JAKOOG010000110.1 GCA_022701545.1 Weeksellaceae bacterium | reverse complement strand
ATATAATGATGGGGAGAAAGAGATTGAATTAAATGATTTTTTAGAAGGATTTATTGAGTTTGTCAAAGAAGATGAGATGCTGTTTTTCCTGGATTTTGATAAAGAAAAACCTGAAAAGCTGGATCCGCTGTCACCCAACACGATTATTCTAAAAAGAGAATCTACTTTATAAATTGTTTTAGTAATGAAAGAAAAACTGGTTGATTTATTTGAATACACTTATCACTTCAACAAAGAAATGATTCAAATTATTGCAGAAAATCTTAAAAAGATTGACGAAAAAACAATCGGTTTAATCAATCATACCTTAAATGCCCAGCAAATCTGGAATTCTCGGATATTGGGAGGAATTTCATTTGAAGTGTGGCAGATTAATCCTTTTGAAAATCTGGATGATATTAATCAGCAGAATTTTAACAGGAGTATTGAAATTGTAGAAGAATACGATATTGATCAAAGGGTTCAGTATAAAAATTCGAAAGGGACAAAGTTTGAAAATACAGTCTTTGAAATGCTTTTTCAGGCAATTAATCATTCGACCTATCACCGCGGACAAATTAATTCTCTTTTGAAGAAAAACGGAATTGATCCGGTTCTGACGGATTATATTTTTTATAAACGATAAATTTCAAATAAATTTTAAGGTATTTTAAAGATCCGGTTATTTCGCCGAATATCGTCCCTAATTAAAATTATCCATTCAAATCTGTGGTTAATAAAATTGTAGATCAAAACGTCCAACAGTACATCAATGCCAATCTGCATGCAGATCTGCATGCTTTGTTATTAAAAAAATCTCCCTTTCCCGGGATTTCCATGCAGGAAATCGTACAGCAGATCAAAGGAAAACAGGTAGCACAGAAAAAATTCCCTTTTTTACTGAAAGACGGGGTCGTTTTTCCGCCCCAGCTTAATCTCGAACAGGCTTCTTCAGAAACAACAGCTGTTTACAAATCGGAAATATTAAAAGGAAACACATTCATCGATCTTACCTGTGGATTCGGGGTTGATGCCTATTACTTATCAAAAAACTTTCACACAATCACTTTGGTCGAGCAAAACGCAGAGCTGCTGCAGATCGTGGAGCACAACTGGAACATTGTAAATAGGAAGGCCACATGTATCAATCAGAAACTGGAAGATTTCCTGGAAGACAACCGGGATTTATTTGATGTGATCTATCTGGATCCGGCGCGCAGGGATGCTAAAAAAAACAAAGTCTTTTTACTGGAAGATCTTTCGCCCAATATTCTGGAGATTCAGGAAAAACTGCTTTCCATTTCGAAAGAAGTCGTCATTAAACTCTCGCCGCTCATTGATTTGAAATATCTGGTTTCCGTTCTGCCCCCTATTTTCAGGATTGAGATTATCGCCGTAAAAAATGAGGTAAAAGAGGTGGTTGTTTTTTTATCAAAGGCAATCCGGGAAGGAATCAGCTGCAATTGTGTAAATTTAGAAAGCGGAGAACCGGTTTTTTCTTTTCAATTTGGATCAGAGGAAAACCGGGCAGCAGAATACGGAGAACCGGAAAAGTATATCTATATTCCGAATAATGCCGTTTTAAAGGCCGGAATCTTTAATCTGATTTCGCAAAAGTTCGGTTTAAAAAAGCTGCATCCGAATACCCACATATTTACTTCGGACCGTAAGATACCGGATTTTACGGGACGTATTTTTGAGATGGAAAGCATTGAGGCTAAACAGATTCAGAAGAAAAGCCAGTTTAATATCATTTCCAAAAACTATCCTTTAAAGCCCGAAGAAATAAAGAAAAAATACAGCCTGAAAGATGGCGGAGAAAACTATCTTATTTTTACACAGTCCAAAAAAGGAAAAATAATATTAAAATCAGTATAAAAATGTTGCCTTAAAATGTAGGATTTCTTAATTTTGGGCAATTAAAAACGTAAGTAGGAACGGCCTGCTGCCGGAAGAATACCACCGGCTGTATGAGACGTGCCGGATGAACTTTAAAAAATAAATTTTCCATATGAAAAAATTAGTGATATGTTTAGCCCTTGCTACGGTTGCAGTAAGCTGTAAAAAAATCCAGGCCGGCGGAAATAAAGACGTGATCAAGCTGGAAGAAGGCGTGGACAGATATTCTGACGACGAGCAGACCAGCGGTGAGCAGGATAATCTTTCCAATTACAGAGGTGATGCGCACGACGGGCATGAAACACCTGCGAAAACAGATACTGCCGGCGCTCCACAGCATCAAGTAGAAGACGGAAAACATTCGGATGCAACGCCGATTCCGGAAGGGTCTCAGAATCCTAAGGCTGAACATTAATGATCAGAAAATATAAAAATGTCCTGCAGAAATGCAGGACATTTTTTGTAGGTAAATGAGATACAGTATCATACAGAACTAAGGAAAATTATCTGTTTTTGTTTGTTCCGGCGGGGCAAATTTTTTACTTTTAACGAAATAATATTTTACGATGCAAGAAACATTAAGTTACATCAGCGAAAACAAGCAGCGTTTCGTGGATGAATTGTTTGAATTACTGAGAATTCCTTCTATTTCTGCGGATCCTGCTTACAAAGAAGACGTTCTGAAATGTGCGGATGCTGTAGCGGGATACCTGAAAAATGCAGGGGCTGACCATGTAGAAGTCTGCCGGACAAAAGGATATCCCATTGTTTTTGGGGAGAAGATTTTAGATACAAATCTGCCTACGGTTTTGGTATACGGCCATTACGATGTTCAGCCTGCCGATCCATTGGAGTTGTGGACCAGGCCTCCTTTTGAACCGTATATCGAAAAGACGGAACTTCATCCGGAAGGGGCCATATTTGCCAGAGGTTCAGCAGATGATAAAGGCCAGTTTTTCATGCATCTGAAAGCTTTTGAAGCAATGATGAAAACCAATACACTCCCTTGCAATGTTAAATTTATCCTGGAAGGGGAAGAAGAAGTGGGATCGGTAAGTCTGGGTGATTTTGTAAACGAAAACAAGGAAAAACTATCCTGCGACTGCATCCTGATTTCTGATACGCATATTTACAGCAACGAGCAGCCGACGGTTACGACAGGGTTGAGAGGCCTAAGCTACGTAGAAGTTGAGATCGAAGGTCCGAACAGGGATCTCCACTCAGGGCTTTACGGAGGAGCCGTTCCAAACCCGATCCATGTGCTTTCAAGAATGATTGCCAAGCTGATCGATGAAGACGGGCACATCACCATCGATGGGTTCTATGATAATGTAGAAACCGTTTCTGATACCGACAGAGCAGATATGAATAAACTTAAAGACAACCCGGAAGAGTTTAAAAAATCCATCGGCCTGAATGGAGTGGAAGGGGAAAAAGGATATACAACCTTGGAAAGAACATCGATCCGTCCTACTTTAGACTGCAACGGAATCTGGGGAGGTTATACAGGAGAAGGCGCGAAAACGGTCATCCCATCAAAGGCCTCGGCTAAAATTTCCATGCGTCTCGTTCCTTATCAGACCCCGGAAGAAATAACAGAGAAATTCACCGCTTACTTTAAGAAAATCGCTCCTGAAAACGTAAAGGTAAAAGTAACGCCGCACCACGGAGGAATGCCTTATGTTTTACCGACCGATACCAAAGAGTTCACGGCAGCGAAGCAGGCCATGGAAACAGCCTTCGGAAAAGAGGTACTTCCGTACCGCGGTGGGGGAAGTATCCCGATTACAGCCATGTTCGAACAGGTTCTGGGTGCTAAATCCGTTTTAATGGGCTTCGGACTGGATTCCGATGCGATCCACTCACCGAATGAACATTACGGGTTGTTCAATTTTTATAAGGGAATTGAAAGCATACCTCTGTTTTTTGAGAATTATGCGAAATAAAACAATATTAATCACTAAAAAGAGATTTTAATGTTAAAAAGTTTTTGTTATTCAGTAAAAAAAAATACCTTTACTGAATAACAAAAATAAATATTATGAAAAAAATCTTTACATCTTTATCTGTATTGATAGTTGCAGGAACTGTTTCTGCACAGGTGATTACACAAAGTTCTACACCTACTACAGTTAGTGCGACAGGTTCAGTTGCTTGTGGAAGTCAGGCAAACGGTTATACTGCGGATAATTCCTACACGAGAGCTTTTAAATTGTCAGATTATGGAATTAATTACACTTACAAGATTACCAATGTTGCCTTTGGAGTTCAAACGGCTAATTCTTCATTTCCGGTTGAAGTAAATGTTTATAACTGGACAGGAGGAACTTTTCCAACAGGAACTGCGACTTTACTGGGTACAGCAAATGTAAATATTACCACAGCAAGTGCTGGAACGGTAGTAAATACAGGAACAACTTTAAATGCTAATGTTCCGGCAGGCGGTACTTTTGTTGTTGAAGTTTATCACGATGGTGATGTAACACCTCCTCAATCTTTCTATATGGGAACAAATGCTGGTGCACAGACAGGTCCTTCTTATTTATCATCTGATACATGTGGTATTACAACGCCTACAGCAACGGGTACAGGTGCATTAGCTTCATTTTCAACAGCCAGATGGGTGATGACTGTTACTGGACAGAATGCCACTTTAGGAACAACTGAAGTTATTAATTCAAGAGATCTGCAGATTTATCCAAACCCGGTTAAAGATATTCTTAAATTTAAATTTGCGAATAATTTAAGATCTGAATCCATTGAAATTCATGATATGAATGGCAGGCTGATAACTGCAATTTCTAACAACAAAAATGTTAATGAGGTAAATATGTCGGCTTATACAACAGGTAATTATGTATTAAGAGTAAAAGCAAGTGATGGCAAAGTGTATATTCAAAAAATCATCAAAGAATAAATACTGACAAATGTTAGTTAGTAAAAAACGCTCCAATTGGAGCGTTTTTCTTATTTTTAGGAACTAAATCCAAAATAACATGTTAGAGAATAAAGTAGCTTATATCACTGGCGGAACCAAAGGAATCGGTTTCGGTATTGCTAAAATTTTGCTGGAAAACGGAGTATCCGTTGCATTTTCGGGAAGAAAAAGAGAAGATGTGGAAAAAGCCGAGCAGGAACTGAAACAATATTCCGGAAATGTTCTGGGCATTGTTTCTGATGTTAAAAGCCTTGAAAGCGAAGAAAGGGCCATAAAATCGACAAAAGAAAAATTCGGGAAACTGGATTTTGTAATTGCCAATGCCGGATTAGGGGTCTTCAAGCCGGTAGATAAACTTTCGGCAGAGGAATGGAACGATATGATCGAAACCAATCTGACCGGTGTTTTTTATACATTAAAAGCTTCCGTGGAGGAACTGAAGAAAACGGAAGGGTATTACATCACGGTGGCCAGTCTGGCAGGAGCCAATTTCTTTGAAAACGGTGCCGGCTACAATGCGTCAAAGTTCGGGGTCGTAGGCTTTACCCAGGCAGCGATGATCGATTTGAGAAAATACAACATTAAATCTACAGTGATTATGCCGGGTTCCGTAGCCACAAACTTCAACGG
>JAKOOG010000095.1 GCA_022701545.1 Weeksellaceae bacterium | reverse complement strand
CTGCAGGATTTTGTGGATAATCAGAGGTTATTCTTTGTGAAACGGACATCCGGCCGGCGGATTCCCAGCCTTATCCGATGTTTCTGAAAGAGGGGTGTTGATAACAGGCCTGTCATAAAACTGTTCTTCGATGACGCGCCTGTGGTTTTACGGGATATCTTCCAGCTTGCGGAGGTGTTTACTTAGAATCTTTCAAAAGTAAATGCGAAAATTAATATTTATAGTAAAAAATATTGTTTATATATAACTTATTTTAATAATAATTTAAAAAATCCCAGGTCTTGATTTGTTAAAGTATATGCATGATTAATTTTTTATTAAATCATGGTAAATCCGGTATGTAAATTTTTGTCAGCGGCCCTCAAATCGGTTAGAAATACCCGTTCGTCAAACAAAAACATAAGAAATTCAGACTAAATCTCCAGGTCTACTCATGTGCTCCTTGTTATTGATTACTAAATGAATCATTTTTTTGCGATTTTTTTTGGAGTTTTGCCTTCTTCAGAAGTTGCTTTTACGAAACTAATACCTTCCGGGGCTTCGGAAATATCAATCTGCTGTCCTGAGATTTTGCCGATATGATCTGTCCGTCCGGATTGTACTTTGACTGATTTAATTTTTCCTGCGTTTTTCATGGATACGATTTAGTCCGTCGGATTCGGATAGACATTGAAAATACCGGAGGCTTTAATGTTTTATAAATGCATTTAAATGAGCCAGAAACAAAAAGGCAGGCCGTTTGCATTGTTGATACCGGTGTACAGCCCGATTAAATTTATATATAATATATTTGTCGTTAAATTCAACTACTGAAGAATATTTTTATGGAGGATATAAGGATGATTGTTACGGATATGGACGGAACTTTTCTGAACTCTTTGCACGAAGTAAGTCCGGAGTTTCCGGAAATCTATAACGAACTGAAAAAAAGAAATATCTTATTCGTTCCTGCCAGCGGAAGGCAGATGATGGGAATTACCAAATATTTTGGTGATACGGAAAGTGAGATGGCTTTTATTGCAGAAAACGGAGGATATGTGATTTATAAAAATGAAGAACTCTTTGCCGATAAGCTCGATCCTACCTACATTACCGAAATTATTAATAAGATCCGTGCGATCCCCGGAGCAACCGCTGTTCTTTCAGGCAAGAAAAAAGCATATTTCGATACCGATAACCAGGATTTTATCGATTATATTTCACAGTTTTACGCAGACAGTGAGCGGAGAGAGGATCTTACGGAGGAAATCCATGACAGTATTTTCAAAATTGCTGTCTATCATTCCGGAGGTTCGGAGTTGAATGTATACCCGGAAATTAAGGAGTTTGAAAAATATGATCTTGATATCGTGGTTTCGGGACAGTACTGGCTGGATATCATGAACAAAAATATCAATAAAGGGGCTGCCCTGGAGAAGCTTCAGAAAGCGTTGAACATTACTCCTCAGCAAACGATGGCTTTCGGGGATTATATGAATGACATCCAGATGCTGGAAAATTCCAAATATTCGTACGCCATGAAAAATGCACATCCTTCCGTAAAAAAGGCGGCCAGTTTTGAAGCCTGCTCCAATGATAATTTCGGCGTCCTGAAAATTATCAAAGATTATCTGAACATCAATTAAAAAACAATTTATCGATACTTCCACCTTCAGCTTTTGAGTCTGAAGGTTTTTTTTGCTTTCCGTATTGTATGGACGGAATATCTCCGTTAAATTTACGGACATTAAAAAACTTTAACCATGAACAATTTATTGAAGTACCTTTTACTTTTCACCATTCCTTTCATATCGGTGGGGTGTTCTTCGGATAACGGGGTTTCGGAAAGCGGGATTCCGCCGGTGATGACCCTTTTTTATCAGAATGCCGATGCACTTGCAAAAACCTACGACCCTTCCAATAAAGTCAGTCAGCCACTTCGGAATGAGATTTTTAATCTGTATAGGCAAGGAAACTGGAGCAGCCTGGAAGCCTTGTTTAAAAATAACAGCCTGAACGGTGGCTGGCCTCCTGCCAACGGAGGCTATAACATCATTGATAATGTTCCGTTTGCTGCCGGACAGAAATATGACCGCTACAGCGGAGCCGTCGGCAATTACAGCGGCACCGGAGTTCCTACCTTAGGCGGAAGCTTTACCAGCCCGATTGTTAACGGATACCGGTATACGTTCAGCCAGAGAGCCCTTAATATGCCGGAAAAAGCCTATGACTTTTATTATGAGATCGATGTTCTGAACAACCTGCTTTCCTTTCAGGGCCAGCTTGCCGATGTTATTCCGTGGTTCGGCCAGGTAGGCGGCGGAGCACAGATGATGTGGAAGATCCCGATCGATCCCATGACCGGTTATCAGAAAACATGGAACAAACTGGCGCAGGAAGGATACATCAAAGTAACCATCGTAAAAAGTCCCAGCGGGAAGTACAACAGCCTGGCAGGAACGGTTATTCAGAAATAGAGCATGAATTTATATCCCATTACAGAAAAAATCATCATCGGCAAAAGAGCAGTACTGGAAAAGGAGCTCTTCATCAATGAGGAGATCGGCCGGTCAGCCGGAGTACAGTTCACCTGCTGTCGATGTGAAAACATAAATACGGTTGAACTTACACCGTATGAATCCGGTTTTCCGGTTTTGCAGCTTTATGATGAGGGAAAAGTACTGTCCGAAAACGATCTGCTGAAAAACGGAATGGCCGAAGCAACTTCACCGGACCGGCTTTATCTCGGAAAGATGACGGTGAGTAATCTGCCTACGTTATATTTTGGAGCCGACTGCAGATCCTGTGCTTCAAAATACATCGGGATATTCAGCTATGGCGAAAAACAACCGGGACTTGAAATGCTGAAAATTTCAGGAATCTGGAATTACAGTACATCTGTTTAAACTGATAATCAATTTAGCGTTAAGCAGAATACTATTATTTAGATTATGCTGATTACGGAAATCAAAATGTAGTAAATAATCTGCTGAATCTTGATGAGTTATTTTATAAGCAAGATTCAGATACATGGCTAATTAAAACTGATTCTTCACCCGGATTACGGATTGCCGTAAAAAAATGCCCGTGAAAAATACGACTATTGCAAACCAATACCTATATTATGGAAATCATATTAATCATTATTTTATTCCTGCTGATGTTGTACGCATTCAGCATGCTGGGAAAAACCAAAAAACAATCGGCAGAGAAGGACAAGCGGATTACCGCTCTCAGCCAGGAAATCAGTCAGCTGAAAAATGAAATCTCCGGTCATGTATCCGATAAAAGATCATTGAATGATAAACTCCAGCGACTGCGGGCGGAATTATCCAATCTTCAGATCGATAAACGCGCTGCGGATGAAAAAAATGTTCAGCTTAAAAATCATAATGATGCCCTGATTAAATATCAGGACATTATCAACGTTCAAGTGGAATGCGAATATCTTTTAAAAAGAGCGGAGAAAGACAGTCTGAAGTTAAAAGAAAGGGCACAGCTCGAGCTGGAAAATGCACAGTTTCAGGCGAAGGAATCGAGAAGGGCAGCTAAAGAACTGGCGGAAAAAAGAACCAGAGAAGTTGAGCTGCTTTATGAAAATGCGGTACGGGAGTCTAAAAGGATTATCGATACTGCGGAAGATAAAGCCCTGTCTATCGGAGGCGATGCTTACCGCAGCTTACGGGAAGCCGATGAGATCGCAAACCGGATCAGGGCCATGAAAAATGTTATAGAAGGCTATGGAAACGAATATATTATTCCCTCTTACACCTTGCTCGACGAACTGGCAGAAGAATTCAGCCATAAGGAAGCCGGAGAAAACCTCAAAAAGCTTCGCCAGAACAACAGGCTTATGATCACAAGCCGGCAGGCCGGAATTTGTGAATACATGGACGAATACAGACGGAATATTGCCGTTGATTTTGTGATTGATGCTTACAACGGAAAAGTGGAAACGATTCTGAATTCTGTAAAAAAAGATAATTACGGGATTCTGAAACAGAAGATAGACGATGCATTCCAGCTGGTGAATTTCAATGGAGAAGCTTTCAGGAAGGCCAGAATAGCGCAGGTTTATCACGAAGCCCGCCTGGAGGAGCTGAAATGGGCAGTGGTTGCCCAGGAATTGAAATCAAAAGAACTTGAAGAACAGCGGCAAATCCGCGAACAGATGCGGGAGGAAGAAAAATCCAGAAGGGAATATGAAAAGGCAATCAAAGATGCAGAAAAAGAAGAGCTGACCCTTAAACGACTTATCGAAAAGGCAGAATCTCAGGTAGCAAGGGCAAATGAAGAACAGAGGCTGATCTTCCAGCAGCAGCTTGAACAGCTGCAGAGCAGACTTACGGTTGCGGAAAAAAAGAATCAGCGTGCAATTTCGATGGCCCAGCAGACCAAATCCGGAAACGTATATGTTATTTCAAATATCGGATCATTCGGTGATGATGTTTATAAAATAGGGATGACCAGAAGGTTGGAACCAATGGATCGTGTCCGGGAACTTGGTGATGCCAGTGTGCCTTTTGAATTTGATGTTCATGCGATGATCTATTCGGAGGATGCGCCGGCACTGGAAAGGCAGCTTCATAGAAAATTCCTGAAGAACCAATTGAACAAGATCAATCCGAGAAAAGAATTTTTCAGGTTAGGCCTCAATGAGATTAAAGATCATCTGGATAATGCCGGCATTGTCTGTAAATGGACCTTAGCTGCGGAGGCAAAGCAGTACCGTGAAACACTGAAGCTGGAAGAAGAAATGAAAACCAATAAGCAGCTTGAGCAGGAATGGGAGCAATATCAGAAAGAAGCAGATCCTGTAAGTCTTGAGGAAGTCCTGGCTGACGAATAATCAACCGGTTAAAAACAGAAAACCACCGCTTTTAAGCGGTGGTTTTCTGTGAAAAATATATTATTATTAAGATTCGGTGCCTACTAATCCGTAAGTCATCGCAACTGGTTCTTTTCCGAACAGACATGAAAAAATGTTCTGAAACTCATGAATGTATTTACATCTGATTGAATTTCCATAGATCTTCAGTCCCTCTACGATTTTTTTGGAATTCAGGTCAATGTCATACTTAATGAAAGTTTCCGGTCTTTCGTATCTGATCCGCTGTTCGGAACTGTACGTTCTTGAAAAACCGAATTTTTCAAGCCATTCTTCAGTAATCTGGATCGGTTTGATTGATTTTGCCGGAATAGAAAAACTGTGAATGTCGTTCTCAATTTTAACAAAATAATCTTTTCCTTCATTATCCTGGAATATTTCAGTAATATTAAAAATCTGATTTTTATACTCCACTAAATTTTTGATTTTTAGATCTGCAACGTTCATACTATTTTGTGTGTGTTAAGTTATTTTTTGGTAATGATATATCGTATTAATAATAGTTGCAAATACCATGCCTTATGTTTGGAATAATATTTTTAAATTGATCTTTATTCTGTAATAAGAATCCTTGCAGTGCTTATGAATAGGATGAACAGGTTGTAGTGAACAAAATGAACCGATTTTAAAAAGTTAAATGTGTGGTACATGTGTGGTATATAAAACATTCCGCTGAAAAGTGTTTAATCTATTTTAAGTGATTTATTTCGGATGGTCAGGATCAAACAAATAATAAGTACTGCAGAAAGCATTCCGATGAAAATAGTCCAGGAGGATTCGTGAAGCAGATATCCCGTTCCGCTGCCCAGAATACTCGAACCGAAATAATAGAAAAGCCAGTAAACGGAAGTTGCCGAAGATTTTCCTTCTTGCGCATGAAGTGCCGTCATCTGGCTTGCCATCGTATGTGCGGCAAAAAAACAGAGTGTAAATAGCCCGAGTCCGAAAATAACAATAAAGATATTTTCAGACAAGAGCAATAAAAGTCCGACAAGCATCAGTGTCACAAAAGTTTTCAGTATATCCGTCCTTTCGAATCTGGCAGAAAGCCTGCTGGTGATCATCGTTCCGAAAACGCCGAACGTATACATTAAAAAGATGAAAGCAATAAAGAAGTGGTTTAAAGAAAACGGTGCTGCTTCCAGTCTGAAGGTAAGGTAATTGTAAACGCTTACGAAAGCTCCCATCAAAAGAAATGCAGTAAAGTATAGTCTCAGCATATACGGGTCGGTGAGGAGCCGTTTCATTTGTTTCATTTTCAGATGGTAATCGGTTTTTTGCGGATTGAAAAATTTTGATTCGGGAAAGAATTTCCAGAATATCAGTCCAAGAAGAAGACTTTCGGTTCCGAGAAGCAGAACGGCATTCCGCCAGCCGAATTCCCCGGCTAAAACAGTCGCTGAAATCCTGCCGCTCATTCCGCCGATCGTATTTCCGCTCAGATAAGTGCTGATGGCTAATGCCGTTGCCGAAAGCGGCACCTCTTCCGTAAGATAGGCCAAAGCTACGGCTGAAACGCCTGAGATCACAAAACCTTTTACCACTCCGATCGCAATCAGCAGATTAAGGTCAGGAATCCAGGCCGAAACAATGGTGAGCACGGCCGAAATAATGAGAGAAAAAACCATAAGTCCCTTTCTCGGAAAACTGTCTGCCCGGAAAGCAAAAAAGAATAACCCGGCAGCCATCCCTGCCGTTGTTGAGGAAACCAGCAGGGAGCTGTCTCCGACACTGGTATTAAAATGTCCTGCGACCATAGGAAGCAGCGGCTGAAAGAGATACAGCTGGGCAAATACCGAAAGCCCCGACAGGAAAATACAAAACCTGATTATTTTAAATCTCGTGCTGCGTTTCTCTGCTTTTTCTTCTGTATTCATTGCAATACCGGCGTACTTTTTTGTAAAGTTCCTGAAAATTTTTAAAATGAGGTCTTTTTAGGCAGTTTAAAATTAAATGATGTACTGATTTCTGATTTTTTTTAATGATGAAAGTGTACATCAGATCAAGTTAATATGTTGATGCAAATTCTTAAAAAACCATCAATTCGCGTAAGTTCGATGACATTTATTTTAATTAATATCACTTCGAATCGATTTAAAAAAAATCGTATCAGGAATTTTCTGTACGATCAGTTGAAGCCGGTTCCCGATACATTCTTTTCAATACACTGCAAAAACATCCGAACCGGTACAATCGTTCATTATACCGATCAGGAGTTAAAGCATTCCGCTACTCTTATTGAATTTCTGTTTCTGACCAAATTAAATTCACGATAAATTATACTTTTTACAGCGTTTCATTAATTCATGGGATTTTTAAATGCATTTATATCTTCATGATCATCATCATATTCGGGATTGTATTTCCGGTTAAATTGCAAATCTGTCTTTAAATAATTCAAACCGGACCGAAAATGTCTTCTGTTTTTGTATATTTAGACGGAAAACCATTTACAAAATGATCGAAAACTTCCCCTTTTACTTATCTCTTATCATCGCTATTGTCCTGCTGATCATGATTGCCAACAAAATCAAAGTGGCTTATCCTGTTCTGCTGGTCATAGCCGGACTGCTGATCAGTTTTATTCCGGACATTCCCATGATAAAGATAGATCCCGAACTTATTTTTATCATCTTTCTGCCGCCGCTCTTGTATGAAGCGGCCTGGACGATCTCGTGGAAAGAGCTCTGGAAGTGGAGGCGGATCATCGGAAGCTTTGCATTTGTCGTGGTGCTCCTTACAGCGACGATTGTGGCTTTTGTCGCCAATCATTTTATTCCCGGGTTTTCGCTGGCGCTAGGCTTCCTGCTTGGCGGAATTGTTTCTCCGCCGGATGCGGTAAGTGCCGGAGCGATTTTAAAATTTGTAAAAGTCCCGAAAAGGATGTCATCGATTCTGGAAGGGGAGAGCCTTCTGAATGATGCTTCCTCATTGATTATTTTCCGGTTTGCGATGATTGCGGTAGCCACCGGACAGTTTGTATGGCAGGAAGCGGTACTCAGCTTTTCCTGGATGCTGATCGGGGGAATTGGCATCGGTCTCCTGATAGGATGGCTTTTTATGAAAGGACAGAAGATTCTTCCAACTGATGCCAATATGGATACCGTTCTTACCATTGTTGCGCCTTACCTCATGTATATTGCAGCTGAAGAAGTTCACAGTTCCGGCGTTCTGGCGGTAGTAAGCGGAGGCCTGCTCCTGTCCAACAACCGGCATAGTTTTTTAAGCACGTCCTCAAGGCTTCGCGGGATCAGTGTCTGGGAAAGCCTTGCGTTTATTTTAAACGGACTGGTATTTATCCTGATCGGGCTGGATCTCCCGGAAATTACCTCCGGACTTGGAGACATAAGTCTCTATGCAGCCATCGGATACGGTTTGCTGGTCACGCTTGTCCTGATCGTGGTCCGGATCCTGGCCGCGTACGGTGCGGTTTTCATTACGCTGATCGCCCGGAATTTTATTACGGTAGCAGATTCCAGACATCCCGGATTCAAAGTTCCGGCGATTCTGGGCTGGACCGGGATGCGTGGGGTTGTTTCCCTGGCGGCAGCCTTATCGATTCCGGTCAGGCTATCCCATAACGGCCCTGAATTTCCCCAGCGGAACCTGATCCTGTTTATTACATTTATCGTTATTCTTACAACGTTGCTGGCTCAGGGGCTTACCCTGCCGGTCATCATCAGAAAAGTAAATATGCCGGCGTACGACGATCATCTTCCCGATGATGAAGCGGAAGAAATGATCCGCCGTGAAATGGCAAAGCTGACGCTGGATCATCTGGATCAAAACTATCGTGAATTGCTGGAAAAAAGCTCTTTCCTACAACAGATCAATGATAAATGGAAAGTGAAATTAGAAGAAGAACCCGATGTCAGACTTTCTTCGGAAATCAAAGAGGCTTATCTTGATGTTCTGAACAGGCAAAGAACATGGCTTATCGAACAGAATCATGACCGGAAACAGCATTTCGACGAAGACCTTATCAGAAAGCACCTGATGAAAATCGATCTCGAAGAAGAACGGATTTTACTGGTTCATGAGAAGAATTAATACTTTTTCGAGGTATTCGTTTTCCTTTACTACTTTATTGTAAGACTGCCGGGCGTACACCGGTGAAAGCTCGTAATTTTCCGGTTTGGTATTCAGGTCTTCGTTTTCGATATAGTTCAGGTGGCGCGTATATTCTCGGATGAGCTTATTGATCATCTTTCTTTTGATGCGGCAAAGGGTATTGTTTTTTATTTTCTGCAGCGAGTTCAGAATGAAAGATTTGTCCCCGTGGAAATTTACTGCATTTTTCACAAACGAAAGGTTGTGGCTATCCTGTAAAACAGAATGTTCATCTTCAAAAATCATGATCGTAAAAGGTTTTTAATGAATTTAAATAAGGTCAAAACACACGTGTTGAAATTCAGAATCCCTTGACGGGAATAGGTGAGGACCTTTTCAAAAACATGATCAGGCTGTCCTTCGGGGAAATAAAGTGCATCGACATATTATCTATTTTAAGTGGTTGGTGTAGTGTAAAAGTAAATTCTCCAGTTCAAATATCCCACCAAAAAACTTAATTTTTATTAAATGTATTGAAAATTTGTAATAAAACAACCAAATCGTGTAATATTTTACCTGGAAATTAAAATATCATTAATGATTTTGTGGTATGCCGGCATTATTTTTAATAAATGGTAATTAAATAGGAATGCTTCAAGAGTATTATGATGAAAAAAACCTCCGGCAAAGGAGGTTTAAAAATCGACTGTATATTGAAAGTTGCATTCGGTTTATTGATGGTCCTTCAGCCACTGCAGGCGGCGTTCATCCGGCAGATGTTTCACTTTGAAATTTTCAAAGACCGCATTGAAGCCATTACCGTCGGGACAAGCAGCCATTAAGCCGACCATTACCGGACTGTTGTCCTGAAGATGGGCATTCCGCATCATCACGTAATTTTTATCATCAAAAGAATAAAATACCTCAACGGCATCAAGCCTCCTTACTGCCTTAATCCATACTTCAGACGGAATCTTATCCAGGGCAATAACGCTCCAGTCGCTGGTTGTGTGGGTTACTACCGTGCTGAGGTTATATTTTCCGTCCACGAATTCTATTCCGGCCTTGATGTAATTTTCTTTATCAATTCTAAGCATCAGGCCCATCTGATCGAATCTTGCTTTGTAGCTTCCTTTTATTTTAACCTTAGCTTCAAATTCTCCGCCGTAGGTCGTATACAGAAAAGGCGCGTCGTCTACTGTAAAGCCATAATGCGAGATCCTCCAGTAATCGCTCTGCGGGGTAACGAACATCGACAGGTTGTTGTTTTTAATTTCCCATTTTTCGGGTTCATTAAACCAGGTCATTTTCTCAAGGGTCTGGGAAAGGCTTTTATTGATCATAAACAAAGTGCAAAAACTTAAAAATATTTTCTTCATTTTCTTCAACAGGATTTATTCGTACAAATTATTATTACTTTAGCAAAGGTAAAACGAATGAAAGTCTTCATCAATACTTATAAATAACCATTTTATGCAAATCGTTGAAACGCTGAACAAAGAACTGCTGATCGGGAACCGTGAAAAGAATAAAAGCTGCAGCCTGGATCCTGAGATCTACAGGGAAATGGCATTGTCTTATTCCCGGGTGGAGAATTCGGTCGCGGTACTGAGTGATATGCAGGCAAATAAAAGTTACGTTTACTTTTCTGAAACAGCAGCAGAATTGGGCATTAATTCTGATGAAAATCCAAAACTAATCGATTCGATCTGGGAAGAAGATATTCTGAAAAGAATCGATCCGGACGATAAGCTCAAAAAATATGTGCATGAACTCCGGTTTTTCAAAATGCTTGAGGCTATCGATTTTAAAGACAGGGCCAAATTCAGTGTATTGTCCAAATTAAAAATGAGAGACAGGAACGGCTGTTACCGTTTTGTCCAGCACCGGATGTTTTATTTTTATTCTCCTGACAACCTGAAACTGCGGTTTGCGCTCTGCCTTTACAATATTGCCCTGGACCATTCCCAACATCAATCCTCAGAGTTTCTGATCATCAACTCTGCAAAAGGAGAAGTAGTGGCCGAAGACCGGCTGACCTACGAAAATGTACTTTCCGCAAGAGAAATGGAAATCCTGAAATACATCGGTGAGGGCCTTACCAGCAAGGAAATAGCAGAGATTCTTTCAATCAGCATCAATACCGTAAGCCGGCACCGCCAGAATATTCTGGAGAAACTGAAGGTGAAAAATTCGGTAAAAGCATTCAGCGATAGCTATAGGAAGTGAATTATTGTCTCATTTGTAATAATTAAATGTTTAATTATTAACGGCTTATCAGGCTTTTTTAAAATTAAATTTTTTATGTTAATTTTTCATGTTAGTTGTGAATATGGAAGGTATTTATGATTTTTTAATAAAAATATTCTACACATATTAAATTTTAGAGAAAAATCGTTTAATTCTCTTTGAAAATATTTTTATATTTGTTAGTACAAACAGCTAACAAAATATATAATAAGGATGAAAATCGACTTTACTACAGCGACCTTTAAGGACTTCGAGAATATTCCGGGGTTCGACATGATGCAGCGGGCAGAAATCTACTATGACTTTCTGGAATATATGAAAACCAATGGTCACCGCTACCGGCTTCAGAACAATACGGGATGCAGCTCCATTATGAATATCGGAGAAAACAATGTTACCAGGGAAATTATAAGTTATGTTACGAGTGATTACTTAGGCCTTACCCAACATCCGAAGGTAAAAGAAGCGGCAATAAAAGGAATCGAGGAATTCGGTACCGGTTCTGCAGCTACCCCGCTTATCGGTGGCTATTATTCCTACCACAATGAGCTGGAAACTAAAATAGCAGGGTTTTTCGGCCGCAGCCAGGATGAAGCGGTAACTTTCACAACCGGATATACGGCAAACAGCGCTACGTTGCAGATCCTTTTGCAGAAAGAGGATATCGCAATTATTGATATGGCCGTGCATGCAAGTGTGTATGAAGGATGTATTCTTACCAACAGAAAAACATTTCCGCACAACAACCTGGAAGCTTTGGAACATATTTTGAAAACTTCAGAACAGCAGTTCCGGACCAAGCTTGTGGTAATAGACGGCGTCTATTCTCAGGATGGCGACACTGCACCTATTGAAGAAATTTATAAATTAGTTAAAAAATACAACGCGTACCTTATGATCGACGATGTACATGGCGTCGGGATTCTCGGGGAAACGGGCAGAGGAACGATTGAGGAGGCGGGGCTGCTGGATAAAATCGATATTATCACAGGGACGTTCAGCAAGACGTTTGGAAATATTGGAGGATATGTAATTGCGAATAAAAACCTAACCAATTTTATCCGGTTCCAGTCCAGGCAGCAGATATTTTCTGCGACGACGCCTCCGGGAACGGCCGCGGGAATTGTTAAGGCGATCGATCTTATTGATGAAGAACCTCAGTTGAGAATAAAATTATGGGAAAACATCAATTATTTTAAAAAAGGGTTGGATGATTTGGGAATGGAAACGGGGACGACGCGCTCTGCTGTCATTCCGGTGAAGATCGGAGAGCCGCGAATAACAATGGATGTCGGTAAAATGCTTTTGGACCGCGGAGTATATACAAACCCCATCATGTATCCTGCTGTAGCCCGGAAAGACGCCAGAATAAGGATGAGCATGACCGCTACTCATGAGAGGGAACATCTTGATAAAACGCTTAATGCATTTGAAGATATCAATAAAAAATTGCATATTGCAAAAAAATAATAATAACATGCCTAGAAAAGTGGTACAGGGCCCGATCAGGGATAAGGAAAAAACTAAACAGAAACTGCTGGCTGCAGTTGGGAAAATTTTAAGAACCAAAGGATATTCAGGGCTGAAAGTAAGTAAAATCGCTGCGGTAGCGGGGTTTGACAAAAAGCTGATCTATGAGTATTTCGGGAGTACCGAAAAACTGATCGACGAATACATCCGCTCTCAGGATTATTGGAGCCGGATGAACCAGGATAATATCCAGGTGGATATTTCCGATGGCGGAAAAGAATTGTCCAAGGTAGCCATTCTGAATCAGTTCGAACACATCAAGAAAAACAAGGAGCTTCAGAAGATTATTCTTTGGGGACTTTCCGAAGGCAAACCGATTCTAAAAAAGGTGGCTGATGACAGGGAAGAAATGGGAGAGCTGCTTTTCAAAAATATTGTAGATCCCCACTTTGGCGATAAATCGACAAGATACCGTGCCATTGCTGCCCTTTTGGTTTCAGGAGCTTATTATCTGAATCTTTATACCGCCTACAACGCAAGCACGTTCTGCGGGATTGACCTGAAATCGGAAGACGGAAGAAAGGAAATCGAAAAAGCCATTGCCGAGATCATCGACTTTGCCTACGAATAAAAATAATGATGAGAGAAAATTTTCCAATTGACCGAATTAAGTTTTTTTATAATAATTTGAAAGCTTTTCATTTTTGAATTAGAACTATATTTCTTATTTTTGGCCAATGGAAAATTTTATCGTATCTGCACGGAAATATCGCCCACAGGAATTTGATACCGTGGTCGGGCAATCTCATATTACGGATACTTTAGAACACGCAATCGGAGAAAACCAGCTTGCTCAGGCTTTGTTGTTCTGCGGACCCAGAGGAGTGGGAAAAACGACCTGTGCCCGGATTCTGGCCAGGAAGATCAATGAAAAAGACGGCTCGGTTTCGGAAGACGGCTTTGCCTACAATATCTACGAGCTGGATGCAGCATCCAATAATTCCGTAGACGATATCAGAGAACTGATCGATCAGGTGCGCTATGCCCCGCAGACCGGTAAATATAAAGTCTACATCATCGATGAGGTGCACATGCTGTCTTCTGCGGCATTCAACGCATTTCTTAAAACCCTTGAGGAGCCGCCGGCACATGCTATCTTTATCTTGGCGACGACCGAAAAGCATAAAATTATTCCAACCATTTTATCAAGATGCCAGATCTACGATTTCAAAAGGATCGTAATTGAAGATATCCAGGGTCATCTCAGAACGATTGCTCAGAAAGAGGCCATTCAGTATGAAGATGATGCCTTATACCTGATCGCTCAGAAAGCGGACGGCGCATTAAGGGATGCCCTCTCGATTTTCGACAGGCTTTCCACCTTTTCCCAAAAGAACATCACACTGGCGAAAGCCGCCGAAGTCCTCAATATTCTGGATTATGATCAGTATCTGAAGATTGCAGATTTAGCCAAAGAAAATAAAATCCCCGAGGTTCTGTCTGCGTTTAACGAAATTGTAAAAAGAGGTTTCGATCCGCACATCTTCATTGCAGGAATGGGAAATCATTTCCGGGATCTGATGATGGCACAGAATGCTTCCACCATCGAGCTTATAGAAGTCGGCGAACAGACCAGGGCAAAGTTTGTAGCGCAGGCTCAGAAATGGAATCCGCAGCAACTGATCGATGCCATTGAAATCTGCAACCACGCAGATATCAATTATAAAAATTCTAAAAACCCGCGGCTTACCGTAGAAATTGCTTTGATGCAACTGGCTTCCTTGACGGCTGATTCTGGCCCTGCTAAAAAAAAAAGTTCTTAATACGGCCTCCTTTTCCTAAGGAAAAAGAGGAAATTAAAACTCAGGAACCCCGCCAAGCCAGCGAATTGAAACCGGAAACTGCCCCGGAAAAACCTGCGGATATAACTACTAAGCCTCAGGAAACGGAGATCAGAAAAACAACCAAACCGCTTACCCGACAGGTGATCTCTTCCGGCTTCAGCATCACTGCTTTTTTAAATAAAGAAGACAGCGTTGTCGAAGAAGATGCTGTGGTTGAAAAAACCGAAAGCCTTCCCCAGAACCATTTTACCGAAACCGACCTTCAGGCGGAATGGAACCTGATGCTGAAACAGCTTCAGCGGAACGATACACTCGTATTCAATGCCATTAAAACCTTTAAGCTCCAGAAATCGGAAGAAAACCAGATTACGGTTTTATTCCCTTCGGATTCTGCAAAGGCGGAGTTCGATAAGGTGAGCCGGGAATTTTTCAATCATTTCAAAACAAAAGTCCACAACTTTTCCATTGAGATCGTGTATAAGAGAGATACCGAAAACCTGAAGATCGAAGTAATGACAAAAAGAAAAATCTTTGAAAAGTTTGCTGAAAAAAATCCGTTGCTGAAGGATCTTGATGACCTGATGCGATTTGATCTTACCTGATCCGGAAGTCTGTAAAGCTGATTTTTCACATATTGCATGAAAAAATATCCCGTCAGAAATTGATATTTAAATAAATTTTATATATTTGTCTCGTATTTGATTGGAAAATCATTTTCAAATCGGTACATTTTATAAACAAAAGCCCGGAACAGACGCTTTACAATGGAAAAATTATCCAATCCATACCAGTCTTTTTTCGCACCCGCTGATTACTCTTTTAGCGGTGGTTTTAGCTTTTTGTTTACCTATTTTAGAAATTTCAGAAATTATTATCGATTTTATTATTGGTATTGCTAACTGAATTTCTTTCCAAAAAATAAACAGGATATTGATTTCTTCAATTCCTCTTTCCTTTAATAAAAATTTTTTTAACGGCAGTTTTTTGAAAAGAATTATAAATTAATTTTATAATGCTTTCTGCTATGTACTCAGGATAAAAACAAAAAATAAGTAAGAATAATGGATTTAAAAGAATTAAAGAGCAGCTGGATGAATGAGTTTTCACAGCCCATCATGATCGCAGGGCCATGCAGTGCGGAAAGTGAAGCCCAGATGCTGGAAACGGCAAGGAGAATACGTGAAACCAATGCCAACGTTCCGATTTTCAGGGCGGGAATCTGGAAGCCGCGTACGAAGCCCAACGGATTTGAAGGGGTTGGGGTAATTGGTCTCAACTGGCTGAAAAAAGTAAAGGAAGAATACGGGTTCAAAACAGCGACGGAAGTAGCCAATGCCCACCATGTTTTTGCAGCACTGGAAGCAGATGTGGATATTCTCTGGATCGGAGCCCGTTCCACGGTAAATCCTTTTACAGTACAGGAAATTGCCATGGCTTTACGAGGAACCGACAAGACCGTTTTGGTAAAAAATCCGGTAAATCCGGATCTTGCTTTATGGATCGGGGCGCTGGAGCGTTTGGTTGGCCAGGATATCAAAAACTTAGGGGTGATCCACCGAGGTTTTTCCACTTATCAGAAAACAAAATACAGAAACAATCCCAACTGGCAGATTGCTCTGGATTTCAAAAGCCAGTTTCCGAATATCCCGATGCTGATCGACCCTTCGCACATCTGCGGAAACAGAACCGGGCTTGCCGATATTACCCAGGAAGCCCTGAACGTCGGATACCAGGGGGCCATTATTGAAACCCACTGCAATCCGGATGAAGCATGGAGTGATGCTTCCCAGCAGATTACCCCTGAAGTTCTGGCCGGACTGATCGGGAATTTAAAAATGAGAAACTCCGGTCTTGAAGGCTTTGAGGGCGACATGGGCCGTCACAGAACCCTGATTTCAGATATCGATTTCCAGCTGATCGAACTGCTGTCCCAAAGAATGAAGATATCAGAAAAAATAGGAACGCTTAAAAAAGAGAATGATATTGCGATCTTTCAGCCGGACCGCTGGAAGGTAATTACCGAATATGCGAATCAGAAAGCAATTGAAACAGGCATGTCGCAGGAGTTTATTGAAAAGGTGTTCAAAGCCATTCATGAAGAATCCATCGAGGTGCAGAACAGCATTATGATCAACAGGTAATCGGGTTTGAGGGTAAGAGAGTTGGGAAATATCAACGTTTCAGAAGTTTTTATACGGGGTGAAGAAATGAATATTCTCCAACTCTCAGACACTCTTACTCCAAACCTGATCCTAATTCCTTATATTTGCATCATCTTACGATATGAAAGGAAAAATCATTAAATCTACAGGAAGCTGGTATCAGGTTTTGGAAATGGAAACCGGGAAAATTTTCGAGGCGAGAATCCGCGGAAAATTTAAACTGATTAAAACCCGGCTTACCAACCCTCTTGCTGTAGGTGATTTTGTGGAGTTTCAGCTGGAACAGGACGATATTGCGTGGATCACGAAGATCGAGCCGCGTACGAACTACCTCATCAGAAAATCCGTAAACCTTTCCAAAGAGGCGCACATTATTGCCTCCAATATCGATCTGGCGTGTTTTATTTTTACTCTAAAACATCCGGAGACCTCACTCGGCTTTCTCGACCGGTTTCTTGCATGCTGCGAAGCATACAACATTTCCCCGCTGATTCTCTTTAATAAAATGGATGTGCTGGCAGAAGAAGAAGTAGAGATCGTAAAGGACCTGGAGTATTTATACAATGAAATCGGTTACGATTCTTTAGAAATTTCCTCTTATTCAGGATTGCATCTGGATCGGCTGAAGGCACTACTCCAAGACAGGACATCCGTCTTTTTCGGGCATTCCGGCTGCGGAAAATCTACTTTGGTCAATGCACTGCAGCCCGGGCTTAATCTGAAAACTTCTGAAATTTCCGATACGCATCTGAAAGGTAAGCATACCACCACCTTTGCCCAAATGTATTTCTGGGATTTTGGCGGCAATGTTATCGATACCCCCGGAGTACGGGAATTTGCCATGATTGATATCGAGAAAGAAGAAGTGCAGCATTATTTTCCGGAGTTGTTTAAAAAAAGGGAAGAATGCAAATACCACAACTGCCTTCATATCAATGAGCCTAAATGTGCCGTTCTCGAAGGCTTGGAAACGGGAGAAATACAGCATTCCCGGTATGCGAC
>JAKOOG010000080.1 GCA_022701545.1 Weeksellaceae bacterium | reverse complement strand
TAGTTTTTTGCCCTGTTTCCTTCGGCTGCCGATGCATCCAGGGTCCGGGTAAGATAAAAAAGGAGGGCTTCCGAAAATTCCGTACTGCCGGCAAAGCTTTTCCCGGTTTTGCTTTTTTCTATATGGTGATGTAATACCTCACAGTTTCTGTTAACGATCACCGGAACTTTCATCAGCATGGCTTCTAAGGTGATTAAAGAAAGACTTTCGTAGAAGGAAGGCATAATAAGAGCAGCGGCATGGATCAGCAAGGTGTTTTTCAGATCGTGATCCACAAATCCCATAAGAATAATGTCTTCGCCCTGGGTGATCTTTTCATCCAGCGCGTTTTTACCGGCCAGCACGAGTTTGATATCATGGTATTCGGGATGGTTTTTTTTAAAATCTCTGAAATACCCGATCATCATCGCACAGCCTTTGTCTTCTACAATTCTTCCGACATAGACAAAGTATTTTCCGGCAGAAAGATATTCCGGTAATTTGCCTATCGAAGTATCATAATCATCAAAACCGATCCCCGCAATTTCCGAATTGATCCTTTTTGTCTGGGGATAGACTTGTTCAACAAGATCCTTTTCGGTCTGGGTATTATAAATAATGAATTTCGGGAGAGAAAAAATTGTTTTATAACCTTCAAGATAAAACTGAGGCTCATCGTGTGCCGTCGGGATCAGGATACTTTTATCGGCTACTTCTCTGATTCCCATATTGGCAGGGTGGTAGAGATAAGTGAAGAAAATAAAGGCTTTGTAATTTTCCTTTTCTTCTTTGATAAAATGAATCAAATCAACAGAAAAAGGCCCTTGTGCTTCCAGCCATTCATTAAAATTAAACCTTTTCTTATTATACTTTTTTCTTTTATATAACAGATAGGCAAAGTTTAGAGGCGTTAATTTCCGGTTACCGTATTTGTAGATATTCCGTACTGTTTTACTCAGTTTATTGAATTTTTTCAGATCTTTTTTTAAGGTTTTAAAACGTCTGACTTTAATTCCATTAACAGATTCTGCCCCTTCTGAGTAATGATTATCCCAGAATTCATATTCTATTGCACAGGTTGTAAGGACTTCCACCTCATAAAGTGAAGAAAGCTTTTCAGCCAGCAGCTTTGCATGAAGCTCTGCTCCTCCGTTGATCTCCGGACCGTATCTCTGGACAACTATGGCAATTTTATCTTTCATATAACGTTAGTGAAGCCGTATTATCTTCCTTTTATCTTCTTTAAAATTTCGTTTACCTTTTTTCTGGCTTTATTATACAGGCCTTTTTCCAGGTATTTTACCCGTTTTTCTAAAATCTTGTTTTCACTTATAATTTTAAGCAGGTTGTTTTGTGCTTCAAAATCATTCCTTTCCGTGAGGATTTTATTTTCAATAATATCAAGTCTGGTTTTCATCCGGTTCCCGATGGCTTCTAAGGAAAAATAAGTCTGGATATCTTCCTTTGCCTTCCGCCCGGTCTCTGCAGCATGTTCCTGATTTTCGAATACGAATTTCATCAACTCAGCAGCGTGATCCGTATCCGGTTCAGACCAATAATTGTTTTTTGGCAGAACGCTTAAGTCCACTTCATGCTTAAGCATTTTATATTTAACCAGAAAAGAATTGTTGACATGCGTAAAATCCAAATTACCGGAATATGCTGTTGTAATCACAGGCTTCCCTAAAGCCATTGCTTCCGCTATGGTAAGGCCAAACCCCTCTGAACGATGTAAGGAAATATAGCAGTCGGCTTTGTTCATCAGCGCCAGTAATTCCGGCCTGCGCAGCATTTCCTCTTTATAAATGATGCTTGTGTTGTTTCCGATCCTATCCATAACCTTTTTCTTGGATTTTCCGTGTTGATTGGAAAGAGAGGTTTTCAGGATCAGTTTTACTTTTTCGTTGTTGAGTCCGAAAGCTTTCTCATAAGCATCAATCAGCCCGATAGGGTTCTTCCTTTCAATTAAGCTGTTATAGTCGAAAACAAACAGAAAATTAAAACAATCTTCTGATAATCCCGTTTCGAAAGCCGAATCAATATCTTCCTGTTTAATATCAATCGGATGGGGGATGTTCACCACAGGAATGGGTGCTTTCAGCGACATGGAATCCAGGCAATACCTTGAGCAAGTCCATATTTCATCATAAAATTTAAAATATTCGGCATACACATCCGGAAATTCTTCCATTTCCCATGCCCAATAGCCGATATTGTATTTTCCCTGGAAATAATCGGTCGATTTTTCCTGAATGAAACTTAAGATGGCATCAATGTTCAGGTGTACAATATTTACCGGATAATTGTTGATGTTATCCTCAAAACTCACCGAGGTATCATTAAGACGGTTTCTTACATTTTGGTTAAAATTAATTGGTTTTGCAGGAACTCCTACTTTTTTAAGCGCATTCAAGTTATTCCGGATTGCTTCTCCAAATCCGATTTCGGCATTAAAAAAGCCAGACATATTTACGCCAAATATCTCTTTATCGTTGCTCATATCAATTAATTTTAAAAATTTCTTTTAATTTTCTTTCAAACAAAGCCTCTTCTCCTAAAACCATCTCTTTATAAACTTTAAAATGGGAGATATGTTGCGGATAATTTTCCAGGACGGCTTTTATTCTGCTGATGATTTCAGGAATTCGGTCTTCCCGGAAATCGAATTTATAGTCGCCGGGGATCATCAGGTCTTCATAATAGGCCGAAGATCCGTTTTTCCCGGAAATGATGCAGCAGTCCTGGGATACGGACTCTCTCAGCATTTTGTCCCTTCCCGGATTTTCTCCAAAATCCACATACAACAGGGATTTTGACATCAGCTCTTTTATCTGAACAGCATTCATGTTCTGGATTGGAATCCATTCCAGTTCAGGAGAAGCCTGAATAAGTGCGGCAATTTCCTTCTTTCCCTTTTTCGGGTTATAGAGGATCGTTTTATTGCTCAGGTCTTTTGAAACAGGTTGGCTGCTTTCCGTAAACTGAGGATTGATATAATCGCATACATAATCGATTTGTCTTTCAGGAACTCCATGTTCTTTTAAATAAAGACCGGACCGGAAAGACTGCGCCCACTGAAAAACATTCGGGAACGGCTCAAAATAATATTCCCGGTCTTTCTGCTGATAGAATAATTTTGTGAAAAAGCTTTGCTTCCTGATTCGGTAATCCATTAATATTTTATAAAAATCAACGCTCAGCCACCAGATAATTTTCTGGCTTTTAGGATATTTTTTGATGAGGTGGGTCATGGATTCCGGAATAATTAAAATGTTCTCCGGACGATCTTCAACCGCCGTGATTTCACGCGTTTTATAGACGTCGTAGTTTTTTGCTTTGGCATTGCTTCTTTGCGGAACGTAATGCATAAAAACATTCTCATAATTCAGCTCATAAAGTTTATTAGAAAGCTGATGCAATGCTTCCGGGCCACCTGTGACTTTTCTTGGAGGACAGAATATGATGATAGAGGAAGTATTTTTATAAGAGATCATAAGGGCTTTTAATCATTGAATTTGAAAATTTTTCTCACTTAGCGGTGCTATAATACCATTTAATTTCCAAAATTACAATTTATTACTCAATCAATTCATCCACCCAATTATCGATCAGGTATTTATCGGAAATATTTTTTGGAATGTCAACATACGGCGTACTGAAAAAAGATTCGGGAATTTGAATGTCGTTGATATCGGTAATTACAAAAATATTTTCGGGATTATAAAAATCATAAGTCACGATATCTGTATTGGTTGTGATTAACTTCTTTTTCAGTCCCATGCTTTCAAAAACCCTGAAACTTAGTCCCTGCTGCCCGGCTCTGCTGACATCAAGCATGATTTCGGACTCCTCCATAAAAGTGTGGATTTCCGAAATAGAAAGGGGGGTGCTTACGAATTCAAGATAAGGTTCGCTTTTTTTCCTGGGTTTGAAAACAATAATTTTAGTATTGATCTTCATCCGGTAAAGCGCTTTTGCTATTTTCTCCAAAACAGGGAATCTTTTGTCGTAAGAGCTGATATTGAAGACCTTGTATTTGTAGGATGAAGGGACATTATCTACTGTATTATAAATAAAATTCGTTTTGAAATTCAGATGGTATTTTTGGCAGTCTTTCTTTTCAAATGAGAAAACTTTGTCAAAAAGGGAAAGGATCTTTTTGGTCTTCGGATACCGGTTGATGGAATCGCTGATGATAAAAACAGACCGGCGTGCTTTTCTGTTAATGGCTTGTATGGTAGCAGGTGATAAAAAGTCGGCTTTTATATAGATGGCAGCATCGATCGATTGAATGTCCCGGATTTCATTTAAGATCACTTCGTTGTAATGAATATGCTTAAGGTTGGAAATCCCTAAATTCTTTGTAAAGAAATTAAGGGCCTTATGCCGGAAACTGGGATATTTATACCGGAAACTGTGGAAATTGATGTGTTTTACCCGATAGGATTTTTTTTCAAGCGCATCGGCGATGTATTGGTTGTAGCCCCAATTATCATAAGTGATGAGAAGGATAAGTTTTTTATTTTCTGCCATTTCTGTTTTTTTGAGTTTGTACAGTGATTACACCTATGTTTTTTCTAAAAATTTTTCCAGCTCATTTTTTAAAAAGGAAGGCTTAAAATCCTGATAGCCTGATGAATCTTTCACAAAATCGGCAACATGCAGGAAGCGGTCTGTTTCCGGACGGCTGCTCCAGGCCCAATCCGACAGCTGGATATGCGGGGAGAAAATGGTAAACGTAGGAATACCCAGTGCTTTACTTACGTTGGTAGCCCCGCCTTCATTTCCGATAAGGCATTTGCATAAACTGGTAACGGCTGCAAATTCGCGTAAATCTTTGGTGTCAAAATCCTGTACCACCGATTTTTTTGTTTCAGCAGCTATGAGCGTCAGCAGTTCTTTAAAAAGTTGTTTTTGCGAAGGAAGGTAATTGCACAGGATTTTTGCAGCAGGTTTGCAGGCAGCAATATAATTCAGCAGTTCTGCCATGTATGCTATAGGATAGGTTTTTTCTTCCGAACTGCCGAAGGTGCTGATCATGATTAAATGATCATTTTCAGACAAGCCGGATTTTGCCAAAACTTTATGGGCATTCCGGATTTCCTCTTCCGTAAGATACACTTTTGGAAAGATCTCCTGAAACGGGATCCCTAGCGGTTCCAGCAGCAGCAGCCGGTGCTCGATTCCCAAAGTGGTGTTCTTTGATTTTACCTGGTCATCTCTTTTTACAGGATGATTGTAAAAAAAACGGGTATATTTTTTAAAAAAGCCGATGCGTGTTCCGGCGCCGGAAAAAAAGGTGATTGCTGCCGTTTCCAGTTTGGAATAAAGATCGATCACCAGGTCAAACTTTTGAGCTTTTATTTCAGATAAAGTATCCTTCAGGCTATCCTTGAAAAAGATAACCTGATGAATATAAGGGTTCCCGATTAATATCTGGGCATATTTTTCCTCTAGCAGAAAGCTTATTTCCGCATCCGGATATTTATTTTTTAAAAGGGGGAGGATGGTGCTTGTGACCAGCACATCTCCCATGAATTTTTTCTGTATGATTAAAATCTTCATGCTTTTCTGAATTCAGAAACCGTCTTGTCAATAATCCTTACACAATCCATCAGCTGCTCTTCGGTGATAACCAATGGCGGCGCAAGACGGATAATATTTCCGTGCGTAGGCTTGGCTAATAAACCGTTTTCTTTCAACTGCAGACAAAGGTTCCAGGCGGTAGAGCTGTCAGGCGTATCGTTGATTAAAATGGCATTCAGCAATCCTTTTCCTCTTACCCTAGTTATCAGATCCGTCTTTTCAATCAGTTTATCGATTTCAGAACGGAACAGTTTTCCTAATTCTTCGGCTCTTTCGGAAAGTTTTTCGTCTTCCACAACATCCAAAGCAGCAACGGCAACGGCGCAGGCAATCGGATTTCCTCCGAAAGTGGACCCGTGCTGTCCCGGTTTGATGACATTCATGATTTCGTTATCGGCCAGCACTGCCGAAACAGGATACATTCCTCCGGACAGGGCTTTGCCTAAAATCAGGATATCCGGTTGTACGTCTTCATGATGGCAGGCAATCAGTTTTCCTGTTCTGGCAATACCGGTCTGCACTTCGTCGGCAATAAAAAGAACATTGTATTTTTTACACAGTTCGGAAGCATCTTTCAGGAAACCGTCATTCGGAACATAGACCCCCGCTTCTCCCTGGATCGGCTCTACCAAAAACGCAGCAATATGTTCAGCTTCCCTGCTTAAAATGTCTTCCAGAGCAGTAAGGTCATTGTAAGGGATTTTAATGAATCCCGGGGTAAAAGGGCCGTAATTCTGGTTGGCATCCGGATCATTGGAGAACGAAACGATGGTGGTGGTCCTTCCGTGAAAATTATTCTCACAAACTACGATTTTCGCAGCATTTTCCGGAATCCCTTTTATTTCGTAGCTCCATTTTCTGGCTAATTTAACGGCCGTTTCCACGGCTTCCGCGCCTGAGTTCATCGGTAAAACCTTATCAAAGCCGAACAGGGTCGTGATTTTCCGCTCATATTCACCCAGATTCGAATTGTAGAACGCTCTTGAAGTGAGTGCCAGTTTCTTGGCCTGCGCTACCAGTGCTTCCACAATTTTCGGATGGGAATGCCCTTGATTCACAGCAGAATAAGCCGAAAGGAAATCATAATATTTTTTGCCTTCCACATCCCATACAAACACGCCTTCCCCGCGGTCCAGAACCACAGGCAGCGGGTGGTAGTTGTGGGCACCGTGCTTATCTTCAAGTTCAATAAAATATTGTGAATTCTTTACTGTTTCTGCTGTTGACATAAATTTAGGTTTTCGGCAAATTTAAACAATATAAATGACATGAATAAAACAGAAATCTACTGGGAATTTATCCCGATGAAGTATGTTTTGTAAGTAATTAAAGAAGGCTCAGAAATTATTGCTGATACAGATTGAATGTTGCAGGTTTAATATCTTTTTGGTATTAAAAAAACCGCTCCAAAATGAAGCGGTTTTAATCGTATATCCAATAATCTTAATGATTATCGTATTTTCTGTCCATTACAAAATCCTCCATAAATTTCGTCGTGTAGTTTCCCGCAAGGTAATCCTCGTGATCCATCAGCTGTCTGTGGAACGGAATGGTTGTTTTCACGCCTTCGATATAGAATTCCTCCAGGGCTCTTCTCATTTTGGCAATTGCTTCTTCACGCGTCTGAGCGGTCGTGATCAGTTTTGCAATCATAGAGTCATAGTTGGAAGGGATCGTATATCCTGAATATACATGGGTGTCTACTCTTACTCCGTGTCCGCCCGGGATATTTAATCCTGTAATTTTTCCAGGAGAAGGTCTGAAATCCATGTAAGGATCTTCAGCGTTGATCCTGCACTCGATGGAGTGAAGCTTAGGGTAGTGGTTGATTCCGGAAATTGGAGTTCCCGCAGCCAAAAGGATCTGTTCTCTGATCAGGTCATAATCGATCACCTGCTCAGTGATCGGGTGCTCTACCTGGATTCTGGTATTCATTTCCATGAAATAGAAATTCCGGTGCTTGTCTACCAGGAATTCAATAGTTCCTACGCCTTCATACCCGATGAATTCTGCTGCTTTTACTGCGGCATCACCCATTTTCTCACGAAGCTCATCCGTCATGAACGGAGAAGGTGTTTCTTCCGTTAATTTCTGGTTTCTTCGCTGTACGGAACAGTCTCTTTCAGAAAGGTGGCAGGCCTTACCAAACTGGTCACCGGCAACCTGGATTTCGATATGCCTTGGCTCTTCGATCAGCTTTTCCATGTACATGCCTCCGTTCCCGAAAGCGGCTACCGCTTCCTGGATGGCAGATTCCCAGTGGTCTTTCAGGTCTTCGGCTTTCCAAACGGCTCTCATTCCTTTTCCACCGCCTCCGGCAGTCGCTTTGATCATCACCGGATAACCCGTTTCTTCAGCAATTTTTACAGCATGCTCATATGATTCGATCAGGCCGTCGGATCCGGGTACGCAAGGTACGCCTGCTGCTTTCATTGTCGCTTTGGCATTGGCTTTATCACCCATTTTTTCGATCTGCTCAGGCGTGGCACCGATAAACTTGATGCCGTTCTTCTGGCAGATTCTGGAAAAATTGGCATTTTCCGACAAAAATCCGTATCCGGGGTGGATGGCATCTGCATTGGTGATTTCTGCAGCTGCAATAATATTGGGGATTTTCAGATAGGAATCTTTACTCATGGGAGGTCCGATACAAACCGCTTCGTCAGCAAACCTTACATGAAGGCTGTCTTTGTCTGCCGTTGAATAAACCGCAACGGTTTTGATCCCCATTTCTTTACAAGTACGTAAAATACGCATTGCAATTTCGCCACGATTGGCAATTAATATTTTTTTGAACATCTTTCTGGAATTTTAAATTATAAATTTTGAATTTTAATTATTTTAAATGAAAAGCATCATCTAAAATTTATAATCTCTAATCTGGAATTCCTTAAGATGGATCTACTAAGAATAAGGGTTGGTCGTATTCTACCGGCGTCGCATCATCCACTAAAATCTTAACGATTTTTCCGCTTACTTCAGATTCAATCTGGTTGAATAATTTCATTGCTTCAATAACGCAGACTACTTTTCCGTTGGAAACTTCATCACCTACATTTATGAAAACGTCTTTATCAGGAGAAGGCTTTCTGTAGAAAGTACCGATCATTGGAGACTTGATCGTGATGTATTTGCTGTCATCAGATGCCGCTTCTGTATTTTGTACAGGCGCTGCAGCCGGAGCAGCGGCTGGTGCAGGGGCAGCCATCTGCTGAGGAGCCGTGTGGTAAACCGCAGGCTGTGCATAAGCAACTTCGCTCCCTGCCAATGGAGTTTTAATGGTGATTTCGAAATCTTTAGTTTTGTATTTTACTTCAGAAACTTCTGCTTTGGATACAAACTTAATAAGATTTTGTATGTCTTTAATGTCCATAAAATTGATATTTGATTTTGCTTCAAAGATACCAAAAAAACATAAAAAACAACAAAAAACCGCCAAATTTTATAAAAATTGGGCGGTTTTTGTATTAAAACGAGTGTTTTCGGGTGAAAACGGACTCTTAGTTTTCTTCAGTAGATGCTACTTCTTTTTCCAGTACTACTTTACCTCTGTAGTAAAGTTTTCCTTCATGCCAGTGAGCTCTGTGGTAAAGGTGAAGCTCTCCTGTTGCTGCATCTTTAGCCAATTGAGGAACTACCGCTTTGTAGTGTGTTCTTCTCTTATCTCTTCTTGTGGACGATTGTCTTCTCTTTGGATGTGCCATTGTGTAATAACTTTTTTAATTGATGAGCGATGAGATTCATCATCTCATCATTAAACTATTTAATTTTTATTCTTCAAATTTTTTAACGCGTCCCATCTCGGGTCGCTTTCATGTTCTTCTTCTTCGTCATCTTCTTTCGGACTGAACTTTTCCAGAATGGCAAGGTCTTCCTCGCTTACGTTCGGTGAGATCTTTTTCATCGGGATGGAAAGAGCCACGTTTTCGTAAATCAGCTGGGCAATATTAAAGGCATGATCTGCAGTGGGAATCGTAATCACGTCTTCTTCGCTGTCATCATATTCCTCTCCGAATTTTACCAGTACCTTAATTTCGTTTTCAACAGGATGATCGAAATTTTCGTTTGAAATATCACAAACCAATTCTACCGTCCCGTTTACTTTGATCTCAAATTCCATAAATGTACTGTGCTTGTCCAATAGAACATCCACCGCAATTTTAGGATTTGTAAATTCCTGTTCAGTGTCAAACAATTGAAAGAACTCTTGATCTATCTCAAACCTGAACTTGTGCTTGCCGGTTTTCAGCCCGGAAAAGCTTACGTCGTAGTTTCTTAACTTGTCCATAAAATGAGTGTGCAAAAATATGCAATTTTTTTATAATAACAAATAAAATTTCTAACAAATTAATTTTAAAACCTCCATTAAAGATTTAGGCCTCAGTTTCATCCGGCAGATCTTCATCTATTCCGTTGTCTACTGCCATTTTCCTGGGCTGCATGCGGTTGCTCATCAAATCATTGTACTCACTTCGGTTCCTGAAAATTTTCAGGGCTGCAAAAATGGCTTCCGTAAAACTCTGGGGATCTGCAATGTTTTTCCCCGCAATATCATATGCTGTTCCGTGATCCGGCGATGTCCGGATAAACGGCAGCCCGGCCGTATAATTTACGCCTTCTTCATAAGCCAGTGTTTTAAACGGGGCTAACCCCTGATCGTGGTACATCGCTAAAACCGCATCGAAACTCTTATATTTTCCCGGTTGAAAAAAGCTGTCTGCAGGAAAAGGCCCGAAAGCCAGGATGCCATGGTCTGAAAGTTCTTTGATGGCAGGGGAAATAATTTCAATTTCTTCATTTCCGATAACGCCGCCGTCTCCGGCATGGGGATTGAGTCCTAAAACAGCAATTTTGGGTCTTGTAATATTAAAATCTTCGATCAGGGTCTGGTGCAGCATCCGGATCTGTTTTTTTATTTTTTCCTTGGAAATGTTTTCAGCAACCTGGGTAATTGGGATGTGGTGGGTGGAAACCGCAACCTTAAGGTCATCCGTAACCAAAAACATGAGTCCTTTCTTGTTGAATTTTTCTTCAAAATATCCCGTATGCCCGGCATGCTTGAAGCCCATCTTTACCATTTCATCCTTATTGATGGGTGCTGTTACCAGAACATCAATTTCTTGCTTTAGTAAAGCTTCCGTTGCCGCTTCCAGAGAATCAATGGCCAATTGGGTAGATTCCTCCGTCGGCGTTCCAAGCTCCACCGTAGAATTTTCTTTTACCAGATTCACCATGTTCAGTTTTCCGGGCTGGGCCTGTGAAGCATCGGTGATGTAATTGAAATTCAGATTAAGCTTAAAAATGTTTTTCTGATAGGTAAATAATTTTCCCGAGCCAAAAATTACCGGCGTGAAAAAATCCGTGATGGTTTTGTCGGACAGGGATTTCATAATGATTTCCGGACCGATGCCGTTGAAATCTCCGATTGAAATTCCTACTCTTACTTTATGGTTTTTTGGGCTCATTTTGATTATCTTTGAAGATTAATAAACTACAAATTTAGCAAAAAATAATATGTTCACAGGAATTATTGAAGCAGTCGGGATAATTGAGAAGATCGAGGAAAACGGAAGCAATATTGATTTTACTTTAACCTGCCCTTTTACCGATGAGTTAAAAATAGATCAGAGCCTGGCTCATAACGGCTGTTGTTTAACGGTAGTAAAGATTGAAGGCCGTCAATATGTTGTAACAGCTATTCACGAAACTCTGGAAAAAACAAACCTTGGAAAGTGGGAAACGGGAACTGCTGTAAACCTTGAACGCTGTATGAAAATGGATGGAAGGTTAGACGGGCATATTGTGCAGGGCCATGTGGATAAGACCGGAGAAGTCGTGAGCATAGAAAATAAAGACGGAAGCTATTTCATTACCATCAAATATGAGGATGACGGCAGCTTTGTAACGGTTCCGCAGGGTTCCATTACCGTAAACGGCATCAGCCTCACGGTAGCGAAAAGCGAGAATGCGCAGTTTTCGGTAGCCATTATTCCTTACACCTGGGAATTTACAAACATGAAACATTTAAAAGCCGGGGATAAAGTTAATTTAGAATTTGATATAGTTGGTAAGTATATTGCTAGGTTAATTAAAAAATAGCGAATGTCAATTAATATGTACAAGGGATATAGCTTAAGGAATCGTGTTTTTTTCGGCTTCCTTCTGGTATGCCTTTTAAGTGTTGTAGCTTCTTCGCTGGTCCCGTACTTTGTTTTGCGGAATAATTCTGAAAAACAGAGCGAAATCGATATGCAGAATAAAACCGGTGCCGTTATGAGGTTCCTGGATTATGCCGTAAGCATGAAACATACCGAGACCCGGGACATTCCTGAACTTCTGGACAATAAAATCTATGAGATTGCTGATATCAATCAGCATCCCGTTGTTTTATATGACCTGAGAGGCCACTATTTGGTCTCAAGTGTCGAAGGAAATGCATCGTACCGAAAATCAATTCCTATTAATATCGTCAATAGAATCCTCGCCACTAAGGCAAGGGTGGATATAAAAGATTATGATGCTTCCAAAGATGCCGTTCTTACTTCGTCCTATCTGTTATTGAGAAATAATGATTTCGAGCCGATTGCTATTGTGTATATTCCTCTGTACCACGATGAAGGCTCTTATCTTGGGGTTTTGAATACCTATTTGAAATACATCGTACTGATTGATATATTTTTGATTCTCTTCAGTGTATGGTTCAGTTGGGTAATGTCCAACAATCTGGCTAAAAATATCACCAAATTTTCGGATATGATTACGAGGATCACTTTATTTGAAAATGACATGCGTCCGATCCGTTATTATAAAAATGATGAGCTGAATGCGTTGGCACGGGCTTATAACCGGATGATCCTTCAAATTCAGGATCAGAAAGAAAGGCTCCGCTTCAAAGCATCGGAAGAAGCCTGGCGGGAAATGGCCAAACAGGTGGCACACGAGGTGAAAAATCCTCTGACACCGATGAAACTGACCATTCAGAACTTTGAAAGAAAATTCAATCCCGAAGATCCGAATATCCGCGAACGGGTAAAGCAAATGAGCAAAACCATGGTAGACCAGATAGATCTGATCGCAACCGTTGCTTCTGCGTTTTCGGAATTTGCCAAGCTTCCCGAAAAAAATAACGAAACCATCAACCTCAATGCCGAAGTGGAAGATATTCTGCGGGTTTTCAATGATGAAAGCGTTTTTATGCATGCCAATAAAAGCAACATCATGATCAATATGGACAGGATTTACCTGTCCAGAATTATTACAAATCTGGTGACCAACGCAAAACAGGCGGAAAGTGAAGACCGGAAACTGATCGTTAATGTGGATATAGAACAATATCAGCGCAGGGTGATCATCTCCGTTCAGGATAACGGAGTAGGCATCCCCGAAAATATTTACGAAAGGATTTTCGAACCGAATTTTACTTCCAAAAACAGCGGAATGGGTCTTGGCCTTTCCATGGTGCGGAAAATGGTAGAAGACTATAAAGGCGAAATTACCGTGAAATCCGAAGTAGGAAAAGGGACTACATTTACCATTACTTTACCCACCAATTTATAGTGAAACCTTTTACCTTCAGGCAATTTGAAATCCAGCAGTCGAAAGAGGTTTTCCGGGTAGGTACGGATGGTGTTTTGCTGGGTGCCTCAGCTTCGGTATCGCGAGCTTTAAAAGTATTGGAAGTAGGAACCGGAACCGGGCTGATCTCACTGATGCTGTCCCAGAGGAACCCGCAGGCCGAATTTTTAGGAATTGATATCAATGAAGAAGCGGCAGAGCTGACCCGGCTTAATTTCAAAAACTCGCCTTTTGCCTCAAGGCTGAATAATATCCATCAGGATTTTAAATCTTTTAATACTGCGGAAAAATTTGATCTGGTTGTTTCCAATCCGCCGTATTTTGAGGCATCAGATTCAGAAAAAGATAAAATTGCGCGGCAGAGAGTGGAATTAAACTTCAGTCAGCTGATTTCAAAATCAGCAGAACTGCTTTCGGAAGAAGGGGTTTTGTCTGTGATTGTCCCTGTGGAAGCAGGAGAGGGCTTCGTTTATACAGCCAAAAAGCATGGATTAATCCTGATCCGGAAAATTAACATCAAAGGCATTGAAACGGCAAACACAAAAAGACTGATCCTTGAATTTTCTTTGTCTGAACAGCTCTTTTCAGAATCGGATTTTATTATAGAAAAAAGTCCGAGACAATACTCGGACCCATATCTTGAACTCACCAAAGAGTTTCATGTCTTTAAGAAATAAACATTGATTTTAAACCATTAAGAATTTAAGAGTAGCAGAAATCTGTTTTTTTTCCTTTTTAAAGAATTAATTTCTTGTTTGTTCTTAGCACTTTATCTTATTCAAATAATTCAGCCGTATCCAGTACGGAGACTTTCCCGTCTTCACAACGGATCGCTTCTCCAGGGAAATTCTGGATCATGTGGTAATCGTGGGTTGCCATAACCACTGCAGCTCCGTTTTCCAGGGCTACCTGCTTCAGCAGCGTCATAATTTCATTGGACGTTTCAGGATCAAGGTTTCCGGTAGGCTCATCGGCAAGAATAAGATCGGGGTGATTCAGTAAGGCCCTTGCAATGGCGATACGCTGCTGTTCCCCTCCGGAAAGCTCGTGCGGCATTTTATGCTTCTTACTCTTCATATTTACACTGGCCAGAACTTCGTTGATGCGTTCTTCTATTTTAGCCTTATCGCTCCATCCTGTTGCCTCAAGAACGAATCTCAGGTTTTTTTCAACCGTCCTGTCGGAAAGCAGCTGGAAATCCTGAAAAACAATCCCTAATTTTCTTCTCAGGTTCGGAACTTCGGAAGCCCTTAGTTTGGCAAGATCAAAGCCTACGACGGCGCCGTGTCCTGAAGCCAGGGGAATGTGCCCATACAGTGTCTTTAATAAAGAACTCTTTCCGGAGCCTGTTTTTCCGATCAGGTAGCAGAACCTCCCTTTTTTTATATTCAGGTTAACATCCGAAAGAACCGTGAAGTTTTTCTGGGCGATCTTCGCATGCTGTAAGCTGATGATGTTGTCTCCGGCGATATGGGTATGTGGCATAATGCAGTTTTAAACGTACTTTTCTAAAAAATTTTTTCAGATTTTAAAAATAGGAAAAAGAAAACTTTAGAACCTAAATTTTAGGAAATTTTAACAACAAAAAATGCCTGAAAAACTTCTTTTCAAGCATTTTTTGTATATGATAATAAAAAGATTATCTCTTAGCGCGTGCAGCACTTACAGTTAAACTCTTTCTGCCTTTAGCTCTTCTCGCAGCCAAAACTCTTCTTCCATTTGGCGTAGACATTCTTTCTCTGAAACCGTGTTTGTTTCTTCTTTTTCTTTCTGATGGCTGGAACGTTCTTTTACTCATTACTATATGTTTAAATCGTAATTATCTATTATTTTTCAGGTTGCAAAGATATGGTTTTTTTTAAAAGTTGCAAATTTTAGCAAATCTTTTTTTAATTAATACAATCTTTTTTTTCTGCTTTCCGGCTTAAGGCTGATGGCCGGATGAATTTTATATCGGTAACAAAAATACGGATGATTTATCTAAAAGCTCTATCTTTGGAAACTCAAATTTAAAAAAATAAACATCATGATGTTTACAGCTGCAGAACTTTTAGAAATCAATACTTTACTGATCCCGGAAAATAAAATAGTAATTCTTACGCATTATAATCCTGATGGTGATGCTATTGGTTCCAGTCTGGGGTTGAAACATTATCTGAAAGCCAAGGGAATCCATGCTGAAGTTATTGTTCCCAATGATTTTCCGAAATTCCTGAAATGGATGCCTGAAGCAAGGAAAACGCTTATTGCAGAATACAAAAGAAAAGTGGCTTCCGACCTGATTAATGAAGCGGATGTTATTTTCTGTTTAGATTTCAACTCGCCTTCAAGGATCGGTCTGTTAGGAGACTGGCTGACCAATGCAGGAGGTAAAAAAATACTTATCGATCACCACCAGCAGCCG
>JAKOOG010000059.1 GCA_022701545.1 Weeksellaceae bacterium | reverse complement strand
TGAAAATTTCCTTATCCGCCCTGCTCATTTTATCGTAATCGCTTTTAAAGGTATTGATTTTATTCCGGGTAAAAGATTTGCCGGCCATATTCTGGCTGTAAATCTGCGTCGGGACCATTTTCCCGATAATATTTTTAGCTTTGAGCTGTTCCAGTCCGGCATTGATGTTCTCGATTTTTCTGAAATTACAGCTCAGTTTGATGATGTAATTGTCGAAATCCATCGAGGTCTTTACATTGGAAAGTCCCGGTGTCGCTTTGAAGATCCGGGATGCTTCGTTGATCTTCGCTTCAATTTCCGGTCTTTTCGGAACCTTCTTCCCGTTGATGGTTTCCATTTTTGAAATGGAGGCCAGCCGGGTTTTGCTTTTGCTGGCGTTAAGGATTACCGTGTATTCTCCGGTACCGTCCGCTTTTACATTTACTTTTTCTAAAATATCGAAACAGCTGGTCAGCAGTAAGAGCGGCAGCAACAGGATGACATATGTAATAAAGTTTTTCATAATGGTTTAATTTTTTATATCCGGCCTTTCAGATAATCCTGACGCAGGGCTTCATCCAGCTTTTCGATGGCATATCTCAGGCAGGTCCGCGGCATCTCTTTGTAGTTTCTGTTTAGATAATCGATAAGTTCTTTTTCATTTTTCTGTCCCATTTCCCGGAGCAGCCAGCCGTTGGCCTTGTGCATCAGATCATGGGGATGCTTTATATTCTGGGTAACGAATTCTTTTGTGAGTTCAAAAAATCCTTTCTTTACATAATGCATGGTCCCGATGACGGCCATTCTTTTATGCCACATCGTATCAGAACCGGAAAGTTTTCTCAGAAGGTCTTCCCGCTGATTTTCAAAGCAGTACCGTCCTAATATTTTATAACAGCTTGAATCCACCAGGTCCCAGTTGTTGATGTATAAAAGATGGTTGAGGTAAAATTCAATCATTTCATCCTTTTCCGCTTTGTCTTTCATTTTTTCGAATTTTAAAATTAAAATAAAAAGCGCAGTCAGGCGGTGCTCGTGATATGCTGAAGAAAGGAGGATACTTAATTCTTCTAATGAAATCTTTGTATAAAATTCCTTCGCCACCAATCGCTGCTCCGGAACCTTTATGCCCAAAAACAAATCCCCTTCGCCATAGTCCCCTTTTCCTGTTTTAAAAAACCTCGGAAAAAACGCTGCCTTTTCAGGAACGGATAAAGTCGCTAATGCTTCTTTTATTTCTTGAATTAGAGAATGTGTTTCAGGGTAAGACATTGATATGTAATTATTGATCTTCTTTTAAAGCAACGCTTCCCAGTTTTTCTTCTTCGATGGCAATTTTATTCGGGTTGGCGACTTTTGCAATGGTAAGTCCCTGGACAATAATGGAAAATACCACCACGCAGTACGTGATGCTCAAAATAATCTCACTGTATTCATTTTTGGGAACAGACATTGCCAGCGCAATAGAAACCCCACCCCGGATACCGCCCCACACCAGAACTTTAACGGTCTGCGGGCTGAAGGTCCGTTTCATAAATTTCGTAGGTCCCCAGATTGAAATGACTCTGGCCAGCAGCACAATCACAATGGCGGCCAGTCCCGGAACAATAAAATGCCTTAAGTCTTTTATCATCAGTAATTCAAAACCGATAAACAGGAACAGGACCGCATTGAGGATTTCATCGATCAGCTCCCAGAATTTAATCAGGTAATCCTGTGTAATGGATTTCATTTTAAATTTAACACTGAAATTACCCATGAACAGTCCTGCCGCAACCATCGTCAGCGGTCCTGAAATATGCATCTGCCGGGCGATAAGATAGCCTCCCATCACCACGGAAAGCGTAACCAGCACGGAAATGATATAATCATCCACCTCGCGCATCAGCCTGGAAGTAATCCAGCCCAATATAATTCCCAGCAACAATCCTCCGCCGGCTTCCTTCAGCAGCAGCAGGCCTATGTTTTCCAGCCCGAGGTCCACTTCTTCCCCAATGGCCAGTTGCAGGACTACCGAAAAGATCACCACCGCCATACCGTCGTTAAACAGCGATTCCCCCGCTACTTTCGTTTCCAGCGATTTCGATACATTCGCCTGCTTCAGAATACTGAGAACGGCCACTGGATCGGTTGGCGAGATCAAAGCCCCGAAAAGGAGACAGTAGATAAAAGGCAAATGGATTCCTAAGAAGGGGAGAAGGTAAAACATGCCGAGCCCTACCACGAAAGTTGAAATCAGTACCCCCACCGTAGAAAAAATCAGGACAGGGCGGAACTGTTCTTTAAGGTCGTCCAGATTGATATGGATCCCTCCTGCAAACAGCAGGAAGTTAAGCATGGCGCCCATCAGGACTTCGGTAAAGTCGATGCCGGTCATCAGGTTGTGGAGGTGCCCGTAGGTTTTCGGTAGAACCGTTTCCCCGAACGAGACCAGAAATATGGAAACCACAATGGCGATCACCATGATTCCGATGGTGCTCGGAAGCTTAAGAAATCTGTAGTTAAGGTATGAAAATATGGATGCTAGAACGATAAGAGCTGAAAATGAATAATATAATTCCACTAAGCTGTTTTTTTTGATTTAATTTTTTAGTAATCGATATAAAGTACTTTAATATAAACTTTGTTGTTGTCTTTTTCCCAGATGTCGAGAATGCCGTCCCGTACGGATTTAGAGCCTCTGGTATAATCCTGCCCGATGTTTAGGATGTTCAGCAGGATGTATTCGTCGCCCACGGAATTGACGAGGTACGGTGTTTTTTCGGTCTTGCCGTCACCGGAAGATTTCATGCCGTCGGTTAAAGCCCTGAACTGGCTCAGGTGGTACATGAAATTGTCGCCGTCTTTCTGATAATCATAGGCTTTCAGAAGAATCAGGAGAATATCCAGGTTGGTCGGATCTTTGTCATAAAGGATTTTTCCCTGCCGGATGCAGTCCTGGTAATTATTGCTCTTAAAAGCTTCTGTTAAACTTTTAAAATCCGGATCGGTGGTAAGGACGGGATTTTTTATGAAATTCCTTCCGTAGTAAAGATACCGGGCTTCAATAGTATCCAGCGACCTTGGATAAGCTTTGTATTTAAAAATAAGCTTCTCGTAATTATAGGCGGATTTCTCGTTTTTCAGATCTTTCTCAATCGTTTTAAGATCGGTTTTCAGCTTCTGGCTGAAACCGAAAACAGATGTAAAAATCAATAACAGGAAAAAGCAATATTTCATTTATTCTTTTTTGTTTTCTTCTTCCTCGTCATTATCGAAATATTCGAAAAGGAAATCGTTGTATGGGAATCTGGAAATATGGATCTTCATTACCTCGTCGTAGATCAGCTTCTTCATTTCCGGGAAGTTTTCTTTCGTTAAGGCCGAAATAAAGACCGTCGGGTATTTGGATTTGGCCATCCAGGTATTCTTCCATTCTTCCAAAGAGACATTTTTTCTCGTTGAAGGCGTTAGATCATCTTCATCTTTTTTCTCGTAGCTGAAACCGTCGATCTTATTGAAAACCATAATCATCGGTTTCTGGTGGGCATTGATTTCCATTAAAATCTGATTCACGGAATCGATGTGGTCCTCAAAGCTTTCGTGAGAAATATCCACCACATGGATCAGAAGATCCGCTTCACGAACCTCATCCAATGTCGATTTGAAAGACTCAACCAGCTGGGTCGGCAATTTCCGGATAAATCCTACGGTATCCGTTAAAAGGAAAGGCAAATTTCCGATCACCACTTTTCTCACCGTCGTATCCAACGTTGCGAACAGTTTATTTTCGGCAAAAACTTCGGATTTCGATAAGGCATTCATCAGGGTGGATTTTCCTACGTTGGTGTAGCCTACCAGGGCAGCTCTTACTACTTTTCCGCGGTTGTTTCTCTGGGTGGCCATCTGCTTGTCGATGGTTTTCAGCTTTTCTTTCAGTAAGGAAATCCGGTCGCGGATAATACGCCGGTCAGTTTCGATCTCCGTTTCACCGGGACCCCTCATCCCGATTCCCCCTTTCTGACGCTCAAGGTGGGTCCACATCCGGGTAAGGCGTGGTAAAAGATATTGGTATTGGGCCAGTTCGACCTGCGTTCTTGCGTAAGACGTGGTTGCTCTCTGGGCGAAAATATCAAGGATCAGGTTGGTCCGGTCAAGAATTTTCACTTCCATTTCCCGTTCCAGGTTTTTCAGCTGGGAAGGGGAGAGCTCGTCATCAAAAATAACGGTGCCTATGGCGTTTTCTTTTACGTATTCTTTTATTTCCTGCGCTTTTCCGCTTCCGATAAAGGTTTTGGAATCCGGCTGTGTTAATTTTTGAGTAAAACGACGGTCTACGGTAGCACCGGCCGTAAAGGCTAAAAACTCAAGCTCGTCCATATATTCCTGAAGCTTGTCCTCATCCTGATGCTGCGTTACCACGCCCACCAAAACGGCCTTTTCGTAATTATGTTCTTTCTTTTCTAGCATTAAATTCTATCTGTATTTGTAAGATTTACAAGATACCATTTTTCATTAAAAAAAACAAGACGATTTTTTGTGGTAGTAGTATGGAGAGGTTATTAAGCTTTAATCTGGATAAAGGGAATGATGGTGTTTACGATTCAGGAGATTAGAGGGATGATTCCGAACGATTAATTGTTTGTGCTTTAGAGGCATTTCTCTGACAAAAAAGCCCTTAGAAAAACTAGCAAGTTTTGATTCTCTTCTAATGCTGTTTGGATTCTTCGATAATCTTTCAAAAAAAATGTTTTCCGAAAATGATTTGAGAGCAACCCCTCCATCCAAGGTCGGCCAGAAGATAGGATCAACAATGCCGGTTAGAACCAGCATCATTTTTCACAATGGATATCCAATAAGATTATTTTCCAAAATTTCATTCTTTTTATGGCGCGTGGCATGAAAAATAGAAATAAATAGTGAAAATGATGGAAAAGGACATAGGTGTTGATCAGAGTTTTTTTTCAATTAGAATTGACAGAATGACAGCTACTAACGCTAAAGCACTCAATCCCAATCCGCAGCAATAAATTTCATGACATTTCCCTCGCTGTCATTCAATATCAGAAAATGCCCTTCCAGTTGGTAATGCTGCATCGTCTTTAAACTTCTGGAAAAATCATCTTCCAGTTTCATGTTCCGGCAGGCCATCAGGGTAGAGCCGATATCGGAAAATGTTGAGGTTCCATTCTTTTTAAATGCCGCGGTGAAAAACATTTTATTGCATCCCATGAAAGCGCCGCCTTTTATTTTCCTGTTTTCAGCAGGAGCAGACAGATCGATTTTCGCATTATTCCGGATTAAATCTTCTTTCGGATAATTCTTAAATGAAACAAGCATCCATTCCCTTGAAAGCCGTGGATTATTAAGGTTTGCGGAAGAACAGTTCACCAGGAAACTCAGGCCTGAAAAAACCAGGATGAAAAACCATATTCTTTTCATAATCGCCTTAAATCCATTTTCATACCATCACGGACGCGGAACCGTAAAAAATTAGTAAATTAGCGACACAAAAATTATTTAATACAATGAAAAGAATATTACTGCTATTCACTTTCCTTTTAAGTTTTGCCCAGATGAGGGCAGACGAGGGAATGTGGTTGTTAATGCTCGTCAAAAGACTCAATGGGGTAGATATGCAAAAAGAAGGATTGCATCTTACGCCGGAAGAAATTTACTCGGTCAACAATTCAAGCCTTAAAGATGCCATCGTGAGCTTCGGAGGTTTCTGTACAGGAGAAATCGTTTCCAACCAGGGTCTTATTTTTACCAATCACCACTGCGGTTACGGTGCCGTGGCGGCGGCTTCCACCCCGGAAAAAGATTACCTGAAGAACGGGTTCTGGGCCATGAAGCAAAAAGATGAATTCAATGCAAAAGATCTTTATGTAAGATTTTTGGTAAGAATGGATGATGCGACCCAAAGAATCAACTCCAAACTGAACAACAAAATGTCCGCTGCAGAGCGTAAAGCAGTGATCGATGCTGAAACAAAAGCGATCCAGTCTGAAAACTCTGAGAACGGAAAATATACCGTAGTGGTAAGGGATTTCTTCAATGGAAATGAATTCTACTATTTTGTATATCAGGATTACAAAGATATCCGATTGGTAGGAGCTCCGCCTTCCGCATTAGGAAAATTCGGAGGGGATACCGATAACTGGGAATGGCCGAGACACACCGCAGACTTTACGGTTTTCAGAGTGTATGCCGATGCCGCAGGAAACCCTGCCGAATTCTCCCCGGGCAATGTTCCTTTGAAGCCTAAGCATTTCCTGCCGGTTTCTCTTAAAGGCGTAAAGCCGGGTGATTTTTCCATGATCTTAGGATATCCGGGAAGAACCAACCGTTACCTGACTTCTTACGGGATCCAGCAGATGGTAAACAAAGACTATCCGGCCTGGGTGGAGGCTTCCAAACTGGCGATGGATGTGATGAAAAAGTATATGGATAAGGATAAAGGAACTCAGCTTAACTATGCTTCCCAATACGCTTCCGTAGCCAACTACTGGAAAAACAGACA
>JAKOOG010000044.1 GCA_022701545.1 Weeksellaceae bacterium | reverse complement strand
TATTCCTTTAAATAAAAAACTCACAAACAATTAACTTTCCTAAAGTGTAAGACTCAGTTATTTTAACAACGGCAATAATCTGGAAGTTATTGAAGAAAGCAATTATTATCCGTTCGGGATGAAGCATGAAGGCTACACAAAAATAGATTTAGTGTTTAGCAATATTACAGAATTCAAATTTCACTATACTCATATCTATAATTTTTATAATGTTGAAAATTCTAAATTATTGAATAGCGACGATTATATTTACATAAGTTCTGATCCTGATACTTCTGGCGACAAAAAGTCAAATGACGATTCTGATTTCATCCTTGCCAAAAAGCTTGAATTATTTATTGCGAATTAGTAATTTATTGCTTGAAAGTCATATAAAGAAAAAAATAATATCATGAATTATTTCATATATACTTTAGAACATATATATATACAGATGAATCAAATACGGATTCTAAACTTTTGGGATTTTTAATGATTTAGAAAAAATAGAACAAGTTAAAAGTTTTGCATTGGAGCTATCAGGATTTAAGGATTATCCGAAAGGTTTTGTCATCAAAAATATGAGATCGATAAACTCCATTGGGAGTACGGTTTTGATTCTGTGATAGGAGAAATCGGAAGGGGTTATCTTACAGAAGATGCTACAATAGATGAAACGTATTTGCCCGTAAAAGAATTGGATTTAGAATCCTTTTTCAGCATGAGTCACAGCTATACGATCCATAGATATTTGGATGATGAGAGATTTATAGGCGTTTTTTCTTCGAGAGAAAAAGCTGAAAAGCAGTAGTGGAATTAAAAAAACAAAATGGCTTTATTCTGCATCCTGATGATTTCGATATTAGTGAAATAGAAATAAATGAACTTTTATGGGAAACAATGCCATCGCTTTTATAAAGGCGCTGTTTTTATCAATTTAAGTGATCAATTATATTTTTTACTTCATTTGCTGGTGAGCATTCAGGTATCTTATCAATCTGTCTTTTGAGTATTGTTAAACAGGACGATATTTTTAGACTTCACGATTTTCTGTACCGTTTTGGCCTGATAGATCAGGGTGCCATTTTCCGTATTTTTGGTAATGAAACAACCGGCACCAATGGTATTGTGGTCTCCGATCCGCACATTTTCTTTAGCTCCGGAATTAATCCCCATAAAGCAGTTATCTCCTATGCTGACGTTCCCGGCCAGTGATACGCCGGACAGAAGAGAATGGCTCCCGACGGAGCAGTGATGCCCGATACGGGCTGCAATAAACATCGAGTTATCTCCGATTTTAACATAGGGGTGGAAGACGCAGGCCTGATCGATAAAAACATTTTGACCTGTAACAAGGTCCGGCCATACATTGGCTTTGGAGCAGATGTAATTGGCAAAACCATATCCCGCTTCAAGAACCTTTTTAAAGATGATTTCCCGGGCATCGTTTCTCCCGACGGCAAGATGCATAAGGCATGAATTTGGTGGGAACTGTTCTTGGATATCCGAAAAACCCAGCACAGGCCGGCCAAATTGGGTATTTGGGGAAACAGCAAGGTAGTGATCGTCTATACAGAAAGCAACGACTTCGTACTCACTGTCATATTGAAAGGAATAGTAAATAAATTCGGCCATTTTGCCGACACCATATATCACGATTTGTTTCATAAAATTAACTGTCTCAAGTAAATGTATTCATGACAATGGTGTTAAGCAATAATCAAAGCTTTCTTTCATGAATTATTAGTTTTGGCAATTTCATTAAGATATGATTTATTACCGGCGTAAATGTAATCAATAAAATCATTATTGTTAAATTATTTTTAATGATCTGCCGCGATTTATTTCGGTTTACTAATCTATCGGCAAAAATGAATTAAAAATACTTTAAATTCCAAATTATGATTTATTGTGTATTAAAAAGGTTTATTTTTTGAAATATCATGAATTGGATAAATCTCTATTAAGGTGAATTATTATTTCTTGGGTAGAGATTCACTTCCAAAAATGAAGGTAGGGATCCGAAAAATTGGGAAGTTGATTATAAGATATTAAGGCTAATTTTAAATGGCAATGATATAATTTAAAAAAATTAAAGGCCAATTGCTGACAGGGAATATTGGTCACGGTCCTTCGCTGAAAACAGATATCCTAAATTTCAAATCCACGTCTTACATTAAAAAAACTTACCTATTTTTGTGACATAAGAAACCATAGATTATGCAGAAGTACTTCTTAATGTTTATATTGCTGTTGGGAGCATTTAGTCTGAAAGCCCAGCAAAAGACATTCTGTAACCCGATTAATATCGATTACGGTTATACCCCGTTTGAGGTTTTTTCCAGGCAGGGAAAGCACCGGGCGACAGCCGATCCGGTAATCGTTAATTTCAAAAACAAGCTCTTTCTTTTTTCAACCAACCAGGAAGGATATTGGTACAGCGACGATATGCTCGATTGGAAATTCGTGAAAAGAAAATTCCTGAGGGACAGCAAATACATCCATGACCTGAATGCACCGGCCGTTTGGGCGATGAAAGATACCTTATATGTTTTCGGCTCCACCTGGGAACAGGATTTCCCGATCTGGAAAAGTACCAATCCGACCAAAGACGACTGGAAAATTGCGGTTGATACATTGAAAGTAGGTGCCTGGGACCCGGCTTTCCATTACGATGAAGACAAGAATAAATTGTACCTGTACTGGGGATCCAGTAATGAATGGCCTTTATTGGGGACGGAAGTAAAAACAAACACCCTGCAGTCGGAAGGTTTTGTAAAGCCTATCTTAAGGCTGAAACCGGAAGACCACGGCTGGGAACGGTTCGGGGAGTATAACGACAATGTGTTCCTGCAGCCTTTCGTGGAAGGAGCGTGGATGACCAGGCATAACGGGAAATATTACATGCAGTACGGCGCACCGGCCACCGAATTCAGCGGATATTCCGATGGCGTTTACGTCAGCAACAAGCCATTGGAAGGTTTTGAATACCAGCAGCACAATCCGTTTTCCTATAAGCCGGGAGGTTTTGCCAGAGGAGCGGGACATGGAGCGACTTTTGAGGACAACTATAAAAACTGGTGGCATATTTCAACCATTTTTATTTCCACCAAAAATAATTTTGAAAGAAGACTGGGCATCTGGCCGGCAGGATTCGATAAGGATGATGTGATGTACTGCAACACCGCATACGGCGATTACCCGACTTATCTGCCGAAGTACGCCCAGGGTAAGGATTTTTCAAAAGGACTTTTCGCCGGATGGATGCTGCTGAATTACAATAAGCCGGTTCAGGTTTCTTCGACGCTCGGTGGATATCATTCGAATTATGCGGTAGATGAAGACATTAAAACCTACTGGAGTGCGGGAACAGGAGATAAAGGGGAATGGTTCCAGACCGATCTGGGCGAGGTTTCCACCATCAATGCCATTCAGATCAACTATGCCGATCAGGATGCCGAATTTATGGGTAAGACCCTGGGTAAAATGCATCAGTATAAAATCTACGGTTCCAACGACGGTAAAAGGTGGAGCGTTATTGTAGATAAAAGCAAAAACACAAAGGATGTCCCTCATGACTACGTAGAACTGGAAAAGCCGGCCCAGGCCAGATTCCTGAAAATGGAAAACCTGAAAATGCCGACGGGAAAATTTGCATTAAGCGGATTCAGGGTGTTTGGAAAAGGAGCGGGAGCCGTTCCGGGGAAAGTTCAGAATTTCGTACCGCTCAGAGCGGATCCTAAAAAGTACGGCGAAAGAAGAAGCATCTGGATGAAATGGCAGCAGAATTCCGAAGCCGACGGCTATGTGATCTATTGGGGAAAATCGCCGGATAAATTATACGGAAGCATTATGGTGTATGGCAAGAATGAATATTTCTTTACGGGAGCCGACCGGACCGATTCCTATTATTTCCAGATCGAAGCTTTTAATGCCAACGGCGTTTCTGAAAAATCGGAAATTTTTAAATCGGAATAAAAGAATCAGGATACCCGCTTATTAAGCCAGGCAAAATTCGTGATGAAAGGCTCTGTTGCTTTATTAAGTCTACATCTTATGGAGAATTAAAAAGTATTTAGGTTTAAAAGAAACTTTGTGCGCTCTGTCTTAAAAGAGGTTTAAGATTAAACAGATCATCAAAATTATAAAACGCTTTGAAATTTTCAGAGCGTTTATTTTTTATCTATCTTTTTCAGGAAATCTTTAATCTTATCCACTAAAAATACTGCATGAGAAGGCTGCTCCCATCCCGCATGATCGCCGTTGAATTCATACGATTCATGATACACCTTGTTTCGGGCCAAAGCCGAATCCAGAATCTTCTTTTGGAAAACCGGGACCACATGATCGGCTGTTCCGTAGTATGAAAGGGTAGGGGCTGAGGTTGGCGTAATCCAGTGTACCGGGCTTCCGAAATCCATCAAAGAAAGCTTACCCTCAACAATTTTCGGATCGATGAGGTGCTTCTCAACAAAAGCGTAATCGTCGTAATTTTTAAACCTTGGATCATTCAGGTCTGCCGGGCCGACAATATTTACCACTGCTTTTACTTTTTTCTTCCGGTCATGACGATAGGCATAAAACATCGCCAGGTGACCGCCTGCACTGTTTCCTAAAAGAATATATGTGGGATGGGTGTTTAATTTCTTTTCGACAAAATCCATAGCGGCTTTCAGATCATCGGTCTGATCGGGAAGCGCAAAACGGGTCGCCGAAGCCAGCCGGTATTCCAGATTAACAAAAACCATATCGGGAAATCTCTTCATCAGGTCGAAGGTAAAATTGGTAAGCTGCGATTTTCTCCCACCACGCCATCCTCCGCCATGAATGATGATAAAGACATTTTTTGCATCCCTGTTCTTTTCCGGAATATAAAGATCCATTTTCTGGGCAATATCGTTTCCATAGGAAATATCACGTTCTATATTAAATGAAATATTTTTCCCGAACTCAATGGTTTTTTGCCGGCAG